>PBTO01000137.1 GCA_002726595.1 Gammaproteobacteria bacterium | reverse complement strand
CAGATAGCGTGCTTGCTGGCGTGCCACCTCGCCACTCCCTCGTCCGGAGTTCAGAAGCAGGATCGCAACTCGCAACTTAGATTTTTCACTATTTCTCAAGCGAATCGGGATTTCCTCTAAACACGGCTTACTGTCAATCGCTCTGAATAAGTCTCAGGGCTGTGTTCCTGTTTCTTGTTAATTATTTGACAAGGGAGTCCAGAATAAAAGGCTTTATGGTCAATTTATCTGCTTTCGGGAGTCGAATTTGAGATAAATCTGGAAAATCGCAAATGTCCGGTTTGGGTCGTAAGTGGTGATTTCGGGGTATATTCAAATGAGGTCAGTTTCCAGAGCAAAAGGTGGGTCACTTTTGGATGCAATTTAACACGCTTGCGTCACAGAAACTACAATCTCCCTTCTTCGTAGGGTATTTGTTCTATTTTATATCTAGGGGGTTTGTAGCCCAAGGCGTTTCCAGCAAACAAACAGATAAGTATGTGAAATACATTTGCGACGACATAATACCAGGCGAATTATGGGAAATTTTTCAAAAGCAGATGAAATTTGTTAAAGCGTCTCAAGCAGCGAAGAGAGAAAACGAAACTAAAGAATTTGAAATCGGCGGCGAAGCTGGGATGTGGGATGGTTCAAACTTAAACTCCTGGGATCGCAGAGCTTCCAAAACAAATCTTAAAGCTTATCTATTGAGCCAAGAGTTAGAATATTTGGAACCTAATTCTTGAACCAAAACAAGGGGATTGCTCCAAAGGCGATTTATTGAAGCTGCAAGAAATGACACCAAACTCACCAAGGGTGTCAATTGGCGCCGGAACCTGACCACCCGTTGGCATCCAAAACTGACCACCTTAAACCGCAAGGCTAATCTGTTGCACACAGCAGCAATGGGGGTTAAACCGAAAACACACCAAGATGGGGTGCTCAATTTTCAACGCCAATCATCCCTCTAAACTGTTCACTTTGGCACGCCAATTAACAGCCCGTAATCCGTCTCTCCAAAATCCAATCCCCACCGAAGACAATTTCATGAAGCAGCTTAGCAGGAAGGCTCGGGCAAACGGGCTGTCTAACTGGATTGCCACGATAATTAGGGGTCCGCTTACGGGGGTATAGCAGACATAATCGTGGGGAAATCGGGCTTGAGGCTGAACGGCAGCTGTCGACCCAATATAGTCATTAGCAATTTCCTCCAAAACCCTCAGTTTCAGCCTCAAAATGGCGACTAATGAAGGGAACGAGCACCACCTCAGATCGAATTGTTTGGAGATTCTTGATTCCCCATTCATTTCTTTTGATGCTTGCTGCCAAGGTCGCTCCTGCGCATCTGACCGTCAAGGATGACGGAAATGCAGGTTTTGCAGGAGCAAAAAATCTGCCATGCGCTCGCGACATTCGTGCATCCCTGCACAGCAGAAGGTGGCGGAGTAACGAGTGGCCCAATTTCAGGATTCGCCCATCAATGATAGTTTAGAGTCTGCTCGACAGAGTAGGATTGTGTATTTTTCGTTTTAACTTGGCTGAAAATTAGCTAAATCATGCGTGATCTATAGCGGGGATGGGATAGAGCGGCTCGTGCGAGGCACCCTTTGTTTTACTTATAAGGTCAACTTGATCTATGTCAATAAAAGTGAAGTTTAAGGACTTACACTTCCTCATTGTAAAAGCACAATTACACTAATGATAAATACTGCTTGATTCTAGATAGCTTGATTTTCAACAGGAGTGAACCATGAAAAAAATTATCGTAACAGGGTTGTTCTCGGGGATGGCTCTGGTGCCCGCACTTGCTGGCGCCCAAATAAGTGAGGACCCCACGTACTCAAATGAAGTAGCGAGGATTATGCAGGACAACTGCCAGATCTGTCATCAGGAAGGGAACATCGGACCAATGCCCTTCACTAGCTATGACGAAGTCCGACCCTATGTGGGTTTGATCAGAGAGGCGGTGATATCACGCGAGATGCCACCGTATCACTACGACAGGGATATCGGGATTCAGGAGCTGAAGGAAGACTGGCGGCTGGACCAGGAAGACATCGACACGATCGTTGCCTGGGTAGACGCGGGTGCCCTGGAGGGTAATTCTGCCAACCTGCCGGAGCCAATTCAGTATCCGGAAATCGGTGAGTGGCGCCTCGAAAGCGATCTCGGCCTGCCAGACCTCGTCATCCAGTCGGCGCCGTGGGACGTTCCGGCCAATGGTCAGGATATGTGGTGGAATCCTCTGGTGACCACGGGCATCACTGAGGACCGGTGCATCAAGGCTATCGAGACGCTGCCTTCGAGGGCCGCCCATGGATCGACACACCATGCCAACTCTCAGTTCGAGACTCGGAACGAAGACGGTGAGTGGGAAACCTATGGCCGCCTGTCCGAGTTCGCATTCGGCAAGCTCGGAGAGATGGTTCCCGAGGGAGCATGCAGAACCGCGCCCGCGGATTCCATGGTGAGGTGGAGTATCCACTACTATCCCGACGGCACTGCTGTAGCCGACGATCAGGTCTCGGTTGGCATCTGGTATCAGGATGAGGACTTCGACGAAACAGGAGTCTACCGTCAGGATCTGCGCGGCTATGGCCTTCAAGGCGGTGACTTCGATATTCCACCACACGGCAAGTTGATGACACAGGGATTTCACTCCTTCGATCATCCGGTGCGCCTCGACAGCTGGCAGCCGCACTTGCACTTGCGCGGCGTGGCAATGACCATGGAAATCTTCACTCCGATAAACGGTCGACGCGAGGTGGTCAGCCAGGCCTCGAACTGGAATGCGGGTTGGAACCACAGTCATATCTATGATGAAGGCGCCCAGCCGCTGGTTCCGGCCGGTGCGACGATCATCCTGACTGCATGGTACGACAACAGCGCGGATAATCCGCTTAATCCAGATCCGGATCAATGGGTCGGTATGGGCCAGAGGACAACCGATGAGATGTCCCATGCCTGGATCGCCGTCACGCATCTGGATGAAGAGGGTTACGAGAGAATGCTCGCAGAGCGCGGCGAAGAGAGACCTAACGCCGCACAAAGAAGGAGATTCTAGTGAGCAAGTATAAGCAGCTTACTGGCAGGGCCCTTGCGGTCCTGCTAGTGGGGCTGATCGCTGCGCCTCTCTATGCGCAGTTACCACAGCAATTGCGTGACTATCCCTTGGCCCGGTTTCAGACGTCCGGTGATCTCGTAGCGCCGTTCTTCGACGGCTGGATCGACAATGGTGACGGCTCTGTCACGATGGTCTTCGGTTTCATGAACCGAAACACAGGTGAGCTCGTCGACATTCCGCTCGGGCCGAACAACTACATCCGGCCGACTCAGTTCGATGGGGTGCAGCCTACTCACTTCCCGATTTACGACCGGGGCGGCCTGACGGGTATTCGTGAACGGGGAGCGTTTGCGGTCACGGTACCGGCTGGCATGGCCGGAACCGAGATCGTGTGGACCTTGTCTCACGCGGGGCACAGCTACTCCGTGCCTGGACGAGCCGTGTCGGTAGCCTACGAGATGAGCTCAGCAAGAAGAGCTCTCGGCTCGTTTAATCCGACCATTCGATTCACCCAGGGTGGGCCTGAGTCCACCGACCGGGAGGGAATCAAGGGTCCCACGGTCACAGCATCGGTTGGAACTCCAGTAACCTTGTCGGCCTTCGTACAGGATCGCGGCGATCGAGGCCAATACGATGTCGACAATCTTTACCAGGTGGGCACAGAATGGATCTTGCATCAGGGGCCGTCTATACCCGAATTCGACAACGCGGCCATGACGGGCCGGGCCAGGGAAGAAGCCGCCGGAGAGGGTGCCATGATCAGCAGTGACGACTGGACCGAGGCATCTACGCAAGCCACGTTTATGGCGCCGGGTGATTATGTTATTCGACTGCGGGCCGACAATTGGGCGGCACCGGACAGCAAGATGGACAACCAGTGCTGTTGGTCGAACGCGTACTTGCCGGTGACGGTTACACCTTAAGTTTAACTTCCACTTCGTAAGAAGCGACGCCCCGGGCCAATCGGCCCGGGGCGTTTGTCGTTTAGGGGGCTGCTTCTTGCTCTTGACTATGAAAACAGTATAGTTGAGCTAGGCCTATTATTCTGACGCGATTTGGAAGATGAGCAGTACTGTCAATCCCGATCAAAATAGTAGTTGCCGGCTACACTTTGGACATTCAATGAGCCCGAACCGGCACTATCTATCGTCACATCACCGCCAATTTCCTGAATGTCGATGCCGCCTGAGCCATCATCTTCGATGTGGACATTTCTGGCGATGTTCGCGATGCGGATACCACCAGAACCATCGTCGATGATGCGAACCGCACTGCTTTCAATAACCTCCAGAACCATCATCGATGGATACCAGGCCATCAACGCGACTTATATCAATGGCACCGGAGCCGTCTTCAATGTGCACATCCCCATTTACATCCGAGACTGCTATTGACCCTGAACCATCTTCTAACACCAGCGACGAAACACCGGTAATATCTACAGATCCACTGCCATCATCTACCTGTAATGCAAGCCCCTCAGGTACTACCATTTCAATATCGATATAGGCACTTCCAAAGCTCAACAAGGAAAGAAAGTTTCGGCGCCTTTGAATTTCTGTAAAAATTTCAATGTTAGTACCCTGACTACGATGCAGTAGGTCCATTCCATCCAATCGATTTCGAGAGCTTGCACAGGCCACAGCAGTAACAGATACTTCACTCGTATTCCCGTTACCTCTAATTGACAAATCGCCCGCGCCAACATCTATTTGTAAGTTTTGAACAGAAGCCGCGTCGACAGTAAAATCGATCTCTTTCTGGTATCTGCAGGATTGTGCATACGTCAATCCTGGCGCAATGATTGTAATCAAGGTGATTAATAGTGATTTTTTCATGTGATCCTCCCGACAAAAATATAATAAAACCATCAACTCGGTCCGCAATTCCTATGCCAATGGATAAGTTATTGATTTTACGAAGCTTATTTGATCACGCAATTCGTAGTGTAGTGTAAATCTCAATAACATGGCACTGTTTGCCTAGATATTGGGATTATTGACCACTCTGGAGTGTACTGAAATTGCCAGGGAGACACTAAAATAAATGAATCAACTACTGCTCCACCACGTTTCTGTGCTCTCCAGTAGCAACGGTCAACTCAGTAGTTGCTCCGCTGGGCCAGTCAATGATAACCGGCACCGATTCCCGATCACCCAGTTGCAATACCAGAGTCATACTGTTCTGGCTTTGGAAACCCTGCGTTGAACGCATATAGTGATATCGTGCCAGGTCTCCCTCCCCATAGCGAATCCTGGCACCGATAGCATCCCGGTTGCTGCTGGTTCCACTGAGGGTTAGCCAGGCTGCATTCGCGGTTGCCTCGGTTTGCCGCATGAACAACTTGTTGGTTTCTCTTGATTCAGTCTTGCGAGCGAAATCATAGTTGGGGTGACCACCCAGATTGAAGTAGAAATCGGTGAAGCCGTCACGGTCAACATCAGCAAAGATGGCACCGTGACCGCGTGTCATTGTGTGGTCGCTAGCTGGATCGATAAACTGATCGGTGCAGCGTTCGAAGCGGCGCTGCCCACGATTGCAAAGAAAGATATCCGCGGCGGCAAACTCCGGTTCGCCTGTACCAATGACGACATCGGGAAATCCATCATCGTAAAAATCACCGACACCGAGGCCCATCGTGTTCTCATAGGGTAATATACCTGCATCCTCTTCTCCTGAGGGACCGTTCAGCCGCGCCTGGCGACGAGCCTGTTGTCCTTCATTTCCCATCGGATTGTTGTCGGTCGGAGATAGCTGGACATGGTTGATTGTGTCGAGTCCGGCTTCACTGCCGAGTCGCTCAAATTTTCCTGCCCCGTCACCAAACAGTATATAGTCCTGCGAGTCCCAGCGCCCCAGGTAGATATCTTCGTGACCATCCTGGTCGAAATCGGCGGTGGCAGTTGCAAAGACAGCCGGTAAGCCAGAGCGACCAGCCAATGGTTCGGCGAAAATTTCCTGCGTTACGTCCTCAAAGCGGTCACCCACATTACGGTAGAATGCGTGCCAGTCGATACCGGACAAATACAGATCCTGGTCTCCGTCTTCATCGTAGTCAATCCAAACTGGATTTTTCGCATTCCGATGGCCTGCATCCTGGAATCCAAGCGCTTCCCCCTGCTCGCTGAATACCCCGTCTCCTTCATTGTGGAACAGTAGCGGTCGTCCGACCATCCGAGTCACCATCACGTCCAGCCAACCGTCGTTGTCGTAGTCGGCCCAGGAGACTCCCCACCAAGGGCTGGCCTGGACTGTGTCATCCGCAGAGTCGAAACCTGCAGCGGCGGTAACATTCACAAAGCCCTGGCGCTGGTCGATGCGGTTCTCCAGTAATACCAATGACGAGCTGGCAGTATAGCCACCGTTACCCACCATCAGGTCGGGATCACCATCATTGTCGTAGTCGGCGAAGGAGCCCACCCATGTGGCATTAAAATCTGCCGCATCGAGATTGAATTCCCCGGGCACGAAGTTTCCGCTGCCATCGTTCAGATAGATCATAGACATGCCGTAAGGCGCACCGAAGAAGCGACCATCGGTATCAGCGACGAACAGGTCATCGTCGCCGTCGCTGTCAATGTCGGCAAATGAAGCGCCGCGTCCGTAGCCAACCACACCATCGAGACCCCGCATATCCGCAACCTGATCGTAGCGGTCTACTTGAGCGGAACTGTTTTGCGGTAATGCGACGTTAGTCGATGGATTAGTGGTTTGCGCCACCAGGGGGGCCAGCGGTACCACCACCCCAACGCTTAACAGCAGGGAAACAGAAACTCGGGCGGGATTCAGGCAGTTTGGGGTTCTCATGGAGCCCTCCTTGGTTTTTCTATTTTGAACCAGAATATGATCTATTAGCAGTGGGTGCAAGTGGCCTCTTTGACTCGAGTCCTTACAGTCTACTCAGTTCCCCACGCAGAACCCAGCACCTCACCCTGATGTAGGTAGAACACCGTATCATCTACCAACACAGAACGATCACCGAAAGAACTGAAGATGGCGAAGCTTTCTATGTTTTCCGTGGAGTCAGCTTCGATAATACCAGCCTGTATCATGCCTGACTCATCCACTTCGAATGAATAGAGCCCCTTGCTGGTAAACGAGTACCAGGCATTGGGCGCGCCGGGATCGAAGCCCTCGAAGTCCGGTGCGGTTTCATGGATTTGAATCGGAATCGCGCCCTGTTATTGCCGGTAGCAGGCAGGAAGGAGATGGCATGATGGTCGGAGAGAATCTCCGATTCGGAGCCCCGTTTACCGTAAACCAGCGAATTGATTTCCGCGGGAGACGCGGGATCGGAGACATCGAACAGCGAGACCTTGACTCCCTGGTACCAGGCACCACGGGTGAATCCGAAATCAGATGAGCCGTCATCGGCAATTGCATCCTTACCAAAGCCCAGTAGCAGATTTTCGCCGACCGGATGCAGGTAATCGGAATAGCCTTCGATTTCCAATTCACCAGCTATTGCAGGGTTCTCCTGATCTGATAAGTCGATGACGTACAGGGGATCAATCACTCGAAAGGTGACAAGGTAGGCGCGGTTCTCAACGAACCTTGCTGCGAATAATCGTTCACCCGGTTTGCCAATACCATCAATAAAGTCGACAGTCTCGAGTTGATTGCCAACCCCCTTGAGCACCGTAAGGCGAGTACTTGAAGTAGACCCCCCAGGTGTCCCCAATCGATGTGACAACGTTCAGATAGTTGTCATCCTCACCTCCGGCTCCCATACGAAAAGAGCGTTTGTCTTCGCTCCAACCCAGATGCCCCCGCACCTCACCAGAACCGCTATAGGAGACACCTCTATCCGCGATCGAAAATTTGTGAATAGCTGTCCTGTGTTCTGGATCGTAGACCAGTGCATCGGGAGCCAGAATCGTATATTGATTTTGTGTCGTCGCTAAAAACAAAGACTGCGGCGTCATGTACATCGTCTCAGAATTACCGAGGTAGCAGGTACTTGCAAAAGCGGATGGATCACTCAGAGGTATGGTGGTAATCGTGATAATCGTAGGATTGCGATTAATATCGACCGCACTGGTTGCCATGAAGCAGTTTTGACTTTCAATCAGATCCAGAGGCTCCCTGTCCGGCATTTCCAGTTTTGGTACCAGGGTGGTCAGGCTTGCCTCGGTTAACAACAGGTCATTCGCCTGCCGCGTGGATTCATCAAGCGCGTAATTGGTATATCCCCCAATAAAAGGTGTATAACGGGTTACCAGATAGAGCGAATCGCCGACTCGACGACTGGAGACCAGATTGCCATCTATTGTCAGTTTTTCCTCCAGACTCAGATTGGCAGGATCGGAGGCGTTGATAAACTCCAGTTCTACCTGATTGCCAGACCAGCCCCAAACATCCAGCTAAGCGATGAATCGATTGAAACCAGACAGTGTTACGATCATGTCTTCGCCCGCAACCTGATACGTCGCGTAGACATCGTAATCCCCTGCCGGGAGTGACTGGTCTTCAAATAACTCGAACGAGGTTTGACTGGAAAGAGCAATCGTGTTGAAGGGATTGGGCGACTGCTGGGATTGATCCCAGGTATCCCATCCGGCGGGTGTACGAAGATACCACTGATCTTGATATTCGGCGGCCAGAGACAGATCCGCCATCTTCCCTATGTCTACGGTCGCTACATTCAGATCGAAGCGACCGGTATAACTATCGCTATCCAGATGTACTGTTGTAAATTGATGGGGTGCTGCGATCTCCAACTGCAAGTTGCCTGTGCCCGGGTCAGTGGCAAGCTGTGCATATGACTGACCGAACGCTAAAATGACAACGGCCAGAAAGCCGGGGTATGCACGAAATAAGGAACTTTTCGCTCTGTTCAACTTAATACTCCAAATGATCAGATACTAAAAGGACAGTGTTGAGTTTCTTTTTCTTTCGCGCAAGTCATTAGTCATCTTGAATGTGATGGTGCTCACAAGGGTGGTGCATAATAGTTAAGTAAGGGGTGAAGTGAGAGCGTCGCAATCCTGTTCCCGTTAACGAGTTTGCAACAAATTATCACAATGCGGGCTCGTGTATTGCATTCTTGCGCCACTACTCACAAGATCAATTCCAGGTTAAAGGAGACTTAAAATGGCAAACCGTTTTAACACCTCAAGCTTTGTAGAAAACTCTCAAATCTGGAGCTGGACACTATTTCGGGTACTGGCATCAGCAATGTTTATGACCCATGGATATACCAAACTCTTCGGAGAAAATCCTCAACCTTTTCGGGGAAGTGGCATGACATCCATTAATATTGGGGAGCTGATTTCTTTTCCAATACCGCTGGAGATTAACGCCCTGTTTTTTGCCGGCACGGTAGAATTCTTTGGTGGGCTGTTACTGGCCCTGGGGTTGTGGACCCAATTGGTAGCACTACTAGCTGCCGCGTTAATGCTCATGACTTACCTGACATTGCACCTGGCCTGGTTTCCAACAATCAACCGTGGTGAGCTGGCTGCTATGTACTTTATTAGTTTTCTCCTGCTGGTCGCTTATGGTGGTGGACCCTATAGTGTCGATGGGTGGCGTGAAGTACGCCGACAGGAAAAGATGAATAACTGAACGAGCGTGCCAGTTAACTTTCTGCTCGGCGCAGGAAATTGCCAGAGAATCTCTCCCTCGTTCAGATCGACAGCAGTAATACGGCTCCCCAACTCTTGCTGTCGCTAAAAGACACTAAGCTACCTTATGAATTGATTGACTGCGGAAACACGAAGAATCGTGGTACACATGGAAAACAATGTGGTATCCCTTCCTGACTCACGTTCAATTGCATGCACCTGATCGAATTGGTACCACCCGACTCATTATTATGTGTCGAAAGGGATTACCTGGGTGTGTATTTACGCAAGGCCATGCCACCGGTAAGTGAACCATAGACATTCCCGTCGCTATCTGCAAACACACCTTCCTGGGTGCTGTCTACATCTGGATCGTCAATGAAAATCTTAATCCGGCCATCTCTCACACTGCCGATGCGAATTCCTTCCCCATAGCCGGGATTATTGGTAGGCGTTGAGGAAGAGTCAGTGACGTACAGCAAATCATTGGCGTCGATGAACATGCCGCTCGGACGACCAAACTGGTTCCATTCCAGGATGAAATTACCCTCCTGATCAAAAACCTGCACCCGGTTGTTGCCGCGATCGCCAACGAACAAACGACCGCTTGAATCGAATGCCAGTGCATGGGGTACGGTGAACTGTCCCGGACCACTTCCAGACTCGCCCCAGGTTTTGATGAAGTTTCCCTCGGCATCGAATTTGACAATGCGCGAGTTGGATCGCCCGCCGTGGCCATCGCCTACATAGATGTTGCCGTCGGGTCCGACAATCACCGCGGAGGGCATATTGAACTCATAGGATCCATCACCGGCAACGCCGGGTTTACCGAGCGTCATGAGAAGCTCACCAGTGGGGCTGAATTTAAACACCTGATGGCCTTTTCCTTCTCGCTGGGTGTCTATCCTGCCCGGCCCGACATCGTCCGTAACCCAGACATTGCCGTCGCTATCTACATATAAGCCATGGGGACGCATGAACCTATTTGCGCCGAAGCTGATGAGATGATTACCATCAAGGTCAAATTGCATGATTGGCGCCAGGTTCGAGCCCCGGCAATTGTTGGCACCACAGCGATCGAACACCCATATGGAGGAGCCATTCGGATGTATTGCCAGGCCCGAGGTCGCACCAATGGTTCTTCCCGTTGGTAACTTGAAGAAGTTTGAGTCGATCGTATAAGCAGTCGATGGAGTAAAGCGAGCGTCATCTGCCTGGGCAAACACTAACAACGGCAGGATCAATACCAGCAAGCAGAGTGCAGAGCGAGCTATCATGCCGCCGACGAACAGCAAGGGCAGTTAGCCGAACCGCTTAGCATAACCGCCTCTGCCGATCTGGCATTTTCCGCCGCTGTGCGGGACCGGCTTGCAAATGCAGAACCTGCGGCCACTTCGGCTTGCACCGACTCACGAGAAAGCGCTACTTCTTGCCCGTGATAACCGGTATAGATCTGGTAGCTATGAGAATCGATAGTTGTGCGTACGAGAACGCTATTAGGCCCGGTGACTTCCACCGGTAACTCGGCGCCATCTTGCAGCACGAAGGCTTCGCTGGTGTTGGGCAGGTTGGTGATGCGCCAACTGGTTTCCTCGCCGCGGCGATTGCGGTCAGCAGCGTAAGTATTGACGAATAATATACCGCTGTCCTTGTCATTCCAGGCCTGATCTACTCCCACAGTGGGATAATCTATACCCTCAACGGTTGGTGCAGTGTATTTGTCCAGATGCTTGACCTTGAAGGCATCCATCCAATTACCTTCCTCAATTTCGGTTATCATCAAGCGGCCACTTTGCTGGCCCCGTGGCCAGGGCTCCCCCAGATTACCCCACCAGCCGAACTTGTCCATGTCCTCACCGAAAAATCGCGGTTCATAGGCGCGGTCGGCGGCGGCGCTGAGTCGGGCTACGGCAGTGTGATCACCCAGAGCTTTGGCCAGTATCAGGCCATACACACTGGGCCGGATTTCCTGCCTTGGATCACGCCAGCCCAGGGCATTGGCAGCGGCCTCATAAATGAATGTGGCAATCTCTGGTGATTGGGGCATAAGGTAAAACGCAATGCTCAGGCCACCGCCCGCTCCACCGCCGTTAACCTTGAAATCTGCGAGGGGGTCGTAGAAACTCGTCATCCATTCGAGTTCATTACGATCGTTGATTCCCATGTAATTGTCTTTGGCAAACTCGATCCAGTTCTCAAACGCACCGTGTGCATTGGTGACACCAAGCTGATCGGAAAGGTAGATACCAAGGCCTGCAGAACTGTTGCATAACGGCCAGATCTTGGTGTTTTCGCAGTGGGGCCCCTCCGGATGATCAAGGTATTGCTGATACAGGTGCTCAACGATACGTGGCTGTGTCCACTCGAAGTGCTCGTTCTCGTACCCTGCAATCATCCAGGGCCGTTCCCACTTATCATCACCGGAAACGTACTTGTAAGTAGTTAGTAACAGGTTGAGCCAGCCGCGAAAGAACAGAAAGCCATCGGCACCGATGGGGTCTTTCTGCAGGCCCCAGGGTTCCACGCCATTGGCCGTCCAGCCGGGGAAATCGTAATTGCCGCGGAGCCGCTCCGGCCAAGCCGCCATCATCTGCGGTGGATAGTTGCCGCGGTCGGGACTGGGACCGATAAAGGTATTCCAGTCAATCGCTGCCCAGTAAGCCGTGTGGCGCGTGGCCATTTCGTCCATGATACGGGTGTAGACCTCGCGCCAGGCAGGGGTTTGATCCGCCATAACCAATATGGCATTGCTGGAATCTGACAGATCAAAGCGTGGGTAGCTGAGGTAAGGTGCGGCGCTGTACTGGTCCCACCACGGGTGGGGACCGTTGCCGTCATAACTGAAATCGATAGGGCCACGGTCCAGCTTGATGCCCCAGGGCAATTCCTCATCGCCATGGTAGCTCCAGTCATCCGGTGTGGTGGCTTTTTGCCAGTAAAAGCGCAGCCAACCCTTGGCGCGTTCGTTGTGCCGGGGTTGAAAGCCGGGAGTCTGGCTCTGGGTGATACTGGCAGTTTGCGGAGTCGCCGCACAGGCACCCAGCATTGCTGAGCCAGTGGCGATGGCGGAGCCTTTCAGGAAATCACGACGGGATGTTTTACTCATCGACTCAGAGTAACATCTTTTGTAGTTTGTCACTATAAATGAGTGTCCCCGGATCTTTACTCGTACCGGAGTATCTGGGCTGGTCTTACATTGGCACTTTTCCACGACTGTGAGATAACTGCCAGGAAGGCGATTAATACCGATAAGCCAAGACTCACTAAAAATGGTATGAGTGTTATTTCGGCTCGAGCCGCGAACAGGCTGGTGTAAGCATTGCCGATCACGTAACCCAGGGGCCAGGCAATAGTATTGGCGATCATGATAGGTTTGGCGAAGTCGAGCAATAACATTCTTAGCAGCTTGCCGCTACTGGCACCCATCACCTTACGAATCCCGACTTCCTTACTGCGAATATTTGTAATAAACGTTGCGTTCCCTAACAAGCCTATGCTGGCAACGAAGAAGCCAAAGATCGACAGCGCACCGATGGCCACACTGATCGAGAGAAAAATGCCATAGATGCTGTAGAACAGATCATCGACAAATTCCCGCCTGAGAGGGATGTCTGGCATCAGGCTGCTCCAGCTAGCATCGATATGTTGCAGCGCCTGGTTAAGGTTTTCTCTTGACACCTTCACGATCATGATCGGCGCGCTTTCCGGCTTTAACAGATAGACGTGGCCCTGCACACCGAAGGCGCCGAAATCGATAAACTCATACTTACGATCGCTCATGGCGCCGATGATCGTGAACTCTACAGCCATTTCCCGCTCTATATCTGGTGGAGCAAGCTGTAAGTATACCGTTTCCCCGACGGCCACATCGGCATTTTCCCATCCGAAACTCTGTGCTGCCTGGTCATCCACTATGAGAGAGAAAGGCCCGCTGGCAGGAGTCAGCTTGGCAAAAGCTGGGACGAGGTCGTTACTCCGCTCCCGTGAAAAGTCCCTACCGGCGGTGATTGGCTGCGCCATAGTTTCGGAGAAATCATAGTCCACAAAATGCCTTCCCATTTGGAAGTTCGTGGCATTAAGGTCCGCCGAGCGGGAGAAACTGATGGATGAGCTGCTGATGTTCCATGGTGGTATATCGATCTGAGTGACAGACAAGACCCCCGGGTGTTGTTTGAGCTAGTTTGCCAGCAGTTCTGGTTCCACGGTAAAGGTGTCGGTAGTCACCGAAATTACAATCTTGGGATCCAGCACCCCACCATCGAGTTGCTGGGTCATGGCCTGATTCTGGGCTAACATCACCATGGCCAGAATCATCAATGTGCCGGAAATAAAAAACTGCAAGCCTACCATCAGCGCTCGCATGCGACCGGAATAGCCGCTGGAGCCTTTAGGGCGCATCATGATGACCAGTGGAACGACGGCGGTGCGAATTGCCGGGTAACCTCCGGCGATAGCCACAATGATCATCAGCACCAGAGCCAGGTTTAACCATAAGTCAGGATTCAACAGTAGTGCCGGAGTCACGCCAACCACAGCGTCCTGTAATTGAGTCAGCACCAACAGCAGAACTAACAACGTCACTGCCAGCGCCATTCCCAAGAACAACAGGCTCTCAAAACAGTATTGCAGCACCTGCAGGCTACGCTTGGCACCGAGAATTTTTTGCACGCCAATTTCCTGGCTGCGCAGCGACAATTGCGCGATCACCAGGTTGGAGTAATTCAGGCAACCGATCAACAGCACCAGCGCGCCGGCCACGACAAGGATATCGGTGATATTGAAGCCAGCGGTAACAAAGGCCATTTGAGTCACGACGAGTTCGTTAATTGGCAGTAGCTCAAAAGTTTGAATCTCCACCCGTTCTTGCGGCATGTAGGCTTTGACGAAATCGTCCAGCCGTTGATTAAATTCATCCACATCCACTTCCATGTCTTCGGGAAACTCTACATAGACAATGTCCGATTGGTTTTCCCAGCGATCGGTATCTGGATTGGCACCAGCGGCAATTCTGTTTTCACGTACTTCCTGATCAGGAATTGCCATCGGCACATATAACTCGGTATGGAACAAAGCAATTGGGGAATCCAGGTGAGATGCAAATTCAAACTTCCTGGCCACGCCGGCAATCACCACATCGTGTTTGTTTTCGATTAGCATTCGTTCCCCGACCACATCGGTGCGTCCGAACACCCGGCGGGCCGCTTCCTCGCTTAGCATTACCGAATTGGGAGGCAGTTCCTCACCCAGGGCTAGCCCATACAGAGTTTCCATTGGAAAAATATCGAAAAAACGCGGCTCAACGTACTTGGTATCCAGCGCAACGGTCTGACCATCGATGGTCACATCCTGGGGCTGAACGGAACTGGCCCGGGCGATGTTGGGAATTTCCGGGAACACTACTCGCAGGTAGCGGGCGGTAGGCTGATTTACGATAGGAAATCTGTCGGGTAGTGAACTGTCTCCAACGGTCCGAATCATGATGCTAAAAATCTTGTCTGAGTTGGGAAAGCCTCGGTCNAAGCTGTTGGCATAGTTAGATAACAGTATGGCCGAGACAAAGCACAGGAAACCAATCACCAGACTGGTCAGACTAATTAGCGTGTGCAGCTTGAAGTGTAGCAAGGCCTTAACAGCCATCCTGGTGAAGTGAGCAAACATCAACTTGATTCCTTATTTTATTAACTGGCCAGAATTCTCGTCACTGGAATTATCAGAGATTACCGTTAATTTGGCGCTAGCATCGGCACTAATTACCTACGCTTCCAACAATTCGACTATCCGACCCGCCTTGGATCCGTGTTCCAGTGAGTGAGTAACCATAAGAATGGTAGCACTTTCTCTTTAGGCACCCCCAACATGTTCATAACATTCTCGTTGTCCAAATATTAATCGCCGCTGGTTGTGTTGTCGATCGTGCTAATCACGATTAAAAGCGTTGGCTTCCTTCTTATTTCGCCCACTAAAGAGGATGGATTGCGGCACTAGGTAAGACGCAGCATATTGAAAATAGTTACTCTGTATAGGCATCGACATTGCACTCGCTTTACATCAATAGTTTGGGAAATCATGCTATTTTCTTTTAATGAAAAAATGGGGTCAGTAGAGAGCTATAAGTTTATCAGACCACAGACACGAGGTTATTCGGTATATCGATACCTGGCGTGCTCATAGCGTCTTGATTTTAACGTGGTTATACTCTCTCTATTCATTGTTGGTGAAATTGCTGGACTCGTGAATAAGTTGTTGGACAATCCGCACTGATATAAATTAAAGAAGGTAACGAACTATGAAATTACGAATTGGTTTACTAGTAACACTAATAGTCGTGTTGGTTGGTTGCGCGGCTTCCGCTCCCCCTGGTGTGGGAATTTGGGATGTTGAAATGGACACACCAGCTGGCGCGCAGGCAGTTGTGCTAACAATCTCTGAGAATGGTACAGGCAGTATGGCCGGAGCTCAGGGTGAGCAAGCTATCAGTGCTATTGTGTTAAAGGGTAACGCGATTAGCTTTGAGGCAAATATAAATGCCCAGGGTCAGAGCATTACACTAAATTTCAGTGGTACAGTTGATGGCGATGCACTGAGCGGCGGATTTTCAACCCCGTTTGGCGAACTTGAAGTGACTGGCATGCGACGGTAGAGACCCTGTGGCGGTTTACCAATGGCCAGGCTTGATCAGGAAACCTTGTGGCGCCTNGTAGGCTTCAAGAATAGCGCCATTGCCCGGCAGTTTCCGTTACGGGCAGAGCCTGTCGAGTTGTATAATTCCAAACTACAGACCGCGTCACCATGAAATATCCGAGCACTGGAATTGCGCTGTTGCTCATTAGCCTGCTATGGCCCAGTTACGTTCAGTCCCAGGAGCAGCTACCCGAACTCGGGAGCACCGCCACCACCAGTGGCCAGAGCAGCGCTGCCCGATTCTTCGGTGGAGTCCAGGTAAACGGCGGAACCGACTACGTCTCCAGCGTGTCTCCTCAGGACTTGATAACGGCAAGTATTGAGATCGAAGTGGCACCGACTGACGTGGACGAGACCGGGAATCTTTACCTGGTGGCGATGCTTGGCGGTGACTATTTCATGGGCACAGCCGACGGGGCCTTCATCCCGTGGAATTTGACTCTGGATCAACTGCAGCCGATGGTGGCAGGAAAGACCCTGGCGGCTAGGGAAGTGCTAACGGCGCTGGACAACTTTCCAGTAGCATCGGTGGATATCGCCGATATAAGCCTGTCCTTCGTACCGGCTTACAGCACGGCGACGGATCCTGGTACGATCATTTACAGCCAGCAACCCTTGCAGTTGGATATCGAGACTTATGAACCGTTGCGGATAGCGGACTCTGGCGTGGTAACTCTCGACACCATGGTGTCTGATGAGGGACGCGAGCGGGAGATACCGGTTTTCATCTACCTGCCTCAAAGTAAAACTCCGCGCCCGGTCATTCTGTTCAGCCATGGCCTGGGCGGCAGTCGCTTTGCTGCCACTTACCTGGGGGAACACTGGGTGCGCCGGGGATTTGTCGGCGTATTCATGCAACACCCGGGCAGCGACCGGTCTATCCTGGACGGCGTGCCTGGCTCCCAAATATTGGCTGTGATGACAGAAGCCGCCAGCAGTGCAAACACCGTGGCGCGCATCGAGGATGTCAGCGCGGTACTCGATAGATTGGAAGCCTGGAATGAGGATGCCCAGTCACCGCTGCACGGCCGACTGGATCTGGAACACGTGGGCATGTCGGGGCATTCGTACGGTGCCCGTACCACCCAATTGGTCAGTGGTCAGAATAGCGGCGCCTTCAATGTGCAGGAACCACGCATTGATGCAGCCCTGATCCTCAGCCCCAGCGCCCCGGACAATACCGAAGCAGCCTTCGGTGCCGTTGAATTGCCGTGGCTGCTAATGACAGGCACCAAAGACACGGCAATCATCGGCGATACGACGCTGGAGGACAGGGTTGCAGTCTATCCGGCCCTGCCGCCCGGTGGAAAATACGAACTGGTGCTTTTTAACGGAGAGCATCATGCCTTCTCCGACGGCAATCTCAATGCCTCCCAGAGCCCGCGCAATCCAGCTCACCATCCCCTGATCATGGCGCTGAGCACAGCATTCTGGGAAGCCTGGCTGCTCGGCTATGACGGTGCCCGCCGCTGGCCCGACGGGGAGTCCGCCCGAGCCATGCTGCAAGAAGGGGATAGCTGGCAATTCAAATAAACAATAAAAGGGGACGGAGGGAATTAAATTTGATCAACCTCCATGTCAGTTTACAAATAACCCTGCTCTGCTCTCGATTCTTGACTAATCCACCAGGCGAATTCGATTGTCCGGATCGGGTCGAAAAATCAGATACTCAATATCGGTTTCCAGTTCGCTCCAGTAGTGTGGTGTATGCCCGGGGATAACTACGACATCTCCCGGGACGATACGACGGCTGACACCACCCACGATTCCGGAGCCTCGAATGCTGGTAGAAGGACTCGGTGCAGGTCTGGGATCGCTGAGCTCGCCACCAGTTACCAGGGTCGCATAGCCCTTCAGCATGTAGTAAATCTCAGTGGTGTTAACCGGGTGTAAATTGGCACCACCGGCAATTTCTTTTGGCCGAAATACGCCATAAACCCCGATGCGATAATCACCGGTCACGCTGACGGTTCGAATGGGTCGATCGCTGACCTGGTCCCGGGGCAGGGCATCAATAAACTTGCTAATGTCTTCCGCGGTCACATCGGTCGCTATGGGTGGCACTGCGGGCGCTGGTGTTTGGGCCAGGGTAAGGGTGGTGATAGCCAATATGGCAAGAGAAATAGCCAGTTTCTTCATTGTTTTTGCTCGGCATCCAGTCTACGCGCACCAGCAAGAATTCCCGGCATGGAGTAGTTACCTTCGTGGCATGCATATTCATAGAGATGGCCATCTGAGGGATAGTAGCTGAGTTCTGCTGTCCAGGGTTGACTGTATAGGTCAGAATCTTCCACAGTAAAGCGGTAAACAATTTCAGTGTCAGAATAACGGATAAAACGCTCAGTTATCTTGCCATTTTTCGTGATAGCTGTAGAGCTTTGTTGCATTTGTTGAGGGTTGACATTGATAGTCTCCACTACCAAAGCACCATCTTCATACCA
>PBTO01000136.1 GCA_002726595.1 Gammaproteobacteria bacterium | reverse complement strand
CTTGATTGCGAAACAGCCTGTAGGCCAGAGACCGTATGCCATTAATCAGAGGTACCCTAGCTTTAACCATCTTCAATCTTCCTCTATTACCAGGTTCTGCGTGGCAACGCCATACAGACATATAAATCAAATGCCGGGCATCTCATGTCACACTAGGGCTGTTCGCTGGACTCAGGGAGCAACCCAGGGTGGATCTATCAGCAAGTCCTGATCTACGCCGGGCTTGGCGACAAATTTTTGCGATCGACCATATTGATTGTCACCACCATAGAGATCACCGTCTGAATCAACCGAGATTGTGTGCACTTCAATATAGCCATCAGGTAACTCCCTGGGGACCAGCCAGGTGTAAAGGTAGTTGCCTTCAAAGTCCATATTGATAAATCGAAGCGGGCCAAGATCGGTTAACCAGATACTGTCATCGTTAACGATAAGGTCCAGCGGCAGGGTAAAGCCATCCCACACATCGACAAACTCCATCTCGGCAGGATCATCTGTAGTTCGAAACACGTTGATGCGACCCCCGGCACGATCGAGTCCGAAGATCAGGCCATCGGGACCAACGGCAATGGCATGGATACCATTAAACTGACCAGGGCCCTCGCCAAAGCCACCGAACTCTGAAATGTAATTTGCCTCGCTGTCCAGAATTACGATGCGGTGATTATCCAGACCATCGGCCACCAGAATTCGGCCATCAGGAAGAAATGCCACATCCTGGGGTCGGCCAAAATGCGTCTCGTCACTTGCTGAGACGTTTTTCTCACCCAGTGTCAATAGCAGTTCACTGCCATCATTGGAGAAAACATAGATCTGACTAAAGGTTTCGTTAATCACCCACACACGCCTCTCGGGATCGTAAGGACTGATCCGTATCCGGTGCGGTCCGGGTCCTGCCGAACCCTCACACAGGTAGTCCCACTGATCCCAGAGCTCCAGTAGCTCACCATCACCATTAACCGTATACAGGCAGTTCTGCCAGGTCCGACGAGTAGTTGCCTGCAATGTGTTAATGCCCAACTCACCGGCGAATCCGCCAAAATCCTCAGGTATGGGAAAAGGCAGCACTGTCTCCCCGCGCTGCGCGATAAAAATGCGATCGGGCGATTCGGCAAAGACACCGGAATTGCCACCGAAGGCAAAACCAGGCTCGGCGAATGGGTCATGCCAACCTGAAATCACGTTATAGGGGCTCTCCCCAATGGGTCCACGGGCATTACCATTGCTCTGGGACATGACAGGTCCTGTGAGTAATCCCGCCAGTATTAAAATTATGAGCTTGTCTTTTTGCATTTTCCTACTTCCTCATTTGCCAGGACTACTCGATGAGTCCAGTAATTTTATTCAGTCTTCTCCCGCAATTCCGGAATACATACCTGTTATGGGTCACTGAATAACCCAGATGCCAATAATACATTGCCATCGCGCATACCGATACTACCGGAAAAATACCGCCGGGTATTCGTAACAATACACTCAATTTGCGCCTTTTCATTACCATCACTCACAAAAGCCGCCCGATTATCCAGGGTAATATTGAAATATTACGGCTTCCACGCAATAATCGGGAATTCTTGGTCACACCGACCAGCCAGACAGGGGAACAACATGAAACTAAAGCCCATCGCTGCTTCGATGTTGAGAGTCCTTGCCATTCCGGCCCTGATTACAGCACTACCGCTAACGGCCACAGGTGCGGACAACTGGATCAATGGCAAAACGCCAGATGGTCAGCCAGACCTGCAGGGGGTTTGGACCAATCCGACACTCACTCCTATGGAGCGCCCTGTAGCGCAGGCAGGCAAGCCCTTTCTCACCGATGACGAGATATCCACCATAGAAAGCAGAACGGCAGCAAGGCGTGCTGTAGCGGATGACAACATCGTGGTGGAAGCCGGCAGAAACGTCGGTGCCTATAACCAGATCTGGATGGATTCCGGTGACACCATTCTCTCCACAGGACAAGCCTCACTGATTGTGGATCCCCCCAATGGCCGTGCGCCCATCAGGCCTGAGGCCGAAGCCGCCAGAGACTACGGATTCGCCAACGTTGAAGATGACTATATTCACCAGACCGTCTGGGACCGTTGCATAACCAGAGGTGTACCCGGTTCCATGCTCCCGGCAGGCTACAACAATGCCTATCGGATCATTCAAACACCGGATACCGTTACGATAGTCTATGAAATGATCCATGATGTGCGGGTCATACCCCTGAACAAATCTTCCCACATCGATTCGAAGGTCAAGCTCTGGATGGGAGACTCGGTTGCCCATTGGGAGGGTGAAACACTGGTAGTTGAAACGACCAATTTCAACAACCGCGGCATGATCGCATCCAGTTCAGCCGGAGCCAGGCTAAAAGGTGTTCCTGTCAGTGAAGGATTGCACGTCGTTGAGCGCTATAGCCGTGTTAGCGAAGATACTATTATCTGGGAAGCCAGAGTGACAGATCCAGGTAGTTTTACCGGCCCATTTACCATATCGATGCCGCTGACCAGTGACCCGGGTTATGATATGTACGAATATGCCTGCCACGAAGGCAACCATGCAGTGCCCAATATTCTGCAGGCAGGCAGGGCCAGCGAGTAAAAAAACGGGGGAGCAAATTCCCCCGTTTCTTCATCAAGCCGGTATGCTCGTTACTTTCTGGTGTACTTAGGCAAATTCCCTGGCCCGCATATTTCATGAAGGGATCGGATTTTCTGGGAAATCCGATCCCTTCATGAAATATGCGGGCTAGCCACCCACGGCAACAGGTTGTTCCCAGTTCTTGTGACGTGCCCTGACAGTTTCCATGCTGTGCTTACAGACGCCGGAAGTGGCGATAAGTTTAATCTCACAAATATCGCAGCGTACACATTCCTTGAAATCAATAGCCGGCCCACGTATGGCTGCCGTTGGGCAGGCAAACTCGCAGACCTTGCACACATCACATTGGGCGATTCGCTCGATACGCAGGGGAGATACCATGGAGATCAGGCCGAGGGATGCACCCAGGGGACAGGCATAGCGACAGTAAAACCTGTTCACAACAGCTGATGCCAGTAGGATGACGATCAAGATAAACCACAACACAATTGAGGTACTGCGGTAAAAAATTGTACCGAAGGGCTCGAAATATTGAAAAATACTCAGCTCACTTTGTCCCAGTGCCATAATCACAAGCAAAGCCAATATGCCGTATTTCAGGTAGATCGCGTTATCATGAATAGCCTGGGGTAATGTACGCTGATAGCGAGCAGGAACTATCCGCGTTAGAAAGTCCTGCAAGGCACCAAAGGGGCACAGCGACGAACAGAATACACGTCCCCAGAACACGGTGGTAACCAGCGTAAAGATGACCAACAGCAACAAGGGCAGATCATTGAGAAACAATGAAGGACCGAGCTTAATGCCATTGGTTATATGGGATACTGAAAGAAAGCCACCATCCATAAATCCCAGATAAACCAAAGTAGCCGCCAGCGTAACCCACCGTGCCGTGGCGTTTTTGCGGAGAAAAGAAAACATCACCATGGCAAATAAAACCAGTAGCGCGAACACTTCTGTCCAGGGTGCTTCGTTAATCAGCCTGGCAAATACTGATTCGTCTTCGAAAGCGGAAAACTCGTCATCGAATTCATCACCGTCAAGGCCAGATGGGAATGCCCGCCCTTCTGCCAGTGCCAGGGGAGCACCTGAGAGAGTGTAATCGCTGGAAAATATGCCCGTATCAGGCATGTTATAGTGAACGGTGAAGGGTTTGGTCACATCGATGGACGAATCCATTACTATCGCACCGGCAAAACGAACCTGGTCAGCTATCTTGCCAACATCAGCACTTCCCAGATAAACGAACCGACGTCTGGGCAGGGGATAGATTTCGCCACCCTGCTGCAATGCCAGATTTTCCTGCCGAAAAGGCTTTGAGGCGTCTCCATCTATACCCACCATTACCATCGTGCCATCCATTACCCGATTACTGGCATCTCTTTCGGCTCTGGAGTAATCCCCGGAACCCACCATTAACTCACCGAGTTGCTCGTTACCAATGTAGGCAATAGAGAGTCTTAATTCAGTCTTGTCCTCCAGCGGAATAATCAAATCATTAACAAATCCTTCATCCTTCATATCCTGCCAGGACTTTTGCTCAAGTGCCTTTATGGCAGTAGCTCCAGTATTCCTTGCGGTCACATAATCCGCATCACTCAAGTAGGCCAGGGCAACCCGACGCGCAGCATTGCGCAGCCCTCTGGACATTGCCCAACTGGTGATTGTCGCGCGCGATACGCCGTCCACGTCTCTGCCCACGCGAAAACCATCAGAAATTGGCTTGTTTTTGAACTGAAACAGAAATCTGCGGTTATCCAGAAAATCACCCCGTATGGATTTGTAGGACTCCCGATAATAGAGCACCTTGATGCCGGTCAGATTACCCTCCATATCCATGCCAGCCAGCATTTCGATTGGGGCACTGTAGCCTATCTCTTCAGGTGGATAATCGGGTGTCATGAAAGCATACCCAACCAAGGTGGGTTCGCCCCCATTCGGACTGTCCTGATAGGCTCTGAATACAGGCAGCTCACCAGATTTTTCGGAGAAACTGTCTGCCTCGGGTATAACGGCCTTGAGCATCTCACGATCGGCCTCGGTCAAACCGGCAGTCTGGGCACTGATCTGCCTCATACTCATCAGATCTGCCCAAGGTGCAAGCAGAATCAACGCGGTCAGTATCAATGGTTTCACCGCTATGGAGAGCCAGGAGACTCGGTGGGAGGCACTACTACTATGGGTCATTCTTGTTATTTTCCCTTTTGATTGTTGCTCAATAATCACTATATTCGTCCAAGCTGGAGACACAAGACTTTGGTTACAATAAACGCCCGCCAGTATGCTACACAATATTGGGGTCAGAGTAATGGCTAATTGTAACGGTTTATGTCTAAACTAATTTGTAGGACCGGATGGTCGGGCAGCAAATTGCGATGAAAACCGAGAAGTTTCGGCCTGTGCTGGATACTTTACCAGGGCGCCTGCTTGTGCGGTCTGGTGCTAAACTGAATCAGGGATTGGGAAGGGAGGCGAAGTGATCGAGCTATCCTTGAACTGCTAGCGGTTAATCATCGGCATCGGGGAGATCGAACGACTCTTCCGGATTAAAAGTAAAAAAGTACTGAACATTCTGCACGTCAATCGGCGCTCCTCTTCTTATCTGTGGTCTGAAGCGCAATTTCAGGGCAGCTGCCAACGCTGATTCATTGAAAATTTCGGCTGGCTGGGCAAAGCTGACTTTCGGATTCATGACCACGCCCTCTGCAGTCACATCAAAGGTCACCATCACAAATCCACCGATTCTTTCCAGTGCTGCCTTTAGTGGATAGTCAGGCACCACAATCTCGATCGGAAACATCGTCGGTGCTGGACGATCTTCCGCTGCATAGGTGTTTGGCAGCAGCAACAATCCGCATACCAGCACGGCAAATAATTTAATTTTGCGCACGTTGGCGACTCCTCAGCCTGACCTGCAAGCTCCAATATTAAACAAATAAAGCACTGCTGACCAAGTTTCTGTCACAGAGACTCTCATTCTATGAAATATCCACTACTCTTTCTTTATGAAATTGTAATCGGTGGCCTGGCTTGGATACAATAAGCACGGCATACACAAAGCGCACAAGATGTGTCAGTGTTTAATCGTAAGAAAAAGGAGAAGGCGACACCACAATGACTGAAAATCTCAATCCGGCTCCAGACCTGACGCAATACGGTATTACCGATGTTGAAGAAATGTACTATAACCCGTCTTATGATTTTCTGTACGATCAAGAGACCAATCCAGACCTGGAAGGCTATGAGCGTGGGATTGTCACCGAATCCGGAGCCGTTGCGGTGGATACCGGGATCTTTACCGGACGCTCACCCAAGGATAAATATATTGTTCATGATGATACATCCCGGGATACCGTCTGGTGGTCAGATCAGGGTAAAAATGACAACAAGCCCATCGATCAGAATACCTGGGATCATTTAAAGGCCCTGGTAACCAACCGCCTGAGCGGCAAACGCCTGTATGTAATGGACACGCTTTGCGGCGCTAATGACAATAGCCAATTGAGAGTGCGCTTTATCATGGAGGTAGCCTGGCAGGCGCATTTTGTTAAAAACATGTTCATCCGTCCAACAGCTGAACAGCTTGCAGATTTCGAGCCAGACTTTATCGTCATGAACGGTGCCAAGAGCACTAACCCTGACTGGCAGGCCCAGGGTCTGAATTCTGAGAACTTCATCGCCTTCAACCTGACTGAAAAAGTGCAGCTGATCGGCGGCACCTGGTACGGCGGTGAAATGAAGAAAGGCATGTTCTCCATGATGAACTACCTGTTGCCGCTGCGCGGCATGGCTTCCATGCACTGCTCAGCCAATGTGGGCAGGGACGGCGATGCGGCAATCTTTTTTGGCCTTTCCGGAACCGGAAAAACCACTCTCTCAACGGACCCGGACCGTGCACTCATCGGTGACGATGAACACGGTTGGGATGACGATGGCGTGTTTAATTTTGAGGGCGGCTGTTACGCCAAGACGATCAAGCTGAGCAAACAGAGTGAGCCGGATATATACAATGCTATTCGTCGTGATGCATTACTGGAAAATGTGACCGTAAGCGAAGCAGGCATTATCGATTATGACGATAGTTCGAAGACTGAAAACACCCGCGTGTCCTACCCAATCTATCATATAGATAATATTGTTAAGCCGGTATCCAAAGGGGGTCATGCTGAAAAGGTAATTTTCCTGACCGCGGATGCCTTTGGCGTGCTCCCTCCAGTTTCGAAACTGACACCCGAGCAAACCAAATATCATTTTCTGTCTGGATTCACGGCAAAGCTGGCTGGAACCGAGCGCGGCATTACCGAGCCTACCCCGACTTTTTCCAGTTGCTTCGGCGCGGCATTTTTATCGCTGCATCCAACCCTATATGCGCAGGAACTGGTAAAGCGAATGGAAGCTGCAGGGTCCACTGCCTATCTCGTAAACACCGGCTGGAATGGCACTGGCAATCGCATTTCAATAGAAGCGACGCGTGCCATAATTCATGCCGTTCTTGACGGTTCGATTGATGAAGCAGAATGTTTCAACTTGCCTTACTTCAATCTTGCCGTGCCGGCGAATATCGATTCTGTCGACAGCGGAATTCTCGACCCACGCAAAACCTATGACAACGCAGATGAATGGGACAGCAAGGCAAGAAACCTAGCTGAGCTTTTTGTCGCAAATTTTGCAAAATTCACCGATAACGAAGCGGGGCAAGCCCTGGTGGCAGCTGGTCCACAGCTCTAGCCTGGATATTTCACCAGTTGCCTGACATCGCGCCGAGATTTCGTGTTATGAGCGTGCTCGTGAGCGTAAACGTAGCATTAGCTACGTCAGAGCGAACATGCGCGTTCATAACGCGAAAGATCAAGTGAGAATCAGGCAACTGGTGAAATATGCGGGCTAGCAAGAGGTCAGTGAACACAGCAATAGACATTTTACAGAACGTCTTCGGATACCCTTCCTTCCGCCAACCGCAGGACGAAATCATCAGTACGCTGTTGGATGGCGGGGATGCCCTGGTGCTCATGCCCACCGGTGGCGGCAAGTCCCTGTGTTATCAAATTCCTGCCATGGTGCTTCCGGGTTGTGGTGTAGTGATATCACCACTGATTGCATTGATGCAGGATCAGGTAAACGCCCTGCGGCTGCTTGATATAAAGGCCAGTTTTCTAAATTCCACCCTGGATGCCAACACGGCAAATGAAGTGGAATGTTCACTATTGGCTGGCCAGCTGGACCTGCTTTATATCGCACCAGAGCGACTCAAGCAGGAGCGGACACTTTCCTTATTGCGGCGTTCACCGATAGCCCTGTTCGCAATTGATGAGGCCCATTGTGTCTCGCAATGGGGTCACGATTTTCGAGCTGACTATTTGCTTCTGAATATGCTGCATCAGCTATTCCCGGACGTGCCACGCATTGCCCTGACCGCCACTGCAGATGCCCGCACCCGCAGCGAAATTATTTCTCGCCTGGATTTAACTGAAGCAAGACAATTCGTTGCCGGATTTGACAGACCTAACATCCGTTACCGGATCAGCCTGAAACAAAATGCGAAACAACAATTGCTGCATTTTCTGCAAGATGAGCATCCGCAAGATGCGGGTATTGTCTATTGTTTATCGCGTAAGAAAACAGATGAAATAGCCCTTTGGTTGCAACAGCAGGGTTTCAACGCACTACCCTACCATGCCGGCATGGATGCAGGATCACGTGCCGAGCACCAGGCCAGGTTCCTGCGCGAAGAAGGCGTGATAATCGTCGCAACTATTGCCTTTGGCATGGGCATAGATAAACCCAACGTGCGTTTTGTGGCACATCTTGATCTGCCAAAAACCATTGAATCCTACTATCAGGAAACCGGTCGCGCCGGACGCGACGGCCTGCCAGCTAACGCCTGGATGATTTACGGCCTGCAGGATGTCATAAAACTGCGACAGATGATGGAGAGTTCCCAGGCCGTTGAGGAACACAGGCGAGCAGAGCAACACCGACTCAATGCTATGCTGGGGCTGTGCGAAATTACCAGTTGCAGACGGCAGGCCTTGCTCAACTACTTCGATGAGATTCTTGCTCGACCCTGTGGCAATTGTGACAACTGTCTCCAGCCTGTTGCCACCTGGGATGGCACAGAAGCCGCCCGCATGGCCTTGAGTGCAGCCTACAGAACCGGTCAGCGGTTCGGGGTCAACTATCTTATAGATGTACTACGTGGCGCCAACACAGACAAGATTTTCCAGTTTGACCATCACTACCTGCCAATACACGGTGTTGGTGATAGCCTCGATACAAACCAGTGGCGCTCGGTATTTCGACAACTGGTTGCGCGTGGGTATTTACGCGTCGACCTGGAACGCTTCGGCGCACTGCGTCTGGAAGATAAGTGCCGCCCTCTCCTGCGCGGGGAGGAGCAAATAGAACTGCGACGCGATACAAAGGTCAAGGCGGCTAGACAAAAAACTAAAACGCTCCTGCCCGATGACATCGACGTCAAACTATGGGAGGCCCTGCGAGATTGTCGTCGTGAACTTGCCGAAGAACAGGGTCTACCTCCCTATGTCATTTTCCATGACAGTACTCTGCGGGATATGTGCAGCGTACTGCCGCAGGATTTGGACCAGTTCAGTGAGCTGAGTGGCGTGGGCGAACGTAAATTACAAAAATATGGCCCGGCTTTCATGCGGGTATTACGGGAACACCTGCATGAAGTACAATCTTAACTACCAGAGAAAAAAAATATGCATCCATTAGGGAGGAGACGTATTTTGCGAATAAGCTTTTTGAACGTTGTCGCAACGGCAGTCTTGCTTTGTAATTCCCTGAGCGCACAGGCGCTTGATGCGAGCGAGCTGTTCCAAGTTAGTGGCGCAACCGCTTTCGATGTCTTCGGTGCGGCTATTGCCAGTGTGGGTGATATAAACGGCGATGGTGTGTCTGACTTCGTCGGCGGGGCGCCGAGAACCAATGCCAATTCAATTGGGTTTGCAGCCGTTCTCTCAGGAGTGGACGGGAGCACACTTCTATCCTTCAACGGTGTTAATGCGGGGGATAATTTCGGTATCTCGGTCGCGGGCATCGGAGATGTAAACGGTGATGCCATACCGGACATCGTGGTGGGGGCCCCATTCACGACTGTCGGAGATCAGGTCCTTCTTGGCACTGTCTATGTTTATTCAGGAGCGAATGGGGATCTTATCCACAGAATCTAGGGTGACCCGGAGACTGCTACTCTGGGCGGTGCCGTTGCTAGCGCCGGGGACGTGAACGGTGACGGCGTGCCGGACATCATTGTGGGGGCAGTAGCGGCAAGCCCTCCCGGCTTGGCCGGTGTCGGCAGCGTTCTGGTCTACTTCGGAGTTACCGGGAGTCCGCTTCTGAGAATTAACGGTTTAGATGCGGGGGAAGCCTTTGGCGAGCTCGTTGCTGGCGCCGGGGATGTGAACGGCGATGGTGTTCCTGACATTCTCGTGGGGCTACCGAAGTCAGCTCGGGCAGGACTGTTTAACGGCGGTAGCGTCCTGGTCTACTCCGGAGTGGATGGGAGTCAGCTTCTACGCTTCGATGGTTCGATGGTTCGATGGTTCGATGGTTCGATGGTTCGATGGTTCGACAGAGTTTGGCAATTTCGGTAGCTCTATTACTGGTGCCGGGGATGTGAACAGCGACGGATTTGCAGATATCGTGGTTGGGGATCCTTCTTTCGAGCTATTCAATGGCCGCATATTCGTCTTTTCCGGGATAGATGGCGCGGAACTCTGGCGCGTCGACGATACTGTGGATTCGGTCTCTTTCGGCAGTGCAGTCGCCAGCACGGCCGATATAACCGGTGACGGAGTAGCAGACGTTCTGGTGGGGGATCCCAATGGAGCCGGCTTAAGCGGTAGCGTTTTTCTGCTCTCGGGCGCAGACGGAACTCTGCTGCTTCGCATCGATGGAGCGGGCGGCGGTTTTGGGCGTTCCCTGTCGAGTGCGGGGGATATTAACGCTGATCAAGTGGCGGATATCATTGTGGGAGCAAGGGATGCAGACCCGGGCGATCTCACTTCTGCCGGAAGCGTGTTTGCGATTGCCCTGACCGAGGTACGGGATAGGACTATTGTTCAGGTGTCAACGACGCTTGGTAACTTCTCCATTGAATTGTTCGATGAAATTACTCCGATTACAGTGGCTAATTTTCTCAGTTATGTGAATTCCGGTGCCTACAATGGCACTTTTGTCCATCGGTCTGAACCGGGATTCGTAATACAGGGAGGCTGGTTAGTTTTCGATGAACCAAACAATGTACTAAATCCCATTGCTATCACCCCGGGCATAGAAAACGAGCCTGGAATTTCCAATATCCGAGGAACGCTGGCCATGGCGAAAGTGGATGGTGATCCGAATAGCGCCACCAGCCAATGGTTTGTCAATCTGGCAGATAATAGTGCCAACCTGGACGTTGCAAACGGCGGCTTCACGGTCTTTGCCCGAGTATTGAGTAACGGCATGGACGTAGTCGATACCATAGCTGCGCTACCGCGCGCAACATTGGTCCCAGGACAAGTGGATAATGCTCCTGTAATCAATTTCAGTGGTAACGCACTGACCTCTGCCAATCTGGTGGAGCTGACCATGTCGGTGGTTCAAGCCACCGTCGATGGGCCCAATACTTTCGACAATGCCACTGGACTGCTTAATGTTTCGGTTGATGCCGGGGTGAGCGGTTTATTCTCACTGTCATTTTCCCTGTTTTCNAGCGACCCGGAAACGGTAATTCAGGCACAAGCAGACACCGTAGTGAGTTTATCCCAGACGGTAGCTAAGATAGCCACATTTAACGACACCTCTGGCCAGCTCATAATTCCTGAACTGGTGATTGACGGCACGGTGGCTTTTCGAAATATTGTTTTCCAGTTAAGCGATGCCGAAAATCTGTTATTCACTCTGATTTCATTCGATTAGTAGCTGGCTAGGAGCCCCTCTTCCACTGCAAGCAAACGCTGCAAAAATGGCCTTGTCCTAGTACCTCGACCAGGGTCTATGAGAAGGTTAGTGACAAATGAGAAGCTCGAACGCTATTATTAACTGCTGAGTTCAAAAGCAGGGCCTCCGCTGACTCTGGATTGATACTCAGGGGAGTATGTCAGATGTATCTAAAACTATTAAAAAAAGGCATTACTTACGGCCAGATGACCCTAAAGCTACCTGGTGGAAAAGTGCATCACTTTGGCGATCACGGCCCACACATCACCTGGGTTATACACAATGAGCGCACGATTAATAAAATCGCTAAGAACTGGGAATTTGAGCTGGGTGAGACCTATATAGCCGGTGAATGGGATGTGGAGGACGGTAGTCTGTATGACCTGTTGTCGATCTTGCGCTACAACTTCCAGATCCTCAAGCTACCTTTTTTATTCAAGCAATTCTCGACGCTGGGCAAGATTTTTCAACAGTGGAATCACCTCACCGCCAGTCGCGAGAATGTCGCACACCACTACGACCTGGACCGGGAGCTATTCAGTCATTTCCTTGACAAAAGTCAGATCTATTCCTGTGCTTATTTCAATGATGATGACAATCTGGAACAGGCCCAGGTCGAGAAATGCCATCACATTGCACGCAAGTTATTACTGGAGCCAGGTCAATCTGTACTGGATATTGGTTGTGGCTGGGGTAGTCTGGCGCTGTTTTTGGCGCAACACTTTGACGTGAATGTTACCGGCTTAACGCTTTCAAAAGAGCAATACGAGGTGGCCTGTCAACGAGCGAGTGATCTGCAACTTATCGGCAAAGTAAATTTCAAACTGGAAGATTACCGCGAGCACGACAGTACTTACGACAGAATTGTTAGCATCGGTATGTTTGAACATGTGGGAAAGGATAATTTTTCAACCTACTTTGACAAGGTTGATTCATCCCTCAATGAGCAAGGCGTGGCACTCATTCATACCATAGCAAGAACTGGTCAGCCCCGAAAAACCAATCCATGGATTGAGAAGTACATATTCCCGGGTGGCTACCTGCCATCACTTTCAGAAATGAGTGCATCGGTGGAGGAAACCAGGCTGGAGATGACCGATATTGAGATCTTAAGTGGACACTATGAGAGAACTCTGGCAGCGTGGCGCAAAAGCTTCCTTGAACATCGCGACAAATTTGCCGCAATTAAAGATGAAAAGTTCTGTCGAGTTTGGGAATTTTATTTGACCTCTTCCGAAGCGACCTTCCGTCATACCAGGCTCACAGTATTTCAGATGCAGTTGGCCAAGCAGCGTGGAATAGTGCCACTTAAACGGGATTACATGTATCAAAAAACCAAGTGATACAACAGCCCAGGGAAATGGAGTTATTGTCAGAAATCGGCTGCTAAAAAACTGATTTAACTTTGAACACAAATTGCGCGCCGGTACTGGCGCAGCTGGTCTCGATTTCTCTAAAATCGCGATCGCGCAGATAGCCGTTATAGCGCTTTCGTTCGAAGCAAGTGTCTTCATCCAACGCGTTATTAATCTCAAATCGATAGGTAAAGTTGCCAAAACCTATTTTTTCGGCAAATAGCACAAAGTTTGGTCTGATTTTTCCGGCCCGGAAGAAGCGAACATTATCAATATCATACTGAACCCGATTGCCTCCGGTCCCTCCCATATTGCCTATGCCATCCTGGTAATTTAGTCCAAAACTCAGGCTCTGTGAAGGAATGTCATGGCGAAAACCGAGCCGGTAAGCCCCCCGGTCGAATGGAACAATGGTGCGCGCCTTCTCAA
>PBTO01000135.1 GCA_002726595.1 Gammaproteobacteria bacterium | reverse complement strand
ATAAGGGTAAGGGTGAGGGCCTGCAACAGTACCAACGATGTAATAGGTATTATCCACGTTAGTAGCCCAATCCCGCAGGGCTTCATTCATCGCGTCTTTCAGTGTGCGAGAGCCAGATTCCACCGACACCACGTGCGCTCCAAGCAACTTCATGCGATAGACATTTGCGGCCTGACGGGTGATGTCATCTGCTCCCATATAAACAACACACTCCAGCCCCAGTCGTGCAGCCACGGTGGCACTGGCCACGCCGTGTTGCCCCGCTCCGGTCTCTGCGATAATACGTGTCTTACCCATGTGCCTGGCTAATAAGGCCTGTCCAATGGTGTTATTCACCTTGTGGGCACCGGTATGGTTCAGATCCTCGCGTTTTAAATAAATGTTGGCACCACCTACTGCCGCTGTAAGGCGCTCAGCGCGATAAAGCGGAGACGGCCGCCCCACATAATGTTTCAGGTCATGGTCGTATTCCTGCCAGAATTTTTCATCCCGGGAAAGCTCACTGTAGACCTTTTTGAGCTCTTCCACGGCACTGACAAGTGTCTCACCGACAAATATGCCACCGTAAGGCCCGAAGTGCCCGGCTTCATCGGGCCCATTGAAATCCTTGCCAAGGCCTGCCTCTGCGGGAGCCAAAGCCCCCCCTCCATCACTCGACACTGTTTACTCCTTCGAAAAATAAGCGCAACTGCTCCGGATCTTTAATCCCGGCACCGGTTTCCACGCCGCTGCTGACATCGACACCAAAGGGTTTTACCTGTGTTATGGCCTGGTTTACATTTAACGCGTTCAAGCCACCTGCCAGCACCACTCTCTGCTGGCTGGAAGCCACCAGACGGGCCGCAATAGACCAGTCAAATGATTCCCCACTGCCACCTCGCACAGACTTAATGTAACTATCTAATAAGATAGCACAAGCATCTGTAAATAATGATATTTCTCTATGATAATCCCGGCCAATCTGTATTCGAACAGCCTTCACATACGGGGTATTAAATTGCCCACAGAAGGCCGCATTCTCATCACCGTGAAACTGCAGACAATCTACAATCCCCAAGGCAAGCACGGCGTCAACCAGTGCCGGATCAGGATTTACAAACAGTGCCACTACGGTTACTGACTTCGGTAGGTCCGCAACTATTGCCGGGGCCTGCTCCACAGTAATCGCTCTGGGGCTCGGGGGGTAGAAATTCAGACCTATAGCGTCGGCACCCAATTCGGAGGCTGACATTGCGTCTTGATTCCGCGTTATCCCACAGATTTTGACTCGGGTTCTCGGCAAGGTGGACGACTATCCTGCGAAAAGCGGAGATTTTAGCAAAAATGACCGTTTGAGCCTACGGATAAGGCTGTAAAAATTCCGGACCTACTGAGCAGTCAGGCAGATCAAATTCCGCCGGATAGCTAACACAGGCCAAATACAAACCGTGGGGTGAAGCAGTTGCTCCTCCAGCGCATCGGTCTTTCGTTGCCAGCAATTCCCCCGCCCATTGGGGCTTTTTTTCTCCCCGGCCCACCTCTAATAACATACCGGCTATATTTCTAACCATGTGCTGCAAAAAAGCGTTGGCTTGGATATCCAGCAGGATGTAGGCACCGTGTTGCTTTATTTCCAGAAAATGCACATTGCGATACGGAGACCTAGATTGACATCCGCCTGCTCTAAAAGAGCTGAAGTCATTTTCACCGAGTAGGCACTGTGCCGCCTGATACATTGCTGGCACATCAAGCCTTGCTGGAATATGCGTCACTTTATTTGCCAGAATTGCAGACCCAATTGCCTGATTGCTGATCACGTAGATATAACGCCTGGACAATGCCGAGAAACGCGCATGAAAGTCGTTCGGAACAGGCTTAGCCCAGAACACGCGTATTGTGGGAGGAAGCAAGCTATTGGTTCCCGCCACCCAGGCTTTGGTCTCTCGTTGATTGTTACAATCGAAGTGAACAATCTGGCAGGACGCATGTACCCCTCTGTCAGTTCTCCCCGCACACACAACCGCGATCTCGTGATCAGCGATTTTACTGAGTGATTTTTCTAACACGGATTGTATGGTGGGAAGTTCTGGTGCAGCTTGTTTTTGCCAGCCACAATAGGGTGAACCATCATACTCAATGGCCAGAGCCAATCGCTGAGGTGCTGACTGTTCTAAATGGGGATGGGACACAGCAAGGGGTGGGAGAGGCTCCCTGGGTTATTCTGCAGATTTATTGATAGATTCAACCAGTGCTTTGGCTTCTTTAACCTGCTCATCGCTACCTTCAGCGATCACTTCACGGAGGATTTCACTAGCTCCCTCCGGGTCACCCATCTTCTGGTAAGCATAGGCGAGTTCGAGTTTCGTTGCCACGTCATCATCCAATAGCAATTCGACTTCCTCGAAATCTTCTACCTCAATATCCTCTTCGCCTTCCTCTGACAGAAATTCCAGATCATCATATTCACCCGATTCTTCCGACGGTTCTATCTCGGGATCGGTTTCGGCAGAAGCTTCCGCATCACCAAAGTCTATGTCGTCAGCGGCTTCGTCTGCATTATCATCTGCAGCTGCGCTTGCTTCGTGGTCTACTGCCTCAACAACTATCTCGGTCTCTTCTTCCGGTGTGTCCTGATCCATCGATTCTTCAGCATCGGTTAAATCCTCGGCGCTTGTGTCAGCAATCGCAGGATCTTCTGCAGTCGGGGTTTCCTCCATGGCTTCGTCATCATGAACCACACCAGAGTCTTCATCAGCATCTGGTTTTTCAACTACTGTATCGGCGGCATTATCATCGACGTCGAATTCGAGCTTTTCCGTTTCCTCAGCTTCTTCAACCGCTTCCTCGTCAGCCGTTTCTACACTCTCTTCAACAGGGCCAGTTGCATCGAAAGAGAATGTTTCAATATCCAACTCTCCCTCCGCATCTTCTGACTCTGTCCGGGTCACAGCAGCCGCTGCACCTGCGTCGAATTCGAGGGAGTCTATATCCAACTCCTCTTCCCCCTGCGCTTCTTCCGATTCTGTCCTGGTCGCAGAGGCCGCTGCTTCGGCATCAAATTCAAGGGAGTCTATATCCAACTCTTCCTCCCCTTCCGCATCTTCCGATTCTGTACTGGTCGCAGAAGCCGCTGCTTCAGCATCGAATTCGAGTGAATCAATATCCAGATCCTCCGCGTCGACGCTCTCACCGCCGGAGAGTTCCGACGCCGGTTCGTCGTCATCGGTAGAAAACTCCAATGCGTCCGTATCTGGGTCAGCAATTGCACTGGAATCATCTGAATCATCAATATTAAACGATTCACTTTCCTCGGACTCTTCTTCTGCTTCTGCTGTTTCTTCTGTTGTTTCCTCCGCCACTTCTTCTGGCTCTTGTTCTGTTTCTTCTGTTGTTTCCTCCGCCGCTTCTTCTGGCTCTTGTTCTGTTTCTTCTATTGATTCTTCTGTTGTTTCTTCTTTCGTTTCTTCTATCGTTTCCTCTTCTACCTCTTCGTCGCTACCTCCCAGGTCAAACATGACTTCCATTTCATCCGGTTCAAATACCGGAGGTTTTTCATCAGATAACGACTCGCCATCTGCCTCAGAGCCTGTCTCAGTGGGCTGCTCATTCTCCGATTGATCTTCCGACGACTCGCCGACCTGTTCAGGCGCAGCTTCTGCAGGTGCATCCTCAGTTACCTGCTCTATTTCGTCGTCATCCTCGTCTTCGTCTAATTCAAGGCTATCAAAATCGAACACAGAATCGCTGTCGCTCGCTGTTGTCACGGCGTCGAGATCAATATTAAGCTCTTCCAGCATGCTCTCAGTATTCGCTGATTCCTGCTCTGCAGCTTGCAATTGCTGCCTCAGTGCCGATACAGGAAGCGCAATGCCAGGGTCAGAATTGCCCGCCAGCAATTGTTCCTGTTGTTCAAAAGATGCACCGTCTTTTCGCGCAACAAAAATCTCCATGAGCTTCAAACGCAAATTGGCATTCTCAGGGGTTTCCTCGAGCGCTTTTTCCAACAAGGTCTCGGCCTCGTCAAAGCGTTTGTCCTCGATTAGAGCAGCAGCCTCACTCGCCGGATCGCTGCTGTCATCGCCTGCTTCGCTTATTTTGGGCTCATCATCCCCTAATGATTCGCTCAGTTCACTGATATCACCCAGTTCTGTATCCAAATCTTCACTGGCGAAATCTTGCAATTCATCAATTGTAGAATCATCTGCCAGTTTGCTCTCGACGTCCGCCTCTTTCTCGTCCGTTTGCTCCTGTTCTTCCGGGGCCGCAAATTCTTCTTCGGTGAAATCATCAATGTCGGCGTCATCAAGTTTAGCAGCGCGAGTCCGTCTGAGTAATAACACCACTAATAACAAGACCACTAATGCCAGGCCAAACAGTATAAACACTGAATTACCACCGAGAATACGCATCAGGTCATTGACTAAATTCTGTTGCGGAGAAGGAACCGGTTCTTCCTGTGCAGCAATCAGGGCTGCCTGCTCTATCGCCTGCAATTCCGCATCTGCAGCAGCTTGTGCAATTGAATCCTGTAATTGGGCAAGCTGTACGTCCTGGAGACGAATAATTTCCTGTGCTGCGGTAATTTGTGATTCCAGTTGCTGTAAGCGATCATCCAGGTCTGCACGTTCGATTTCTGCCCTGTCTGCTTCCTCCTGCCGCACTGCCAATTGATTTTCCAGCTCAATAATTCGTGTATCCAGTTCTTCATTCGTCTCTGTTGACTGACCTGCACCGCTGGTGCTGTCACTGGTATCGTCACTCGGCTCGGAGGTGACCACACTCAACTGAGCCTGTAGTTCTGTATCCTGACTGTCAAGGCCAGGGGAAGGTGCTGTCAAAGGCTCTACTGGGGTTGCTGGGATGCCCTGGTTTTGGTTTGATACTTCAGTCTCAGCAGCTGCTATTGCCGCGGCTTCCTCTGCTGCTATTCGTTCCGCTTCCTCTGTTGCTATTCGCTCCGCCTCCTCGGCTGCGACGATCGCAGCGGCCTGTTCCGCTGCTACTCTTGCTGCTTCCTCTGCTGCTGCTTCCTCTGCTGCGGCTTGCTCCGCTGCTACTCTTGCTGCTTCCTCTGCTGCGGCGATCTCAGCGGCTTCTTCCGCTGCTATTCTTTCAGCTTCCTCTGTTGCGGCTAGCGCCGCTGCTTCAGCTGCGACTCTCGCCACCTCCTCTGCTGCAGCTCTCTCGGCTTCCTCTGCTGCGGCTATCGCCGCTGCTTCCTCCGCCGCTTCGATTACTCCAGCATCAACAGATTCATCCTCTATGGCTGGTGCGACAGGCTGAACTGGTTCTACCTGGACTTCCGAGTCTTCTACAACCGGCACTACCGGGGCTGGGATTACCGGTACTGAAACCGGTGGTGTGGTAGCAGGTTCGACGAAAGGTTGATCCGGAACAACCTGAGTAGGTGCTCGCAGCACGGGGCTAATTGGCTGGCGGGTTTGGGTGGTTATTTGATCATCAAATACTGGCAGATCCAGTAATATGGTTTGCTCACTAAGCAGGCGGCCGCTGGGCCAGCGTGTATCCAGTACAAAACTCAGGTAAGGCTCTCTCACTACCTGATTGGTCGTCAACGTGACATAGCTGCCTTGCGCATCTGTTTCAATAGTGAAGTCAATATTGCGCAGGAAGTCGACCCGTTCGATGCCCAGGCGCTCGAAATCGTCCCCAGATGCCAGTGCCACTGCAATATCCGCTAGACTTGTATCGCCAATTTCCACCAGTTCTATGCGTGCGCGTAGACGCTGGTTCAGAGCGGATTCAACAGTAATACCGCCTAAACCCAGTGCAAAGCTTTTTGTCGCCAGACTGAACAGCAGCAGCATGGAAAAAACGACAATAATTTTGCGTGGCATATTCCTTTACTCTTCGCGGGCTCGCTAGGCCTGTAAGTAACAAATTTAAAACTTCCCGGAGCCTTAACTTTTACAGATCATAAATCACTACAAAACCCCGCCGCTATTGCTTGAAACCTATTAAGAAAGTTTCTTCACTACAGCATGCAAGTATTCATTATAAGTAGCTTTTTATCAACTCTTCCGCTATCTGAACTGAGTTAAGTGCCGCACCTTTGCGAACGTTATCGGCCACTACCCAAAGATTTATACCATTATCGAAAGAGATATCCTGACGAATTCTACCGACAAAAACTGCGTCCTGGCCCGCAGAATCGCCAACAGCGGTAGGATATCCACCATCTTTGCGCTCATCTATCACGCAAATGCCGGGAGAATCGACCAGCAGATCCCTTACTTCAGCTACGGAAATGGGTTTTCCGGTTTCTATTTGCACCGCCTCAGAGTGGCCATAGAACACGGGAATCCGCACACACGTAGCGCTTACGGCAATCTCATCGTCCGCAAATATCTTCCTGGTTTCCCAGCTCATTTTCATTTCCTCTTTGGTGTATCCGTTCTCGAGGAAGCTGTCGATATGAGGTAAGGCATTGAAAGCTATCTGTTTTGGATAAACTTTACACTCACTGTCACGGCCATTTAGCAGGTCCGCAGTCTGCCTGGCTAACTCTTCAATTGCTGACTTGCCGGTTCCGGACACCGCCTGGTAGGTAGCTACACTAATACGTTTGATGCCCACGGCGTCATAGATTGGCTTCAATGCCACTAACATCTGGATCGTTGAACAATTAGGATTGGCGATGATATTGCGGCTTGTATAGCCTGCAATCGCCTCAGGATTAACCTCAGGTACTACCAGTGGAATATCATCGTCGTAGCGAAAATGTGAGGTGTTATCTATTACTACACAGCCAGCATCTGCGGCCCTGGGCGCAAATTCTGCAGATACACTGCCGCCGGCTGAAAATAGGCCGATTTGGGCCTGACTGAAGTCAAAATCTGCCAAATTTTGAACTTTTACTGGCTTGTTGTTAAACATTACTGTTGAGCCGGCAGAACGCTCACTCGCCAGGGGGAAAATTTCATCTACCGGAAAATTGCGCTGCGCAAGAATGCTGAGCAATGCTTCCCCGACTGCGCCGGTTGCTCCCGCAACTGCAACATTATAGCCACTCATTATTAGTTCTCTCTCTTCCTGTCTTAAGTTGTTGAAATACCCGGGTTTGGCACAAACCGGTGCGTCACCTCCTATTGCGCCATCTGCACAAGGATGCTCTGCTTGTCATTCAGCCCCAAAATACCAGGGCGACTGGTCGCGCCATTGCTGCTCAAATCCCTTTATGAGATCGGCATCTTGCAGAGTTATTCCAATATCATCCAGGCCCTTGAGCAGGCAATTTTTACGAAAATCATCAACCGTGAAGGGAATTGCTTCCCCGGACGGGGTCGTAATGGTTTGTTGAGCTAAATCAATACTCAACTGATAACCCTCTGTTGCCACCACTTCTTCAAATAATCTAGAAACAATTTCTTTATTAATAACAATAGGTAATAATCCATTTTTAAAGCAATTATTAAAGAATATGTCGGCATAACTTGGTGCGATTATGGCGCGAAATCCATAGTCATCCAAAGCCCAGGGGGCGTGCTCTCTGCTTGAGCCACAGCCAAAATTTTCACGTGCCAGTAATACCCTGGCATCCTGGTAACGGGCTTGATTTAACACAAAGCTCTTGTTAAGAGGTCGCTGGCTATTGTCTGAATCCGGTTCTCCCCGGTCCATGTAACGGTGTTCATCGAAGAGATTCACACCAAAGCCACTGCGTTTTATAGACTTTAGAAATTGCTTTGGAATAATGAAATCCGTATCTACATTGGCACGATCCAGAGGCAATACCACTCCTGTTTCTACACTAAATTTTCGCATTGGCCCGCTCTAGCTCCCTAAA
>PBTO01000134.1 GCA_002726595.1 Gammaproteobacteria bacterium | reverse complement strand
TGATTTCCACCATGGTGTTGTACTGCCTGTCGCTGGAGGTAGTAACCCCGATATAGCGAAAACGGCCCTGTTCCTGCCAGGCACGCATGGTTTCCAGCTGGACCTCGGTGCCACGTAAGTTGTGGACTTGCATCAGTTCAAAACTGTCTCCACCGAGCAACTCAAAAGAACGCTCCATTCTTTCAATCCCGCCCTGGCGATTCTCCCTATCGACCTTAGTGGCAATCCATAGGTCATCCCTGATGCCGAGTTCTCCCATGATATTGCCGATGACTTCCTCTGAATTGCCGTAGTTAGGTGAGGTATCGACTATTTTTCCACCGAGGCGGTGGTAGGTTGCGATGGTGTCTCGGAATACCGGAAGTTCGGCTGAATTAGGATTCGCGCGGTAATTGCGGCAGCCAATGCCAATGCCTGGGACTTGTTGTCCGGAGGCGGGGATGGTCACACTATTCAGTGGTGCCTGGGCGAAAACCGGTGCTATGGGACTGAATCCAGCCGCCAAACCTGCACTGGCTGTCGCCTTGATCAAATGTCGTCGAGTAAGTTTCATGCTGATTCTTCCGGTTGGTATAGGCAAAAGTAGCGAGGATAGTGGCTCCCTCAGGGCTCTATTGTCAATACACAATCAGATGAGCCGTCGCTAAAATGCTGTGATAGAATCTCCGCTGACCTATTTACGCGATTGTTTCAGCTTATAAGAATAAACGGAGAGACCTATGTTTGATATCCGGCAAATGTTTTCTAGAGCCCTCAGTGGAGCCTTGCTGCTGTCCGCGTTGCTTGGCAATAGCGCAATGGCTGCGGATAATAGTTTAATTCCACGAACTGCTGACGGTGCGCCCGATTTTAATGGTATCTGGCAAACTATCGGCAGTGCCCACTTCGATATAGAACCCCATGCCGCCGATTTTCCACCCCTGGCGCAGTTGGGGGCTGTTGGCGCCATTCCAGCAGGATTAGGCATCGTAGATGGCGGTGAAATACCCTATACCAGTGCTGCCAGGGCAACTCAGGTGGAGAACCGCAACCAGTGGCTGGAGATCGACCCGGTAGTGAAGTGCTATATGCCAGGGGTACCACGGGCCAACTACATGCCGTTCCCGTTTCAGATTATTCAGTCACCGGAGCATGTAGTGGTAGCCTATGAATTTGCCAGTGCCAGTCGTATTGTTTATATGAACAGGCCGGATTTCGAGGCGCCAATATTCAGCTGGATGGGCCATTCACGTGGTCAATTCGAGGGCGATACCCTGGTGATCGACGTGACAGATCAGGTACCTGACACCTGGCTCGATCACGCTGGCAACCATCATACCGATGCACTGCGCGTCACCGAGCGTTACACCCACGTCGGGCCCAATGTGCTCATGTATGAGGCGACACTGGAAGATCCTAATGTCTATACCCGGCCGTGGACTATCAGTTTCCCGCTTTACCGGCGTCTGGAAGAGAATGCACAACTGCTTGAATTCAAGTGTGTAGAGTTTGCAGAGGAGCTAATGTACGGTCATCTGCGAAAAGTAGATTAGTCTCAGGTTTCAGAGAGACTTTCAGATTCCCTCTAAAGTCCGTCATTAAACCCGCTGTATAGCGGGTTTTTTGACTCCACTGCATCGAATTCCGCCTGATACACGAAACGGAAAATCTTTAGGGCGCGTTCCGGGAATTTGTCACTGAACTCTGGAGCTACCGGCATTTCTTCTATGGCCTTAAACTCCGGGGCGTGATGTTCGAATTTTCCCAGGAGAAATTCACCTTCCAGAAAAGGGCTGTTTAAGGTAGCGATCACATTGGCGCCTGGCTTGGATAATTGACCGAGTTTTCTTAATACGGCGCCATAATTCTTTTCTGCATCGAAACTACCTCGCTGGCGAGTCGGTGGGTCGATGATGATCGTATCGTATCGGCCAAATTGTTTTATTCTGCCCCAGGAACGGAAAATATTGTGAGGAATGGATTTAATCTGTCGTGGATCTTGCTGATTCAGTTTGTGGTTTTCCAATCCCCAGTTGATGCTGGTCTTGCTCATATCCACATTGGTCACCTGTCTCGCGCCGCCAGCCAGGGCGGCAACAGATAGCGAGCAAGTATAGGCAAACAGGTTTAGTACATTTTTTCCCCTGCTGTTTTGCTGTATCCATTCGCGCAGTGGCCGCATATCGAGAAACAAGCCACTGTTTTGCTGCTTACAGAGTCGGACTCTAAATTGGAGACTACCTTCACTGACAAGAATATCAGTAATTTTTTCTCCCCACACAGTTTCAGCGGGGGCACCGTGTTCGAAGCGTTTTTGCAGTATTATTGAGTCTATTTGCTGCAATTTATCCGCACTCAATATGCTTTCGATCAGGCTATCCGGTGAGGTGATTTCACCGTAAAGGCTGATAAGTACCACCGGTGGATACCAGTCGATACAGATGTGTTCCAGGCTAGGGAATAAATGACCGCGACCATGAAATACACGACGCGCATCTGTCGCTGTGGCTGCGAAAAAAGCCGTCAAGGCATCGCGGAAGTGTGCATACATATCGGATTGTAGAGGCGGAGGCACTATATTCTCGCCTCGGTCCCCTTTTTAATCGATTCTACCCTCAGATGGTCAGGGCTGTACCAGCTCTATTCGCACGTCATCGGGTCCGGTAACGAATGAAATTCGTATACCGCGGTAATCTCTCGGCTCCATCGAGAATTCGACTCCCTTGGCTTTTAGTTCCACCGCAGCTGCCGCCAGGTCAGGAAAATTCCAGCCGAGATGGTCGAGGCTGCGACCCAGCGTTGGCGCTATTTCAGCTCGGGCACGCGCAGCCAATAGCCATATGTCCCCGTAGTTTATGCCGGGTAAAGCCCCACCGAATTGGGCGCTCTCACCACCAAAGGCATTTTGATACCAGGCCAGGGTTGCTTCAGGATCGGGTGTGGACAGATGAATGTGGTGTGGCCCCCGCAGGTCCGGGTCATCGATCAACTCAATTTTCGTACCCCAGGGATCTTCCACGAAACCCAGTGTCATACCGGCGAATGCGCGCAAATCCCCCAGCCCCTTGCCACCATCTGCAACAATACCTGCAAAGGTCTGCTCTACGTCGCCCATGGAAAATCCAATATGATCAACGCCGGTTCCAACCGAGCCTTCGCCCGGGTCGCGCTCAAAAAAAATCACAGCTATGTTGCCCATCATGACACGATCAATCGGATATTGGCTGGAATTTCCGAATCTGGTCGGGGTGCCGCCAAAGTGCCTGGCATACCATTCTGCAGCTTCCTGAGCATCGGGTGCAGCCAGATGGATATGACCATAAGGTGTAGCCAGCAAAGGTGTGGCCAGGCCGAGGCAGACTAGCAATAAAAACAAGCGTTGTTTCATGTGCTTCTCCATTTTTGTTCTTGCTGTGTTCTTGTTAAGGCACCTCTGATTCCAAGGCTAGCGATTGTCTGCTGTTATAGATAGCGCTAGAAGAACAAACGCATGCGCCAGCCTCTGCCACCGGAGCGCATGCTGCGTCGTTCCCGCATAATATTGTGCAATATGTCACGTTTTTCTGCCAACCACTCTTCCCTGCCTTCGTACGGGTCTACTCCGGTAATTTTCAGCCGGTCCTCTTCTGAAACCCGGTATTCACAGAATTCATTATACAGATCGATCTCATCCCGTAATTCCCGAATGACGATTTCCACATAAAGCGCGTCATCCAAAAAACCAATGCCAGGAATATCATCGGGTATTAAATCGACAGGTTCACAGAAATAGGCGAGGGCTCCTAAGATATTTCCGCGCTCATCTTCGGTAAGTTGCCACTCTTCGTCTTCAACCATTTCCAGTAATTTTTGCAGTTGCACCAGCCTGTCGTTGATAAAACTGGGCAGATTTGTGGCCCGCGCTGCAGCCAATACCCGAGACGCCAGTTCCTCAATTTCAACCGTGGTTTTACTGCTCAGCTGTTTTTCCCGGGCTTTATCAGCAATATCCTGAAACCGCTCCAGGTCCTCGTCACTGAGTCGAAAAGTAATATCCAGCGGCATGTTTCAGTCCTTTTTATCGTTCCTGCTTAAATATTTATACTCAAGTTAATTTACCGGCTCAAGTCTAAACACCGTAAATTCAATGTTAATAGGGTAGTATGCGTTAGAGCGTTATACATCGTTGTTGCACGTTATACCGCAAAATCGAAATAAAGCCTATAAAAACTGTGGGTATTCGAACAGATTCACGCGNGTGCATAAACAGGTTCAAGACGCCCGTGAAGGCAAACAGTAACTTATTGGAGTGACTCTCTGGAATTATTCAGGGTGTTCTCGCTACAGTAAATGAAAAACAAATGTGTCATCGTCTTCATCTACACGTGCTTCCCGGATTCGGGAATGGAGCTCATCACGTTTAGCAGAAATTCGGCCGTCCTGGTCAGTATCTGGTTCTAATCCTTCTCCCTTCAGGCGGTTCTCTTCCTCGGCTACAAAGGCACGAAATTCGTTATAGGCATCAATTTCAGTCTTTGGTTCCCGCGCAATTATTTCTACATAAATCGCGTCGTCGAGAAAGCCAATACCGGGAATATGATCAGGGATGAGGTCGATGGGATCAGAAAAGTATGTCATGGCACCCAGTATTCGATTGCGTTCGCCCTCGCTCATACCCCAATCGGAGTCATTGACCATGCTCAACAGCACCTTTAACTGCAGCAACCGTTCAGCAACGAAATCTGGTAGATCCGCCTGCATGGCCACGCCAACTAACTTGTGAGCAGCCCGTTCGATCTCAAGCAGGTTTTGACTACTCGACATATTTGCCTGGGCGGCAATTACGATATCCTAGAAGCGTTTGATATCTTTGTCACTTAGCGTAAAAGTAATGTCGACTGGCATGGTATTTGTCCTTTATTGGTGCTCACATTCTGAGAGCTATTAAGGTTTGATAATAAGCTATTTGGTTTCACGTAGCTGCAATTAATTTTGTCTTGTGGCGCCTAGATGGCGAATCAGAGGTGCCTAAGCTTCCAGTGCCACTTCGATATTTGAATATGAAGCCAGAGTATCATTAATTCCAGATCTCGGGAATATGGCAGGTGATTTCCTGTTTACTCGATGGATCAATAGCTTCAGACTGCGCCGGGTGCCGGCATGTTGCCCCATGTACTTGAAGCAAGGCTGATTGGACTGGTTGAACAAAGTTCGAAATTTCTGCAACCAGTTTATTGTGGCTATACTGTCTGGTGAACTCTGCACTCCAAAATTAACCCTGGTCGAGGTACTAGTTTGATCCTGTTGATTGCTCACCTGGCAGTCGCGCTATTGATTACAGGGCCAAAAAATAGGCTATTCAAAAACAATTTGTTTGAACCGTACCAGAATGCCCTGAAATTCAGATCATCTGTGAAACTGATGATGATGCCCTGTCCCACTGCACTGACCACTGCGGCCGCCGAATTATCAATCAAGGGCAGTTTCTCGGCAGGCACATAACCACTCCAGAGTGAATCTGAGGTGTAAACGAGGGGGGTGGCGAAAGGATTCTCAGATTTCTCCATGACCAGCACCCCCCTTTTGAACAGTGGCACCTCCGGGTCGTAAAACCCCCATCCCAGTGGATGACTGAGATCCAACTCGGCCTTGAATATACTGCCACCTATCACCTGCGAGCCGGTAATAGTTGCAAAATCACTATAGGCAGTGGATTCACTGTCAGGTGGCGTGACCTCAGCGAAAGACACTGGTGATATTTCTGCATTGGCCAGCCACCTCGATGCCCGTTTACTGGCAACGATAAGTCCGCCCCCGGCAACCCAGTTATCCAACTTTGCCACTGTGTTGTCAGTGATACCAGCATAGTTCCCGTCGGGCAGAAAGATGGTGTTGTATTTCGCCAGATTGATTCTATTGAAGCTGTCCATCGACACCAGCGAGGGTGTCATGGCGAAGCGGGTATCCAGCAGATGCCAGGCCTGCCCTACCTCGTAACCGGACATGCCACCCTCTGCCAGAATCAGGATTTCCGGTTTTTCCAGAATATCGAAGGAGGGGCTGCCCAGATCGGGCCCCGCCGCAGATCTGCCGGTGGCAAATCCATAGACGTCGATGGCGTCTTCCCTGGCAATGGTTTCCACCAGAGCGTGGATCTGCGCCAACGGCAATTCCTGGGTGCCTAATGGAATGACGATGGAGCCCCGGGCAAAGCGTTTCCCATCGGGATGGCTGAATTCACTATTCCCCACTCTGAGCCTGACCCCGGCGTTCAACAACCGGTTGATGGCTCGGTGGGCGTAGTAGCCGAAGACTTCGAAGGCGTAGGCATAGTCGCTGCGGCCACCGATCAGTTGGCCCTGAGGAAAGGAGTCAGGCTCAAACGCGGCACCGAGCAGTGCGCTGTCAAAATCACGGCGAGAAAGTGCCTGATATTCCAGGTTGAAGGCGAGCGGCAGGGTCCAGGCGGACACATCGTAGAAAATGCTGTCCTCGAAGCTGTTTCTAATTTCAAACAGAGCGTGAATCAGGCGGTACTGCTCCTGCTCCAGAGGCACGATATAGCTCGAGCTGGGCTGGAAGGAATCTCCGCCGGCCTCCAGTGCTTCGTTTAGTTGGTAAATCTGGATGTCGTGTTGCTGAACAATCTGCGCCAGATGAAAAGCCCTGGCGGGGTCTTTGTCTGAACCGAACACATAGGCTTTCACCGCATCGCCTTCAGCCAGATCGATGGCATCGATGTAGTAATCCCGCTGATAGTTGAGCAGCTCCGATCGCAGTTCATGTGCTGCCTTTACCGAGGCCAGCGCCGAGCGGTGGTGGTTGCGGATGGCGAAGGGGAAGGTCAGTAAACCGTTGCTGCTTTCCTGGGCATGACCCCGGGCACTGGCCTGTTCGAATAAGACCGCCACGCCGCCATTGAAGTCGACATAGGTCGGGCCACGTCCGGGATAATAATCATCGTAATTTTCCCTGGAAAAATAGAGCGACTGAATTTCATCAAGACCTTCCTGAAAATAGTCGGCAATGGTTTCTGTCAGTGCGTAATTTTGCTCCGGAATCAGCGGATGGATTCGGTTCGGTTCTCCCGGCTGAAAGAAAAACGTCGAATTGGTTCCCATCTCATGGTGGTCAGTGTAGAGATTTGGTTTCCACTCGTGGATCTGTGCTATGCGCCCTTTCGTTTCCGGCATCTGAATCGGCAGATAATCCCGATTCAGATCGAACCAGTAGTGATTGGTGCGGCCACCGGGCCAGGCCTCATTCTGTTCCAGATTATTAGGATCGCTAACCAGGTTCTGACTCTTGCGAGAGTTTACCCAACTGGAAAAGCGGTTAAGGCCGTCAGGATTGATCGAGGGATCAATGAGGATGACCGCCTCATCGAGAAGTTCGTCTATGGCAGGCCCCTGCGCCGCGGCGAAATGGTAGAGGGTAACCAGGGAGGAATTGGAGCCGCTGGCCTCATTGCCATGGACGCTATGGCCTAACCAGACCACCACGGGTTGATTACTCGTATCAACCTCGCTGGCATCGCTGTCCGTGAGTTGCAGATGAACTGCCTTTATCTCGTCGATCCGTTGTTGATTTGCAGGCGAGGTCACCGTCAGCAGCAACAAGGGGCGGTTTTCATAAGTGCGCCCATACTCGGCAATAGTTACCCTGTCGGAGGCCTCGGCGACGGCGTACATATAGCCGACTAATTTGTCGTGGCTGACATGCCATTGCCCGATCTCGTGACCAATGACACTCTCAGGAGTTGGGATGGCGGGATCATAGCTGATACCCGATGGCAAGTAATAAGACAGATCCACTTGCGCGACGAGGTTCACAGCCTTGCTCAACAGCACTATGCCGAAACACAATATAATTTTTTTCATGGGTAGTTTTTTCATTTTCGATCCTAAATATAGTTGGGCATAATCGGCACCAGAGCAAAAATACAGCTGTTTTATTTTGCTAGTGTCTCAGTTTGAAAGAATATTTCAAAGTGAGACGCTACTTATCCTGACTCGAATTTGATAATTCGCTGGCTCGGCCAGGTTAAAGACTCTCTATAGCATAACGCTCGCAGTGGGTGCATTACCCAGCTTCGCATTGAATTCCCACTGTAACAGGTATTACTCTTGTGGAATGTGAGCTTTGCTAAATTGTCCCCAAGGAGTATGGTACAGGCGGAAATTACTTACGTCTGAAGAAGGTCTGTTGAGTGTGATAGAAACGGCTGTCTGGTTCAATCAGGTTTCTATGTGGTTCTTTCAATCTATATGAAGAGAAATAATCTGGAGTAAGAAATGAATTATTCCCCCGGAAAATCCACCTCGTTGCACCTCCTTGGGGTGTTGTTGGTGACCGTGATCCCGGCAATTGACGCCGCCGAAGATTGGACCATGCCTCGCACTGAATTCGGCCAGCCTGATCTGCAGGGCGTATGGTATTACGGCTCTGGGACTGATTTTGTCCGATCAGAGGCCCTCGGTACCAAACAAAATTACACCGATGCCGAAGCGTTGGCAGTGGCGCAATCCCTGCAGGCGATAGACGTGGCACAGGCACAGAATCTGGATCCCGGTCGAGTGGCGCCGACTGCCGGGACGCCCATAGCTCAGGAGGCTGACCTCTAGTTTTCCACCACTCGTGTCAACATGGTTCAGATAAACGGTGAGTACCGCACTTCATAGATAATCAGCCCTGCTAATGGCCGTTGGCCCTATCGCGAAGGTGGCCTGGATTTTTTCGAGAAGCTTCAGGCACTGGGATTTGGTGCCTTCGACGGGCCGGAAATCAGGCCAGTGAGCGAACGTTGTACCGGACCCAATGCGGGTCCTGCAGCTCCTATGGTAGGCTGGTTCTATAATGCCAATATGCAAATCATCCAGTCTGCGGATTACGTCATCCTGTCAGCAGAGATGACCCATGATGTGCGTATTATTCCGCTTGATCCTGCCATGCCGATTCCGGCTTATGCGCAGTGGATGGGTCATTCAACGGGCTACTGGGAAGGTAATACGCTGGTTGTCGAGTCAAAAAAATTCAGGCCAGAGCAATCCTGGTTTTTCTTTCGACACTCCGATCAACTGGAGGTCATTGAACGCTTCACACTCAGTTCGCCGGATGAAATCTACTACAGTTATACGATCACTGATCCGGAAATTCTCAGTGAACCGGTTACGGTTGAGAGGAATATTACCAGACGAGCACTAGGTGAATACGTTTATGAGTATGCCTGCCATGAAGGGAACTACTCACTGCCTGGAATACTGGCCGGTGCCAGACGACTGGAGCAGGAAATCCAGAACTGAGTGTTTCTTCTAAGCGGGAAATTACCAGGCTTTTCACCGTTACTTGATGTGCGTAATTTCTGCCGAGTATACTGGTGTTTAAACGTAAGAATGTGAGAGTTGTTATGCATCAATTACGTCAGTGGAATAATTACGGTCTTATCCTCCTTACAGTGTCGGTTTTCATTGTTGCTAGCTTTGCTGCGCGGGGGCAGGAATCCGCTGTCTCGCTGACAGGTGTTATCGACTTTCATGCACATGCAGGACCCGATTCCCGCCCTCGATCTCTCAATGATTTCGAAGCGGTGCGCCGGGCCAGCCAGGCCGGGATGCGAGGAGTCGTGTTGAAGAACCACTTTACTATGACTGCAGATCGTGCGGCATTGGCAATGACTCAGGTAAGCGATCTGGAAGTCTTCGGCGGCGTGGCTTTAAACCGGGCGGTCGGGGGTATTAACCCTGAAGCAGTTCGACAAATGGTCGCCTTTGCGGGTGGTCGGGGAAAAGTAGTCTGGCTGCCGACCTTCGATGCCGAGTTTTATGTCACCAGGGCCGGTGGATCTGATCCCTATGTTAGGATTGTGGCTAACGGTGAGCCCGTGCCGGAGCTGTTAGAAGTCTTCGAATTGGTCGCCGAACACGACCTGGTGCTGGCCATGGGACACTCGTCACCGGAAGAAGTGCTGTTGCTGATACCGATCGCTATAAACATGGGGGTAGAGCAAATCCTGGTTACTCATGTCTTCGGTCAGGATGCGAACCTTCAGCAGATGCGACGCATGGCGGCGTTGGATGCCGTTATGGAACTGGATTGGCTGGCTGCCTATTCAGGTAATGTGTCGATCGAGAACTACGTGGATGCCATAAGTGCGATAGGGGCAGAGAATTTTCTTATCTCCTCCGATTTTGGTCAGGCCGGTAATCCGGATCACGCAACTGGGATGACAGCGTTCATCCAGGCACTGCGCGAAGCGGGACTAACCGCCTCCCAGATAGACCAGATGGCCAGAACCAATCCGGCAAGGCTATTGGGATTGTAGTGTGCTGCGCCAATCAAGTTTCCCGGTGAGATATCCAGGCTAGTACCTCGACCAGGGTTAAGTTTCGGGTGCAGCGGGTCT
>PBTO01000133.1 GCA_002726595.1 Gammaproteobacteria bacterium | reverse complement strand
TGGGAGCCGGAATCCGTACCCGATATGGTGTTCGATGTGGGTATTCGCCACGGCGTCAGTGATGAGGCAGCAGATTGGGGAGCGACCCTGGGGCTGACTTTCAGTTTTTAACTAGAATGATTCTGCGCCCTCAATTTCCATGTGATTCGGTTATGAAGGGTGTGAGCCCCCTTTATTATGGAAAAGCCAGGCCAAACTAATTCTCACCTGCACAATTTGCTGGCAACGATAGGCGGATTTTTTCGAGCCGAATCGCATAGCGAGAAAATTTCCTTCATACATATTCCAAAAACAGCAGGCACCTCTTTGCGGCAGCTGGTTGAAGCGGAATATCCTAAGGAAAAATGCCTGCGAATATATGATCCCCGTCCTGAAGTGTTGGCATCCCAAACAAAAGAGATACAAAAAGCCAGAGCATTATATGGCCATTTTTATTATGGGATTCACCAACAACTTGGTGTGCAAGCGCGCTATGTTACCTTCGTCAGAAACCCCATTGATCGAATCATTTCTTTTTATCAATATCAGTTTGGACACAGTGATTCATCTTATTTTAAACACGTAAACTAGGGCGTGACGTTAATCGATATGTTGCAAAGCAGTGCAGAATACTTTGAAGTGAATAATCTCATGGTTAGGATGATTAGCGGCTATCCGCCAGATGGCAAGGCGGTAAATGATGAGGCACTACTGGAGCAGGCCATTAGCCATATCGAGCAGGATTTTGCGTTTGTCGGTGTAGTCGAGCACATGACCAGGTCAGTGCATGAGTTGGGGCGCAAATTGAACTGGAAGTCTCAACCGACAGAAGTGCTACTTAAGAATGTGGCGTCTAACTCGAGTGCAATTGAAATCAACGCCGATACGCGGGAGGCAATTGAAGCTTGCAATAAACTTGATTTGATGCTTTATGATTATGTGACGAGTGAGTTGGTTTAATAAACCGAAAACAGTAAAACGACAAAAAGGTAATCAGTATGAAAGCCAGGAAAATCATTCTGCTGCTGGGATTTTTCGCCTTTATAAATGCCCATGGGCAGGAGTCTTTCGACACCATTATTCGCAATGGCAGAATAATCGATGGGTCAGGCAATCCCTGGTATGAAGCCGATGTGGGTATCGTTGGCGAGCGAATAACAAGCATTGGTAATCTGTCAGCGGCCAGCGCAAGCACGGATATTAACGCAACGGGTCTGGTCGTAGCGCCAGGTTTTATCGATCCACATACGCACGCCATACGGGGCATCTTCGATGTTCCCACTGCCGAAAGCGCTCTGCTGCAAGGTGTTACCACGCTCACCGAAGGCAACGACGGCAGCTCGCCATTTCCAGTTGATGAACATTTTGCGGAGATCGTCGAGGCGCAGATAAGTCCGAACTGGGGGATTTTCGTCGGGCAGGGCACGATTCGCTCGCGGGTGATCGGCAGTGAAGACAGAGCTGCCTCAGCCGCGGAATTGCAACGTATGCAAGACATGGTAGCCGAAGCCATGCAACAGGGTGCACTGGGTATCTCAACCGGATTGTTTTACGTGCCGGGCAGCTTCACACCAACCGAAGAGGTAATCGCCCTTAGCCGCGTCGCGGCAGAATACGATGGCATCTATATTTCCCACATGCGTGAAGAAGCGGCGCAGTTGATTGATTCGGTAAACGAGACAATTCGCATCAGCGAGGCCGCGCAAATCCCGGTGCAAATGACCCACCATAAAGTAATAGGCGTGGAGAACTGGGGCGCCAGTGTCGAGAGCTTACGTCTGGTGGATGAGGCGCGTGCTAGAGGCACTGATATCACCATGGACCAATATCCTTACACGGCATCGCAGACCGGTATCACCGCCCTGATTCCGCAATGGGCACAGGAAGGGGGTAGAGATCGCCTGCTGGAACGTATCGAAAGCCCGGAAACCCGACAATCGGTTAAGAACGAGGTGGTCGACAAGATTCTCTATGATCGCGGTGGTGGTGATCCCAAGAACGTATTTATTTCCCGTAACACCTGGGATCGTTCTATGGAGGGAAAGAATCTGGCAGAACTTACCGTGGAGCGCGGTATGGAGCCGTCCCCGGAAAACGCGGCTGAAGTGGTTTTTGAGATTCTGCAAGGTGGTGGGGCTACCGCAGTTTATCATGCCATAGGCCCGGAAGATGTCGATCGCATCATGCAGCATCCGGCCACGGCAATTGGCTCCGATGGCCCCCTGTCGGTGTTTGGCGACGGTGCACCCCACCCGCGGCAATACGGCACTTTTGCCCGGGTGCTGGGACACTATGTTCGCGAACGGGGGGTGATTACCCTGGAGCAGGCCGTCAGGAAGATGAGTAGTCAGACAGCGCGCCGGCTCGGTATCCATGATCGTGGCTTACTTACCGAGGGCTATTATGCCGATGTGGCCGTATTTGATGCAGATGAAATCATCGATAAGGCCACTTTTGAAAATCCCCACCAGTATGCTGAGGGGATGAAGTTTGTCCTGGTGAACGGCCAGGTCGTAGTCGAGAACGGCAGTCACACCGGAAGACGACCGGGCAAAATCATATATGGACCAGGCTATGTCGGCGATTGAAATCGACGATTGAATTTATGCATCAAGTGAAAAAAATATTACCAGTACTGGGGCTTCTCTATTGTTCCTCTTTTGTTTACGGTCAGAATGACTCTGCTGAGTGGATCAGTCTGTTCAATGGCCGCAATCTGGAAAACTGGGTGCCGAAATTTACTGGTCATGAGTTGGGTGTCAACTATCGCGATACGTTTAAAGTTGAGGATGGTGTGATTATTGTTTCCTACGCTAATTGGCCTGACTTTAATGGTGAGTTCGGACATCTCTTTTACGATAGTGTTTTCTCCCATTATCGATTGCGCGTTGAGTACCGTTTCGTCGGCGAGCAGGTGAACAATGGTCCAGGCTGGGCATATCGAAATAACGGCATCATGTTGCACGGTCAGGCGCCCGAATCCATGACGCTCGAGCAGGAGTTTCCTGCCTCCATTGAAGTGCAATTACTGGGAGGTAATGGTAGCGACCCAAGGGCTACCGCCAATGTTTGTTCGCCGGGCACCAACTATGTCATGAATGGCGGGTTGATTACCCAGCATTGTGTCAATTCAAGTTCTGCTACCTATCACGGTGACCAGTGGGTAACGGTTGAAGTCGAGGTGCGCGGCGATGAACTCCTGCGGCACTCAGTGAATGGTGAGGTAGTGTTCGAATATTCAGCGACACAACTGGACGAACGGGATCCTGACGCACAACGTCTCATCGGTCAGGGTCAAGCTATTGCGGTACAGGAAGGAACTATTTCAATTCAGGCAGAGAGCCACCCCACCGAATTTCGCAAGATCGAGCTGCTTCGGTTAGCTCCTTAGTACGGATATTTCACCAGTAGGCTTGATAATCAGTTTTGTGGTTGCCCATTGGGCCATTCGCTCTAGATTTTCCCTTCCGCGAGTAGACCAACGGCATAATCGACTGCGCGTGCGCTGAATGCCATATAGCTCAGCGAGGGATTCTGGCAAGCCGAAGAAGCCATGAAAGAGCCATCGGTAATAAACAGGTTGGGAATATCATGGGCCTGACACCAGCCGTTTAATACCGATGTTGTAGGATCACGGCCCATTCTTGCACTGCCCATCTCATGGATGCGATTGCCGGGTCGGGTGAGATTCACCGGAGAAGAATTAATATTGCTGCAACCAGCCACTTCCAGCATGGCGACGGCATCTTTGCGTGCTTCCTCCAGCATGATGCGTTCATTGTCGCTATAGCGCACGTCAAATAAGGCCAGCGGATTGCCCCAGCGGTCGCGTCTGGCGGCGTGTAGGGTTACACGATTGTTCGGATTGGGCAGTTGTTCGCCGAAAGCCCCGACGGATACTCGCCAGGGGCCCGCAGTACGGTGGGCCTCCTTGAAGGCTTGCCCGATACCCGGAATCTGCCCGTTGGCATTGCCCAGTGGTCTCGCCCCACCCTGGTAGCCGAAACCGCGCAAATAGGGTTTGTTCTTTTCGGTGATATTGGCATAGCGCGGTATATAGATACCACCGCTTGGTCTGCGACCAAATACTTTCATATTGTCGAAGCCACTCATCAAACCATTGGCACCGGCCCCACTGACGTGATCCATCAGATTGCGGCCAACCTGGTCAGACCGATTCGCCAGACCATTGGGAAAAGTCGCAGACTTGGATTGCAGCAGAATCATTGCCGAGGCAATGGCAGAGGCGTTGAGAAAAATGACCCGCGCTGTATACAGGCGTTTCTCATTGCTTTGTGCATCGACGACGCGCACACCGCTGACCCGGTTCGAAGCCGCGTCATATTCCACCGATTGCACTATCGCGTTATGGATGATGGTGAGGTTGCCGGTACGCTCGGCTGCTGGCAGCGTGGCATTCAGGGATGAGAAATAGGCCTTGAAGGTGCAACCGTGCTCACAGCGGTTGCGGGCCTGACAGTTGCTTCTTCCCAGCGCGCGCTGCTCTGCAGTGGCCGCGGTGATGTGAGCGATGCGTGCCGGGATGATGTTGCGCCCGGGAAAAGCTGTCTCCACTTTTGACTTCAGAGCTTTCTCTGCACCGGTTAATTCGAATGCCGGCTGAAATACACTATCGGGAAGCTGGGGCAAACCAGCAGCAGTGCCAGCCACGCCGATAAAGGTTTCCACTTTTTCATACCACGGCACGATGTCTGCATAACGCACCGGCCAGTCAACGCCGTTACCATCCTGTTTGTTTGCTTCGAAATCCTGAGGACCCATCCGATAAGTCTGCCGGCTCCACATGATCGAGCGGCCCGCAGTGTGATAGCCTCGCAACCAGTCATAACTGGTTCCTTCGGCAGCGACATAGGGATGCTCATCGTCTTTCACCCAGAAGTGCTTGGTTGATTCCTTGATCGCGTAGGCGACTCCACCGTACTGGGTCGGGTAATGTTCGGCAATCTCATCCTGGGCTACACTGTCCAGGTTGGGGCTTTGCCAGGGGGCGAGCTGGTCGGTGTAATCTCGCTCGGGCACAATTTCCGGACCGCGCTCCAAGACCAGTACCTTCAGGCCACGTTCGGTGAGTTCCTTTGCGGACATGCCACCGCTCATTCCTGACCCGACCACTATTGCATCAAAATCTGCCACTGCTTTACTCTCCTGATCGAATTCTCTTTGTTACCAGGGATTAATCCAGTTCTAGCTGGAAATTTCCACAGCCGGATCCCAGCGTCCTGGCACTGACACCCACTTCAGTTCCTCCACTGCGCCACCCTCGGTGGCAAAATAGGCTCTTGTAATATAGCCCTTGAGATTGCGGTATCCCCGCAGATTATCATCACCGTTAAACGCGGCAGCATCCAGTTCAGTTAATGCGCGCTCGGCAACAGACTCTTCTGCGAGGGTAAACTCACCCCCGGCACGCTGCTCCAGAGAGCGCTCCAGTTGCAACAGGGATTCCCGATGGGCGCGCCGCGTCGCATCGTTTGCCCAATCACTCATCAGGCCATCGAGGTAACCGGGCACATTGACATCCAGCGCTCCCGGCGTTTCGGTGCGTGGAATAATGAGATCACTCAGGCGCGACAACAGTGCCATTTCTCTTCGGGTATAGAAACGCCCGGCAACTGTAGGGCTGGTGGATACTACGGTGGGCAAGCCACCGCAGGCAGCCAATGCCGAGGCACCTCCTATTGAAACGATTAAGCCCTGTAAAACTTCTCGTCTGCTTGCCATTGTCTTCTACTCTCTTAAATTGTTACTCACACCGCTATACTTTTTTGTGAAGCGTACACCCATAAGCCTCTCGCTAACAGTAGAGAGCAGCCTGACGGCAAAAAATCTGCTGCGGAGTAAATTGCCGCCCCGGGTGATGAAAGGGACGGAGGCACTATAATTCAATACCTCCGTCCCCTGTATTTCTGGTTGGTGTTATTTCTCAAAATGTAGTCAAACAAGCCACTTTGGGAAGTGGTGTTTTAAAATTAATGTTGAAGTATCAATGAGTTACGATTTTGGCACGAAAACTGAAGAGCAAGGTGGGTTCAATCCTTATAGAACTGTAACTATACGGCTGGATTGAACGTCTTAACAGGGTAGTGACTGCAGTGGACTAATTAAATGAGCGCATCGAATACTATAATTGACCTTTTTGCCCGCCACAAGGTTGCCTCAAACCTTGTCATGGTCATGATGATTCTATCCGGCCTGTGGGCTGCCAATGCCATCAACACGCAACTCGACCCGAGCGTGGTAGTACCCACGGTTAACATTCAGGCAACGTGGCCAGGTGCCTCCGCAGAAGATGTTGAGCAACTCATCGTAGTGCCCATCGAGCAGCAATTGGCTAATCTGGTCGAATTACAGGGTTTGTTTTCCACCAGCCAAAATGGCTCTGCCAGCGTCAGACTAGCATTCGACTATAACTCAGACATGAGCGGGAGCCTGGATATAGTAAAGAACAGGGTAGCCCAGATTCGCAATTTCCCAGTTGATATGGAGCCCATCGTTATCGCACAGGCAACCGACTATGAAGGAATCGCTGTGGTTTCCGTCAGCGCAGAGGGCTCGCTCAGCGAACTCATTCCTCTGGTAAGGGCAATGGAAGATGACCTCTATGCGCGGGGCATAGAGCGTATCGACTTCGATGGACTACCGGAAGAGGAGATTGCCATTCAGTTGAGCAGTACCAAACTGATAGAGCTCGATACCAGTCTGGATCAACTCGCTCGCGAGATCCGGCAACGCAGCAGTAACGCGCCTGCAGGCACAGTGGGTCGAGGCCAGGCAGAGATGCAGTTGAGAAGTCTCGATCAGGCCCGTGCAGTTGCAGATTTCGAACAACTGGACGTGGCTGTGCAGTCAGGTGGTCGACTAACGCGCCTTGGCGCTATCGCGGATATAGAGAAACGACCGAAGGTGGGTCAGCCCAGATTGACTCGCGAGGGCAAGGTCGCGATTGAAATGGAGCTTTATCGCCTAACCAGTTCAGATGCGATCCTCACGGCAAATATCCTCAGTAACTGGCTGGAAGACACCCGTGCCGATCTGCCCCGTGGCGTGGAAATTCACGTGTATCAGGAAGCCTGGTTGTTGTTGAAAGAGCAACTCAGGGTGATATTTGAAAATGGCACATCTGGCTTGATACTGGTGTTGCTGACGCTGTTTCTGTTTCTCAATGGCAAGGTTGGCTGGTGGGTGATGATGGGCATACCGGTCAGTTTTCTATTTGCCACGCTGCTGTTCTTTGGCATATTTGGTGGCAGCATTAATATCCTGGCATTGATCACATTTATCATGGCGCTCGGCATTGTCGTCGATGATGCCATCGTTGTGGGCGAGGACGCGGTAACGCTGTTTGAGCAGGGCTTGTCCCCCGAAGAGGCGGCGGCGGGCGGTGCCAAACGCATGTTCTTGCCGGTTATCGCTTCGTCATTGACCACCATGGCAGCGTTCGTTCCGCTGTTAATAACCGGTGGTGAGATAGGCGCCGTTATAGTTACCTTACCGATGGTGATGTTGTGCGCAATTATAGCTTCTCTGATCGAATGTTTTCTGGTCCTGCCAGGCCATCTGCGCAATAGCTTCGCCAAAATTAACCGCAATAAACCCGGTCGTTTTCGGCAAAAATTTGATGCCTGGTTCTATGACAAAAGGGACCGGTACTATCGTCCGGTGCTTGACAGGGCGCTT
>PBTO01000132.1 GCA_002726595.1 Gammaproteobacteria bacterium | reverse complement strand
GAATCTTGCTTACAAAATCACTTTCATGACCAACAACCTTGAATATCAGGCTCATTACAGCAGGCAGCTACAGCGTATTGGCGTTGAGTTGCAATATCATCCCTACGTGGAATCGATCGAGTCCTACCTGCGAGAGTTTGGTAATCGGTTTAGTGTAGTAATTCTGAGCCGCGTGAATGTGGCGGCAAGTCACATCGATGATGTGCGAAGCTACTGCCCAAACGCACAGGTCATTTTTGATACGGTGGATCTGCATTTCTTAAGAGAGCAGCGAGAAGCAAAGATTGCTGAAGACACGGCACTAATGGAGAAAGCAAACAAGCGTAAGGAACAGGAACTTGGTATTGCACGCAAGTCTGACGTGACCGTAGTAGTAAGTCCGGTGGAGCTAGATTTGCTAAAGCAGGAAGACGCTGCAATCGATGTGGCGCTTTTATCAAATATTCACATCAACTATGAAACCAGTTACAACTTTGACCAACGTAAAGATATTTTATTTATTGGCGGATTTGAACATCCACCTAATGGTGACGCAATGGAATATTTTATCGCCAAAATATTTCCGTTAATAATCGCGCAGCGTCCCGAAATCTGCATTTACATACTGGGTTCCCATCCGCCGGAGGAGTTGCTTGCGAGGGAAAGCAAAAATATCATAGTCACCGGCTTCGTCTCTGACATTGAGCCCTATTTTAGCCGCATAAAATTATCAGTCGCTCCGTTGCGGTTTGGTGCCGGAGTAAAAGGCAAAATAAACAGCAGCATGTCTTTTGGCGTTCCGGTAGTCGCTACCACAATAGCTGCCGAGGGCATGGGCCTCGTTGATGGAGAAGATGTACTGATAGGCGATACGGCCGATGATTTCGCGCGCCAGGTCCTGTTGGCTTATGACGATAGAGAGCTATGGCAAAGTCTCTCAGATGCCGGCAAGAGCAATATTGAAAAATATTTTTCATTTAGTGTAGCCGAACAACAACTGCAGAAAATATTGTCATCTGAATGACGCAATGGTGGATGAATGTTTTCAGGGACTATAAGTAATATTCTGGGTGAGGTGCTTTGGCACTCTATAACGGTAGATTCAACCATAGAGTCGGTCAGCGATGCTCATCGTGAGGAAATCGAGCGGATCCTGACGGCTCACGGCAAAGATTTGCTCAACTCAGATTCCCCAATACGTATTTTGGAAGTGGCAGCCTATGCCCATACTACCGGATACATGCTTGCCAACAAATTTGCTGCAGAGGTAACACTTTCCGATATATCTATTGATACGCTGGTGCTTGGTAGAGATATGGCCATCGAATCAAATTTAGACAATGAAAACGTAAGCAGAGTCGCTTCGGATTTTCATGATCTGCCTTTTGCTGACAATTATTTCGATCTGGTGTACATCGCATCGGCTTTGCACCACACGTGGAGCTGGCAAACCGTGCTTAAGGAACTAATGCGCACTGCCAAGCCCGGGGGTCTGCTCTATCTGGAAAATGAGCCCTGCGCGCGCGAGTTCTGTTTTTATAAATTTCGTACCAATAGAAGAGAGCAATTTAGAGAATTCGAAAAATCGCTAGACCAGGAAGGCTTGCTTCGAATTGTTGCAGAGCCGTTTCCTGGAAGCCGGCCGGAAGAGCTGTTTGGCATGGTGGAAAACCAGACCATGCAACTCAACGAGATGTTGGGCCTCCTGCGGGAAGTCGGGTCGATAGAAGAGCTCAATCTGAATCCAGAAGCTTGCATGGGTGCGATTGAAAATACTATTTTTGACCACAGAGAGCATGACAGTGAGATAGTGAAGCAATTAATCACTGACCGTTTAAAACGTAGAGTGGGCAAGGCTACAAAATCATTAACAGAGATTGATAAAAAAATGGGTTATCTGTTACCAATTCCAGCTGAAATCGAATCAATGGCGGAACAGATTGCAGATTCTATAACCAGTATCGACAGAAATGCTCCCCTGGACGGCGAGTTGGTTAGAGTGGCGATATCCAATATTTTCGGCGCGTCTGTAACGATGGTAATTAGGAAGCATGCAGATGCCAGTTTTTCTTTAACAGCTACAGGTTTAAGATACGATTGGGGGGAACGCTCGGCAGTAAAAATTGGCTATCCACCTGAAGTTCAGAAAGTGCTCGAGGCTACAGTGGATTTACTGCCAGATATTCAGCGTTCATCCGCCGACAGAATTGGCGCGTCATTTCCACCAGATCAATGGACAAGCTATACCGATGACAAGGGGCTGAAAAGTCTATTTCCTTCTTCAAATGCAATTATCAGATGTTCAGACCCCGCAGATAGAAAGCAATTTCTAATCATGTTGAGAATATATGCTCTATTTGACAGTGAGCCTTATAGTGTCACACTCAGCTTGGCAAGCAAAGAGATTGGCAAATTGGATATTTTTCAGTCAGATACTTACCTGCTTAGAGCTGAATTCGAATCAAGCGATTCCTCCCTGGAATTTAAACTAGATATTTCCTATTTGAATGTTGAATTAAAAAAAAGCAAAAAAACGATTGTACTCAATGTCTCTGCAGCCAGAGTTTGTGCTTTATAGTGGTTCTTGCTAGATCTTTGTATTTAACTCTCAGCGGTGTTACCTATGCACTCAAGTATACTTTGACATTCAGTCGACTAAGGAGCCTCTGATCAATTATTCAATATCTCTGGCCTACAGAGGCTCCTTAGATTTAGAATTCCCTGCTAGTTGCAGTTAGTTACATTGCCAATCGTATTGCCATTCGAATTGCCAGAAAATACAATTGTTGAATTGCAGGTAACGGCTGCGCCATTTTGAGCGTTGAGCCCGAAACCATTGGTGTCTGTTACACTATTGCCTGCGCCCAGAGTAATTTGAGTTGCCGCATCTCCGGCAACAATGCCTGCACCCTCGTTACTGCTGATGGCAGTGTTGGTAATTGTTGCGGTGGAACCGCCATTGGCAAATATGCCACCTTCAAGGCCGTTGCTGCTAATTGTTGATGAATCTACGATTGCGGTGGCTGAGCTGAACAAACTCATGCCTGCAGCAGTATTCCCTCTTACTGTAGAGTTTATGATATCGATGGTCGAATCACTGATTTGAATACCGATACTTCGGTTATTTAGTACCTGGTTGTCCAGAAAATCGCCGATAGATGATTGCTGCCGTACCAGGATGCCACCACTTTGATTTCCATTGAATGAATTAAGAGTAACAATCGATGCTGATGCTCCAGGTAGGGTGGCGTCACCGGCCGCTATCTCCATACCAACTCCGTTGTTATCAAAAGAATTATTACTCACTGTACCGGCATTGGAATTATTAAGGATGCTCAGACCAGTGCCATTGGCCACGGCCACATTACCACTGATCAAGTCTACAGCTCCGGTTCTGTCAAGAAAGTAACCATTCAGCCCGCTGTTACTGACAACGTTGTTGGAGATATTATCAGCCGAAGAGCGCAAGGCCACCAGAATTCCCTGAGTTTGAGTATCCAGTACGGTATTGTTTTCAATTGTTCCGGCAGTTGCATCGAGAAATATTCCGATTCCAAATGGACGATTGGTTTGCAATGTGTTACCACTAATGNGATCAGCACGTGCATTATTTTCGGCAACAAGTATGCCGGTTCCGGCAAATCCAAACTGCACCCCGCCATTTCCAACCAACTGGTTATTAACCACCACACCGTTTAATTGCGGGACGCCGGATCCATCATCCCGATTATTGAGTTCTATACCAGAAGAGCCGTTTGTATTGGTGTCGTTATCGGCGATGCAATAGTTTCCGCCCTGGCCCACCAGGATGCCATCCGCCCGATTATCATTTGCCACGTTGTTAATGATATAGGCGCCGTATTCGCCAGCCGGGGAAGCAGGACAATTGTCTGGCGGGCTGGCTAATGCCATTGGCACAGCGCCTGTGACTGCGATTCCGCTTTCGAGATTGGCATTCGTCACGTTATTTCTAATTATCAGTCCGCTTGATAGCGCGGCACCAATACCAAAGCGTGTGTTCGATGAAAGAAAATTGTTTTCGATGACAACATTGTCTGCGCTGAAGGCAAAGACCCCCACCTCGGCAGCATTTTTTACTGTAAACCCACTAAAAGTAACGTTGTCAGCTGGTATTACAACCGCATTGCCATTAGTGCCTACCGCGTTTTCTGCATCGATAATCGTAGTTGCAGCATCCGAACCAATAAGCTTAGTGTTGGCACTGAAACCAAACAAACCGATGCCGGCGCTACCGATGGGAATGATCTCCTGTGTAGTCGAGGGAGAATACAGTCCTGGCCTGACAAAAATCNCCCCGCCGTTTCGCGCGGATTCCACCGCTTCGGTGATACTTTTAAAAGGGCTGGAAGCGCTGCCATTGCCACTGATACTGACAGACGCATCAACGAAGAGATCAACAAGCTGTTCATCGATAGCCGGTTGCTCCGGTGGTGCCACCGGTGCCGAAGGTGCAATGGAATTATTCAGCGTCCGGATCACCTCCCTTTGTGAATTCAGCAAGGTGACGACCAGATCGCCGGCACCGGCCGGGCCGTATTCGCTGCCACCGAGTAGACTCACATCGACAATCTGCGAAACCGGGACGCAGAAAGAACCAAATCCAGTCACACCTTCAAAGATAAATCCGCCTACGACTACGCCAGCGGCGAATGCCATTTGAAAAACTCCTGCTGCAGATCCGGGCAGACTATTTATCGTCACAACATAAAAACCGGGTTCCAGCGTGTCTGTGGATAGGCTTAGAGGTGCTGCTCCGCTGGTAGTTGCAATGAGAGTGGTGTTGTCTTTCAGCAAGCTAATTTCCAATTGCGCATCACCGAGGGATTGGGCATTCACGGTGATCTCTACGGATTGCGGGCTTTCTATCGAAAAGGCACCAAATCCCGGGACTAAACCGTCGGCAGCAAAACCACCCCCAAGATTGAAACCACCAGTAAGCAAGCCTTCGGAGATGCCGACGACCAATCCCCAAAATCCCTCTGGCTGGTTTTCAGCCAGGGCCGCCTCGGCAATGAAGAAACTGTCGCTACAGATGCCCGTCGAGGTAACAAAGGGGGATATTCGAGGCTCGCCGGGAATATCTGTTGCGGGTTTGGTCGTGAGCTCCAATGATTGTGGATTGTAAATAAGCAGGTTAGCCAGGCTCTTGAATTCAGTTACATAAAGCTCGGTACCGGTGTCATTGACCAGAATTCCGGAGGAAGGTGAGCTTATATCGACCACGCCGGCCACGGCTGATTGAGGATTGGCCACATTGTTCAGATCCAGAACGGTAAAAAAATTACTGCCGATATTCGCCACATAGACAAGTTTTTGATTCGCTGGATTGACAGCAAGCGAGGTTGGCTGAACGCCAACCGGGATCTGTGAAACCGGTACAGGTGCTGCAGGATTACTAATTTCCAGAGCAGTCACCGTATTATTGGTCAGGTTTGCGGTGAGGATCATATTGCCATTGTCAGCAACCGCGACAGCAACCGGGTTCTTACCTACTGACACCTGATTCACCACCACCGGTGTTGCAGCTTCCAGATCCACCACGGCCAGGGCATTCGCTCCTCCGAGTGCGATATAGGCGTAGCGACCCTGAATAGCCACAGCACGGGGATCGCTGCCTACCGCCACCGGCTACCCCATGACCGTCCGCTGATCGATATCGATAAAACTTATATCACCACTGGTCCCATTGGTGGCGATTGCCAGGTTGGAATCAGGAATGGTAATGATATTACTTGGCCGGCTTCCGACTGGAATTTGCGCGACTTCAATACCGGATGTGATGTCGATCAGCCGGATAACATCCTGATCCTCATTAACAACCAGCGCGATCGATCCTGCTATGGCGATGGCTACCAGGCGGGTTCCGGCTCGAAACGCATTTTCCTCTTGCTCCAATGTCAGGTTCAAAACTCGCACATTGCTGTCATCTGCCTGCGTAGGAAACAGGTTGACCACGACTGCCTGTTGTCCGTCTTCTGTCAATGCCAGTGCGAACGGGCTGTCACCGGCAGGAATACTCGCCAGAGGAGTGCTTTGAGCAACTACTAACTGGCTGATAATTAGCGTGCCCAGAAATATGCCGCTCAGCTCTTTAAGTGATCTCATAGTGCTACTCCATTGGCGCGGGAAGAGAAATTGCTCTTACATTAATAAGGGATTCACAGTACTTTAATTTATTTTTACTCTGACCCCAAATTTTAGTTAGACTCTCGCCTGATCTTCTACAAAAAAGGAGCTTTGAAATGCNTGGACAACCCCTGCGCGCTCAGTTCATGTTTCTCACGGCAGCGCTGTTGTTTTCAGTGCTGTATCCTGCTGCTGCCCAGACGCAGTCATCTGGCAGTTTTCCTCTCGTCACCGATGCTATGCTGCAGGATCCGGCGCCGGGGGACTGGCTCATGTGGCGCCGGACGCTGGACAGTTGGGGCTATAGTCCGCTGGATCAGGTCAATCGGAATAATGTTGACGAGCTCAGAATGGTCTGGACGCGGGATCTTGCTACCGGTACGGGCGAGATCACACCGCTGGCATACAATGGCGTGCTCTATGTGCCTCAGGCGAGCGACGTCATTCAGGCGGTCGATGCGACGACCGGAGATCTCCTGTGGGAATATAGCCGCAGCATACCTGAGGATCTGTATGAGATGGTCGGGGGCAATGCCCGTAATAATCGAAACCTCGCCATCTTTGAAAACCTGATCATCAACACCAGCGATGACAACCATGTATTCGCACTGAATGCCGAGACTGGTGAGCTGGTGTGGGAAACCCAGATCTTCGACTACCAGGTGAATTCGGCCACCCACAGCTCGGGCCCGATAATCGCCGATGGCAGAGTAATCTCCGGGCGCAGTTGCCGACCCTGGGGTGGTCCGGATGCCTGCATTATCGCTGCCCACGATGCACGTACCGGTGCCGAATTATGGCGACGACGTCTGATTCCAGCACCGGGAGAGCCCGGCGATGAGACCTGGGGCGATGTCCCTTTTGAGGATCGGGCCCATGTCGGTTCCTGGATGGTGCCCAGCTACGATCCGGAACTGGGGCTACTCATTCTGGGCACGTCGGTTACCTCACCTGCACCAAAGTTCTACCTCGGTGGAGTGGAAAACGCACATCTGTACCACAATTCCACGCTCGCTCTCGAGGTGGAGACAGGAGCAATCAGGTGGTACTACCAACACCTGGTCGACCATTGGGATCTGGATCATCCCTTCGAACGGCTCCTGGTCGAGACGCGGGTTGCACCTGATCCTGATGCCGTGAGCTGGATTAATCCGAACCTCCAATCGGGAGAGGTGCGCAAGGTGATAACCGGTATCCCCGGCAAGACTGGAATCGTGTATACCCTCGATCGCGAGACAGGTGAGTTCCTCTGGGCGACCCCGACGGTGCGCCAGAATGTAATCGAGAATATTGATGGTGCCGGCGCGGTGACGGCAAATGCCGAGATCATCTTCAGAGAATCGGAGCAAGTGGTGTTTGTCTGCCCTACCTGGACCGGGGGCAAGGACTGGGAAGCCGGTGCCTACAGCCCGCTGACCAATACCATGTATTACCCGTTGCGCAATACCTGTGCAAATATGCTGGCTACAGCAGACTTCGAGACCGATACGGCGCGGGCACTGACTGCGGGGGGGCAGGGTGGTCTCGCCATCTACTCACTCGCCGCCAGGCACCAGATAGCACCAGATACCGAAAACCTGGGAACCGTGCGCGCGATATCGGCAGAAACTGGCGCGACCGAGTGGCTGTTTGAAGAGCGGGCCGGCACGATGTCGCTGGTAGCGACCGGTGGAGGACTCATCTTTGGAGGTGATTCCAACGGTCGCTTTCGAGCCCATGACCACGAGACCGGAGAAGTCTTGTGGGAAATCAACCTGGGTTCATCGGTCAGCGGTTATCCCATTACGTACTCGGTGAACGGACAGCAGTATATTGCAGTCAATACCGGAGCTGGCCAGGTCAATCTGACGCCGGAGCTGCGCCCGAGCCGGGGTACCAACCTGTTTGTTTTCGCACTGCCGAGTAATTGAATAGACCGTTGAGTTTAAATTGCAACGTAGCTTACAGGGCCTGGTCCTGGTGTTAGCGTCAAGTTTGATGTTGCTCAGCAATGCTGCCGAAACTATCACCCCGCTTCCGCAATATGAAGTCGATACCGAGTGGCCACAATTGCCGGTGGAATGGAAGTTGGGCGATCCTTCCAGTTTCGCAGTCGATGCAGATGATAATGTGTGGCTCGTGCATCGACCAAAAACCCTGTCCGATGAAGATTATCCCTCGGCGGCGCCGCCAGTTATCGCATTCAATACCACAGGCGAGGTGATCAATGCCTGGGGCGGCAGTGGATCAGGCTATCAGTGGCCACAAAGAGAGCATTTCATCCATGTCGACTATCAGGGATTTGTCTGGATTGGGGGAAATTATTGCCCGGACAGAAACCTGCCGCGCTTACAGGCAGAGAACGATGATCAGATTCTGAAGTTTTCTCCAGAGGGAGAATTGCTGCTGCAGATCGGTCGCAGCAATGGCAGTGGAGGAAATGACGATATGTCTAATCTGCATCAACCGGCGGACGTCATGGTGGATCCGGCAACCGATGAATTATATGTCGCCGATGGCTACGGCAATCATCGAGTGATTGTGTTCGATGCAAACAGTGGGGAGTTTAAACGGCTGTGGGGTGCGTTTGGCAATCAGCCACGGGATCTTGACCAGTGCCCACCTCCGGCCCTGGCGAGTGTTCCTGATGGGCAAGGTCCCGATCAATTCAGCATTGTTCATGCAATACGTATCAGCGCTGACGGTCTGGTATATGTGGCCGATCGGGAGAATCGCCGGGTGCAGGTGTTCTCACGGGATGGACAGTTTATGCAGCAATTAATACGACACGACATTCCCTTCGCGCGTAATCTCGAGTTGTCCAGCGATTCGGCGCAGCAGTATTTGTACGTTGGCGGCGGCAACGGAATTGTTGTTGTCGACCGCCTGGCCATGGAAACAGTGGGTACCATTGAAGTGGAGGGGATGATCGGCAGTGGTCATCAGATTGCCACCGACTCAAAGGGTAATCTCTATATCGCCGGATCCTTTAGAGGGATGCAGAGATTGTCTCTGCGCAACGCTGCACCCGAAACTTAACCCTGGTCGAAGTACTGGTTTGTTGTGGGCCAAAAAGGTGATAATGGCATTTTTCGAGTACCCGAGTTTTACAAACTGAGCAATTCAGGAAAGAGAGATATTATGAATAAGATTCTTCTTCGACTTGGTGCTGCCGGTTATCTGCTGCTGTTTGCTACAGCGGGCAATGCCGAACCACCAATCAACTCTATCAAGATGATACATCCAAGCAACTTTGGCATCGACCAGAGCGAACTCAATGAAATCAAGATGCAGATGAAGGCCGCAGTGGATGGCGACTTTATTCCGGGCGCCTTGCTAATGGTTGGCAATGACGACGGGGTAGGCTTTGTAGAAACAGTGGGCTCACAGGGCCCGGATGATCCCACACCGGTCAACAGAGACACACTATTCAGAATATATTCCATGACCAAGCCTGTTATCAGCGTGGCCACGATGTCCCTAGTGGAAGATGGTCTGTTACAGCTCGATGACCCGGTTGCCAAGTTCATTCCGGAGTTTGGCAATTTGCAGGTCATGGACGAGGCCACCGGAGAAATCGCCCCAGCGAATAATACGATGACAGTTGAGAATCTATTGACCCATGAATCTGGTCTGATTCAGGAGCTTTTCTCTCGAGACAGCAGGCTGGGCAAACTCTACGGGGAAAATGTCTCGACTAACGGCAATACAGCACTGGAAGTGGCGCAGGCTATTGGCAAACTCCCGGTGTTTTTCGAGCCGGGGACCAAGTGGCATTACGGGCGTTCGACTGACGTGTTAGGCGCGGTAATCGAGGTTGCAGCAGGAAAACCACTGGATGCACTCCTTGAGGAGCGAATCTTCGACCCGCTGGGCATGGACGACACTTCGTTCTTCGTTGCACCTGGGGATGCCTATCGTATAGCGGAGCCTATCCACGGTCAGATGAGCGATAACACGATTGTCAGGCCCATGCTCTCTGGTGGTGGCGGCCTCAATTCATCAGCCGAGAATTATGTGCGTTTTGCCAACATGCTACTAAACGGAGGCGTGTATCATGGTGCTCGCATTATTGAAGAAGACACCCTGGCGCAGATGACCGAAAAACACATCGGCAGTGAGGTGTCCAGAGAGTTCTTCTTCTACGGTGAGCGTGGTGACTGGGGATTGGGATTTCATCTCCAGCCAACCGATGGCAACAATGCCAATGGCCCCCATAATTTTGGCTGGCGTGGTATCGGTGGCACTATTTTTATTGTGGACCCTAGCAACGACTTCTACATGATTTATATGGAGCAGAAGCGCGGTGGACCCCGTGGTGCGCCCTTTAACAATAATGTGGCACAGCAGCTTGTTTACGACGCAATGAGTAAATGATCAACACAGGGGACGGAGGCATTGTTTTTAATGCCTCCGTCTCCTTTCTCTCATGGGTAAATCAAAGCTACTATACCTGACTCGGGCAATCCTCTTACTGCCGGGGCTGTTGACGGCACAAGTAGAAACTGGCGAAGTCATCGATCTGCCGGGCCGTTCTTTCAAATACTCCACTACAACCAGCGCCAGTAAAAGCACAATCTGGCGGCTGTGGACCGATGTGGAGAACTGGAAGAAATTCGATACCTTGCTTGAGTATTCCTCACTCAATGAAGGTATTGGCTTTGCCGAGGGTGCAGTCGGTTATCTGAAAGCGGAAGGTGCGCCACGTACCCGGTTTGAAATTCGCGAAGTGAACGAGGCAGAGTCTTTTCTCGTACAGCTAAAATTACCCTTATATCAAGTGATAGATCAGCGGAGGTATTTCGAAATGAATAATACCGGCGGCACCACATTCACTCATGAAGTAAGTTTCAGGGGTGGCTTGAGCCCCATAGTTTACTTTTTGTTGCGCCGAATATATAAGCGGGAAACACAATCAGTTGTGGAGCGCCTGAAGCTTGTCGCTGAAGCTGAAAATTAGGCAGACCCGCATATTTTACAAAGGCGCTGGAAATCTCTGTCCAGGCCCTGCTTGCTTAGGTTGAGCAGTATGTTTTTAAGATTTATCCGCGCCAGTGGGTCCATACTGCTGGCCGGTTCATCAAGGAGTAATATCCTGGGTTCGGGTATCAGGGTTTTCGCCAATACCACTCGCTGAATCATGCCGCGAGACAGATTTTTTCCAAAAGCGTTTCTGCCCTCTGTCATTTGCACCTATTCAGCACTTACGCGCAAGTCATGGGCCAAGTCTGAATCCGTTGTAATTCGGCTGAAACACCTGATACTAATAGTGCTGTTTAATCTCTTTGACTAATACTTGGCGTAAAAGGTTACTTTCCCCCGCACTCCGCGACTTTCATCTTTAAATCCGAGCTGATAAAGACCGGACCCCGGGATGAAAGATAGACTTCTTAGTTGATAGCTTTTAATCTTGATCTGGCATAATTGAATATTCAGGAGAGCCACCTAAAGTTGAGCCTCCAGCCTGATAATTAAACTAACGCACAAGGGATAGGGATGATGAAAGTAGAAATTAGATTCCTTCGAACACAGAACCTCCTGCTCGGCTTTGCCTTCGCAGGTTTGATGCTGACGGTAACAACCACTTTCGCGCAGCGGCTGCCCGGGACTGAGAACGGCGAATGGCGCTATTTAGGCGGCGATGCCGGTCACACACGCTACTCCCCTCTGGACCAGATCAATCGCGATAACTTTGCGGAACTGGAGCAGGTGTGGCGCTGGCGCAGCGATAATTTCGGTCCTAACCTGGATTACTTCTCCCGCTCCACACCGATCTACGTTGACGGCATGCTCTATTCAGTAGCCACTCCGCGTCGACAGGTGGTTGCGATGGATCCGGCCACGGGTGAGAACCTGTGGACCTTTCGCGAGCCCCAGACCATCCGCCATCAACGTTCTCCCAGGCAAGCCTATGGCAAGGGCGTTGCCTACGCCGAGGTGAATGGACGCGGCGTAATCTATATCAGTACCCCAGCCTTCTTTCTGTGGGCACTCGATGCCAAGACTGGCCTGCCACTGGAAAACTGGGGGTCTCCGGCTCCATTAGATGGATTTGGCGATAGTGGTTCCGTAGATCTGATTCCAAGGCTGGTGGAAGATTGGGGACCCTGGCAAGACTATGTTGTTGCCGGTGGCACCTACGATCCTAACTACGGGATTCCGCGGGAGTTGGGTATGGTCACTGCCTCGGCGCCACCTATTGTAGTTAACGGCGTGGTGGTGGTACTTGTTGGCCATCAACCCAGTTACGGCCAGACCCGCATTGAAAATGTGCCCGGTGATATCATGGGTTTCGATGCTGAAACCGGCGAGTTCCTCTGGAAGTTCCACTCCATACCCCGGCCTGGAGAGGTTGGTAACGAGACCTGGGAAAACGATGCCTGGCGTTGGTCAGGTGATATCTCCACCTGGGCACCGGCATCTGCCGACCCGGAACTGGGACTGGTGTACATGGTCACGAATGCGTCGACTGTTCAGTCCTATGCCGGCCATAGGCCGGGTCACAACCTCTTCGGCGGCAGCCTCCTGGCATTGGATGTACAGACCGGTGAGCGCCGGTGGCATTTCCAGATTCACCACAGCGACCAGTGGAACTATGATCTTCCCACCCCGCCGATGTTGATGGATCTGACGGTGGACGGGCAGACCATTCCAGCGGTGGTCCAGAATACCAAGCAGGGTCTTGTCTTTGCTTTCAATCGCGAGACAGGTGAGCCCATCTGGCCAATAGAGGAGCGCCCGGTATTCCAGACGCAAGTCCCTGGTAATTACACGGCGGCAACTCAGCCTTTCCCCACCCTGCCAGAGCCGGTGGACGGAATTGTGACCAACGGGTTAACCGAAGAATATGTCATCGATTACACCCCGGAACTGAAAGAACAGGCCATGGTAATACTGAATGGCTACAATGTCGGCGGTCTCTATGTGCCGGCGTTGCCCTTCAACCACGAGAATGATTATGCCAATAATATTGGCTGTATCGGCGGGGGCAATGTGATTTCCCATCCACCGGCGGCCGATCCCAGCACCGGCATGATGTTCGTTTCTCACCACCGCAACTGCTTTGCCCCCGGTTACATGAGTCCTACCGATGGGCAAGACAGGGACAACCCCAACTACGCAACGCCCGGCGATGGTGGCGTGACGCCAAATAGCACGCCTACCACGGGCACCACGGTAGCGGCCTGGTTACCAGGCGGCGGCGGTGGCGGTTTGCCAACCATCGACGGTCTTAGGTTGTTCAAACCGATGGATAACGAACTCACTGGATACAATATGAATGTGGGCCGTCATTCCTGGTCTCTGCCGGTTGGTCCGACGCTCAACCGAATCACCAGCAATCCTCAGCTAGCAGGGATCGATATTCCCGATTCGGGAGGAGTGGGCTTTTCCATCCAGATGGCGATGGGCGATATTCTTGTGCAAACCCGATCGCTCAGCGAGGGTGGCATACAGAACATCCCCGATGCGCCGTTGGAGTTGCACGCCAGGGACAAGCTGACCGGCGAAATCCTCGCAAGCACGTCATTACCGGCACCGGCTCAATACGGGATGATGACCTACATGCACGAGGGCAGGCAGTATATCGTGGTACAGATTGGCAGTTCCCGAACAGACGATCCGGCAGGGCTGGTAGCGCTGAGACTGCCTTAAACGAGGTAAACAAACAGGGGGCGGACCATTGTCTGTCCCCTGTTTGCTAAATTTTCAAAACGATGCGCAGAGATCTGATTGCGATCAGTCGGTCAGGAAATACTGATCGATTCAATCATCCCATCGATTCCCGGATTCCTAGTTTGCAAGTGATTCTTCAGTCCGCGCGCCACGGAGAATGTTCAACATGCCGTAGTTGCCTTCATGGCAGGCGTACTCGTAGAGCTGTCCGCCTACCTTGGTCATGGGCACGATAGCGGTAAATTTATCGGTAAAAGTTGAGGGATCATCGACGGTGAATTCATAGACGATGGTATAGGGACCCACGCGAGTAAATCGCTCGGTCAGGACTTTGTCCGCAGAATTGCCGAAAGCGCTAAAACTCTGGGTCAAGCCGTTGAAATTACGCGTGACGACCACCAGAGTGTCGCCATCCCAGTGACCCCGTGAATCACCAGACCAGAGTCCGATCGATTCGTCGATAGGAGGGCTATTGTTCTGAGCATCGGCAGGGCTAATTGGTACGATACGGGCATCATGAATCATTTCAGTCATGATCACAGCGTGATCCCTGCTCTGAAAAATCTGCACATTGTTATTGTAAAGACTGGGAGTGAAGGGTGGTCCTGCATTAAAGCCCACCAGGCAGCGCTCAGAAAGACCCCGGTCCTCCGGCCCATCAGTACCAATACCACCAACGATAAATCGCACCGGCCGCTCCCCGGAAACACTCGGTCCTACTCCGGGGAAGGCCACTGCAACACCTTCGCGCCGCTCTGGAATGCGGCCATCTGCCGGATAGGTGATGAGGGAGGTACGCATATCGTTGCCAATGCCCGCGCTCTCAACCCAGAAATCATTGTACGAGGCGTCGACCCCCGCATTTGGTATGGCGGCATCTGAAGCCGCATCGGCGGCAACCTGTTGCGCCCGTGCCTCTGCCGCCTCTTCGGCGGTGAGGAATTGCCTTTCACCAAAGCGTTGGGGTCGCTGCATCGGTGTATTGGAAGAGAAGTTCCAGACCCCTTGCAGGTCCGGTTGTCCCCACTCGGTACGCGGAGTGACAAAATTATCGGCGGCAAAGCCAACAAGGGAAATCGAGCAGGTAGCTACGAGTAAAATCAACAGGTTTATATTTTTCATGATGCCCCCGTCAGATAAGGGTGACAGGCCACGATATAGATCAATCCCGTGGTAATGCAGTTCCAGATCAGAGTTTTCTTAGTTAAAAAATAGACGAAGGGATCGCAATGATCCCTTCACCCCGTTTAAAGCAATTCCTAAGGATTAATTAATTCTCCCCGGCCGCTTCCCGTGCCAGTCTTTCCTCCATCCGATGGCCCGCAAGTATATTCTCCATGCCGTAATTACCTTCATGGCAGGCATATTCATAAATGGCATCCGGGGTATGGTCGAAAATAATCTCTCGCGTGTAAGGTGCCGTATAAGTGCCAGGGTCAATGGAGGTGAATTGGTACTGCAGCGCTGAGGCACTGATTCGGGTCAGCCGTTCGACATTGATCTTTGCTGACGTGTTTGGGCCTCCGCTGCTCT
>PBTO01000131.1 GCA_002726595.1 Gammaproteobacteria bacterium | reverse complement strand
ACAGGTCAAAAGGTTGGGTTACCGTACTGCTCCCACCTATTCTCAAATACCAGCCTTAATCCGTTCTCTCAAAAACACAGGTATTGACCTGTTATCCGTGCCTGGTTTCTATACCAACAAACAAGGCCGTCCCTGGTTGGAGAACATTCCAAGTCTCTGGATTCCTTACCACAACTACAATAACCAAGTTGTGGGGATGCAAATTAGAGTGGATCAAGCCCAAAATAGTAGTAAGTATATTTGGCTTTCAGGTTCAAGTAAGGGTGGAGTTGGTTGTGGTACACCAATTCATGTAGCTAGAGCAGATACAGAGACCGATACGGTCTGGATCACTGAAGGCGCTCTGAAAGCTGATATAGCTAGCGCTTATCTCAATCAAACGGTAGTAGCCATGGCTGGCGTCAGCAGCTACAAAGAGGATGAATTGCAGCAAACACTGCAACAACTGAATGCTAAACAAGTGGTAATCGCCTTTGATGCCGATAAGGCCAGAAACGCTAACGTACAGGACGCCTACAACAGATTAGCTAAACGCTTGATCAGTTGGGGATATCAAGTTCAATCAGCAGAATGGCCCGAAAATGAAGGGAAAGGTATTGATGATTTACTGATCGCTAGTGGTAAGTATCAGCTCACGGCTGTAGCACCTGGCATCAATATCAACAGAGTACGTAGTGGAAAGAACGGAAAGCCCGTTAGGAAAACAAATCTAGCGCAACCTGTGTCCACTATCACGACTACTCCTGATCAGTTAAGAACAGAGATGATCGAGCAGTTAGAATCGCATCTGGAAAGTTCTACCATGACAGCTCTACTGCTGAAAGTGCCACCTGGAGTAGGAAAAACCACAACCACTATGCGGCATTTACGCCCAAAAACAGGTTTGCGACTAATCTATTCAGCACCTAGACACAAGCTACTACAACAAAGTATGGGTGAGGGTGAGATCGATTGGACCTGGATCCGATCCCGCAAGCCAATGCAGATTGAAGCCCAACAGGCAACAACTGCCAGCAAAAAGAAAAGTATTGAGGATTATCAGCAGCAAGATCTTCCTCTTAACCAGCAACAAGTTCTATGCCACCAACATCAACAGGCTGACCAGTTAGCATCAAAACATTGGAACGTCTGGCGCCATCTATGCCGCCAATGTGAATTATTACCCGTTTGCGGTTACAACCAGCAGTTCCAACAACAAAATCATATTGGCATNGTTCACCAACATCTGACNAACAANNGAAGTTGTCAATCCATCATGGAGGAAGGAAAATTATTTAATCCCAACCAGNTNGNTATNGTNGANGAGCTTGATCCTTACAAATTTGTTAAAACGATAGCCGTCAGTACGAAAGACTTATCNGCAGCCATNATTCGTTCTTGGGAGCANCCACTACAACAATTACTGGAAACCGTCAGAAGCGCNATNGAGAACGGAAGCCGTCAATTAAAACCATATCAACTGATGATAGGTAAGCCCGTAATGGNGCTAATGGTTCAAGCTAGTGGTGGGAAGCAGCAACTCGAAACCCTAATTTCAGAAACGGAAGTCGAGTGGGTGTCAGAGCAAGATGAAGTAGTAGTAGAGATTGAGGCCTTTCTTGACGCCACAAAGAATTCTTATCAGGTTGTCATCAATGGAGAGACAGTACGAATCCCGCATTCTTTTGCTGAACCCATTGACAACAACACCATCCAGGTCAAAACTTGGTATGCTGAACAGCATAACTTTCCCATTTTCAGTCCTGTAGATGACGACCAGGTGGAGGTACCGCTCAACTTCCAGACTTTACTGCTAGAGACATTAAGTCGTGAATTCCGCCTTTATCTGGCTGGAGACGATTACAATTCAGCCTTATCGCTAGAATCGGGATGCTTGAAGATTAACCAGCGGTTAGAGAATCAGATCCCTGATGATGTTCCCTTAGTTATACTGGACGCGCAAGGTAACGAACAGTTATTGAGTCATCTGCTGAACAGAAAGGTTGAGACCTGGCAACAGCCAGTCGCTCTAAGGGCCAATATTATTCAACTGGTTGATGGTGAGTACGGAAAATCCAGTTTGTGGAATAGCAAAACGAAAGAGCCCAAGCCGACACTAGAAAAGCTGTTAGATCAGGTTATACTACCAAGAGCCCAAACAGAACCAGAGCAACTGCTGATAGTCACATGGAAGGTAATTGCTGATTATCTGCGTCAATTACAGGATGAAGGTAAGATGCCAGCTTCAGTTGGTATTGAACATTACGGCAACCTGACAGGCAGTAATNANCATGAAAATAGACGCTGTAGTATCTTGTTAGGACGGCCATCTATAGCTCCAGCCCAACTGGAAGAACTAGGTAACGCCCTCTATCCAGGCCAAGAAGCCATTAGTATGGAATGGTCATGGCGGTGGGTAGATTATGCTTACCAAGACCATGAGGGCAAAGGGTACCAGGCGCGAGTCAGGGTTTACGATGACTCTAGAGTGGAAGCATTAGCCCAACGTTTTTGTCAAGATGAGTTAGTACAAGCCGCCCATAGGACACGTGCTGTCAATCATGATGATCGTGAAATCTTATTGCTGACCAACCTACCGCTTGCCGAATTGCCACCTACCCAGCTAGTGACGCTGGATGATCTTAGTCAAGGTATCAATAGTTCCAACTCACCTAATCAGGTTAAACAGCACGTTATCCAGCATAGAGTAATGGAACAGATAGAACAACAAGGATATGTGACCCGAAAACAGCTAGAATCCGCATCAACATTGACGTATTTCATTTCTGCCATAGAGAGTCTATATGGTAAAGATGAAATACGTCAACAACAGCTTGATTTTCCGTCATCTGTTACCCTCTGGAGATGGTTGGACAAATGGGTTGAAGATTATGGATTGTATAAAACGCCCGTGAAGTTAGAACAGCGTGATACGAACCAGGGTGGAGGCGTTACTCACTGTATGGTTTACAGCCAGCAAGCACTAGATGTGAGACTTCGAGACGAGATACGAGTTGATTACCAGACAAGCATCCAACCACAAGAACAAGCCGCTACTGGTACAGTTGGGAAGGTCCACCAAGTGGATGTGGTTTTGAGTCTTGGTTTATCGGTAAGTGTCGAGTTTGGAGTGTCTGCTAGGTCTTCACCATTACCAACTGCAGGTAATGCGTCATCTTTCCCTTGACCAAGTCTAATACCTGATGAGCCCACAACACCTCTCCTGGTAGATCGGGATGTTCCTTTTTGCTGACCCTGATCTGTTCTAGGTAACCACATGGTCGTAGCCTATACAGATTTCCTGGATGATAGGTTGTTGTTGTCTTTTTTTATGGCTGAATCTTTTTCACTAGATACTGGTCTGAATCAACTCAACAACAACCTATCGATGTCGTGCTCGACTCTCAACTAACTGAGTCGGCGGCTCAATGGGTTTTTTGGTACTTACCCTCTAGCACCAATTCTTTCACCACCTGATCGCAAAGAAACTCTAGGTCTGTTTGATTTGAGGAGCTATCTGAAAATTGTCTTTGTTATCTGTTTTTTGGAGTGGGTAGTCCAGAGATATCGTGTCCGTTTTGTATCAGTGCATCTATAAATTTTCTATATGCATTCTCGTAATAGTCTGCATTGAGACTAAAAGAATAACCTGGAAGATGCAGTTTTCATGATCACTTCTGCCTTCTCACTAGCAGAATCAACAGAAATCTGCCAGTGAGACGCGCTTTTAATCGCAGTAGGCCACGTGCTAGTTATTTTCAGGCGGTTAGTTTCCACTTCTACAGGACATGAATGAATCAGGCCGACTGGCGGCTAGCTCTCTCAACATTATTGACTAATGATTGCTGCCCCTTTTTGTCGAACTCATAAAGACTGTCTCGCTAATTTGTTTATTGCCTCCTCAAATTCCTCTTCTATAGTCTTGAAATCTACGGTAACTCGGTGAATATGTTACATGGTTATGGGCTGGCTGGTTGGCATGACATTCGAGGCAAAGAGCTTTAAGATTTTCAGGCTGATTATCATTTCTAAGACCGTTGATGTGATGTGTCTGGAGAAATTGTTGCGTCCTACTTTCACTGAGATCAATATTGCAGGCCTCACATGTCCAACCTACACTTACTTTATAACGCTTCGATATCCTGTCCCAATCAGCAGCGTATGTATTCTCAGGTGCGGTTTGATCTGTATATCTAGGCCGCTGGGTAATTGTCGAATTATACACCTCAAAAAAATCTTCCAAATTGAAATTTAGCCAAATATCTCTCATACCGTATTCATAATTCTGCCATCTAAGGCTTTCTAGGCAATTCTGACAAACATGGAGTCTCATCTCAACCTCCTCGTTAACAACCACGCCTGATGAGGTTTGGTTAACTAGAAATATTCCATCTTGCCTGGTCGCAACCACAAATTTCTCATATCTCCCATCCCTTCTCATCTGTATCAAAGTTCTACAATCAGCAACATGAAATCGATAATCGGTATTAATCGGCTGGTCTCTTATAAAAACAGCAACCTTGAATCCCTCGTACTCAAGTGTTCTATCAGAAGTAACAATGATATCTGCAGGGTTTACTTCCATTCCTGTGTGACGGAGGATTGCATCCAGATCAATTCTTTGCCAGTCACTTTGCTGATTCCATTCTCGACGTGGGGCATTCATCTGCTGCCTGAGTCGATTTAATTCCGCGTCTTCTGTGAAGTCGGGTAGCTTCAATGTACTTAATCCTCTACTTCTTGGATAATTTGAACAATCTTCTTTTCGGCATTTGTGACTACTCTAAACTCTACTCTTCTGGAAGCCATCCTATCTTCGGTGCCGTTGGCTGTTATTATTAACTGGCTAGACGATAGCCCATTTGCTGTTATATGCTGTCTTAGCCAGGGTTTTATGCCTGAGTCGCTAACGATAGCTGGGATCTCGAGCAAGATAAAGCGTAGCACCTCTCTAGCTCTATCTTGTGATAACTCCATGTTTTTTATGTATTTTTTGTACCTGTTGCGTTCCATCTTGTATTCGCTAGAAGTATGACCTTCGATCCTAATTTCCGCGATTTCGTCTCGATAAACATTTTTCCTTAAGATTTTCAGGTAGCGTGGTATAAACTCTATTAGGATAATTTTGAATCTGTTTTCTATAATGTCTGAACCGACTTTGAAAAGAACTTCTGGTTCTCTAAAAGTATCTTCGCCTTCAGGGCTGACTAGGAAACGAACAGACAGTCGGTCTCTGTCTATAGCTGCGTTCCATCGATTTAGATCATGTTTGAATTCACGTTTCAGGTCTTCGTACAGATTGACTTGCAACTTTTGGTAAGTAACAGCAATCCGTTGGATACTTTTTTTTTCGTTCTGGACATTGACCATATATGCCACTGCAATGAACAGAAAAATGATCATTAAACCTGCCATCAAGTCGGAGACGGAAAGCCAGTTATCTTCGCTTTCCGTACTAGTCGGAGCTAAAAAATCGGAATTTTTCATCAGTTCTGGGATCGCCTATTAGGTGTTGTTTCCGTCGTTTCATGAAGATTTCCTGCTATTTGAACTACTTGTCTTAGGCGTTCGGTTAAAGGGGTGTAATCAGCAACAAATTGTTGGGACAAGCTCGTCAGTTGGCTACCGAGGCTTTGTAGGGACTGAGTTAATTCGGTCGATAAAGCATTATCTAGTAACTGGATTTGCCGAGTAATTCTATTAGAATTTTCTCTAAACATGTCCTGTAGCTGTGTTTCTATCGTATCTGCTAATCTAAGTAGCGCCTCATTAGTCGTTGTTGCTAAAGTGCCCAATCTGTCACTTTGACTCTGGATCGCTTGCTGGGTTTGTTGTGTGGAGTTCTCAATTGAATCAGATAGATTGTTCGTATATAACTCAATTTGTTGAGACATTCGATCTGAACTGACGCGGAATCTCTCTTCCAGACTTTCTGCAAGTAGTGATATTACCTGGTCCATATTCATCACAATACTGCCTAACTGTTGACTCTGGTTTTGAATAGCTTCAGTTGTAGTATTGGTTGCATCTTTAACGTGGTCTGAAAAACCTACGGTCAAGCGATCCAGATTTTGTTCGATTTGTGGAAACGCAGAATGTGCGCTCTCCGCTAGTTGGCTAAAGGCTTGCAAGTGTCGTTCTAAGTCCTGTTGTTGACTGATGGTGGTGGTTAAAACCCTTTCCAGATTAGAAGCAACTTCCGAAATGCTTTCATAATGGGGAGTCATTTGGGCCAACGCCTGACTTGAAATTACAACACTCTCTGATGCTAACTGAAATGCTTGGGCAAGTTCATCCATCTGTTGGCGATATTGATCTTGCCAAACGAGTATCTTTTCTACCGCTTCATTTAATCTCTTGAAGTTATCGCCGAATTGCTCGTTAATTCTAGTGTTGAAATCACGCATAACTTCTTCTAAGGCTTGGATTAGAGCTTGAGTGTTATTTTCAGTGACTTGTTCAGCGAAGTTCCTAAACTCATTGACTAAGTCGCCCATCCGATCTTGGATTTCTAGCCTGAGGATTTTCAACTGTGTTAGTAGCGTCGTGTCACCATCTCCACTCAAGGCATTCCCAATATCTGAAAGATGTCGACCGATTTCTTGTCGTTGCTCAACCAGTAGTTGCCTCATACTCCTTAATTCTTGGTGGATATCATCTGCCGTGGCACCTGCACTAGATTCCTCAGTGTTCTGCTCTTTCTGTTTGTCGTCTTGCCACATTACCTTGAGCCTTAAAAAAACAGAAGAACCCATAGCTATGATTGAAGTAGTAAATGCAAACTTCATCCCTGTTAGTAGGGCTGGTACACTACCTTCGATATCCCAAGTATTAAACTGAATTAATGCAATAAATATCCCTATAAATGTGCCCAGAACACCCGTAACAGTGATAACAGAAGTGAGAGTGTTAATTTCAGCTGTATTTATGCGATTACGGAAAAACCAAATAATGAGCCCTATGGCTATTAGGTTGAGTATAATGACAAGTACCATTTTGATTTCCTTGAGTTAAATGTGATTTGTATGCGAGTAAAACTAGCTTCCCATCGATTATTTTGGTTTATTGTAGCTGTTTCGGATACATACTAGACGAATTAGCAATAAAAGGCAAGAATCAAGAAAACCCCACTGAACTTGATTTACAGTGGTCGTGGGGAGTAACTGTTACAAGCATATTGATTAAGGAACTTATTCTGGCAAGAACTAACCTTCTTGAATCTACTTCCACAGAAGGTACAGGAGCAGCTAGAATCTAAGGTGAACCTGTCTCCATGGAAGCTGCCAGCAGCCAAAGCAGGTAAGTCAAAGGTGAGTAAAAGTGAAGCAGAGACTGGTGGTAAATATTGGATTAGCAGCACCAAGAAACGACATAATTCCTCTTGCCGCTACTATCAGAAATCAAAAGGCAGGTTGGGTAATAAGGATGAAGGCGTAGCCTGCAAGGTTTGTGGTGGATAGGCATGTCCATGCAAGCCGTAGCCGAGCGGATTAGGTCAGGCGGCACGCAACAGGCAAGGAGCCCAGTATACATCGGGAGAAATATAGTTGGGAAAGATAGTATAGTGGCCTGGATGGTTAATGGAATAATCGGAGAAATAAATCTGATATATTAACAATAAAAACTAAAGATCCAAGGGTTAAA
>PBTO01000130.1 GCA_002726595.1 Gammaproteobacteria bacterium | reverse complement strand
AACTGTGTCTGCTTTTTGACCACAGGGCCAGACTTCTAATCAAAAGACCAAATTAATTAATGTTGAATCAGAGGTGCCTTTAGTTATTTGGGATTGTCTTTAGAGAGGCGATCAATTTCCTGACGAAATTCATCCAGATCTTTAAAACTGCGGTATACAGAAGCGAACCTGACGAAGGCAACCTCGTCCAGTTCTCTAAGCTCCTTCATCACCTGTTCACCCAGAACCCGGGAAGGAATTTCTCTCTCACCGGTGGCGCGCAGGTGGGCCTTGATGCGGTTAATTGCCTCTTCCAGATTCTCAATACTTACTGGCCTTTTTTCCAGCGCCTTGGCCAGGCCTGCCTGTAATTTTTCTTCGTTGAACGGCTCGCGGATGCCATCCTGCTTAATAATACGCGGCATAACCAGTTCCGCCGATTCGTAAGTGGTAAATCTGTCCTCGCAGGTAATACATTCACGACGCCGTCGCACATTATTACCCTCGGCTACCAATCTCGAATCAATTACCTTGGTGTCAACCGCACCGCAAAATGGACAATGCATAAATAACCTATTGTTCTATAAAATACACAAAATACGACAAGATTCTAGCGATAGACGGGAAATCTTGAACATAAATCAAGCACTTTTTGTTTTACTTCCAGTATTTTTTCTTCGTTTGCAATATCGTCAAGAATATCACACATCCATGCCGTTAATAACGCTGTTTCCTCTTTCTTAAACCCCCGCGTGGTAATTGCCGGTGAGCCAATACGCAGCCCGCTGGTAACAAAGGGCGGCTTGGGATCGTTAGGCACCGCATTCTTGTTAACCGTAATATTAGCCCTGCCCAATGCAGCATCGGCGTCTTTGCCCGTTATGTCCTGCTTGATCAGACTCAACAGGAACAGGTGATCATCTGTGCCATTGGAAACTACATCGAAGCCCCTGTCGATAAACCCGTTGGCCATGGTCCGCGCATTGCGCAGAACCTGTTGCTGATAACTCCTGAAATCCTCACTCATGGCTTCCTTGAAGCAGACAGCCTTGGCAGCGATCACGTGCATCGCGGGCCCTCCCTGACTCTCGGGAAACACGGCGAAGTTCAGCTTCTTCTCCAGCTCCGGATTAGCCCGCGCCAATATAATGCCGCCGCGTGGCCCTCTCAGGGTCTTGTGGGTAGTGGAGGTGGTCACATCGGCAATATTAACCGGGCTGGGATAGACACCGGCCGCGATCAATCCAGCCACGTGGGCCATATCCACTACGAAGTAAGCCCCGACGCTGTCGGCGATCTGTCGAAACCGCTGCCAGTCGATAACCCGTGAGTAGGCGGAAAACCCGGCCATGATCATTGTTGGCTTGTGTTCCTTAGCCAGCGCCTCAACCTGATCGTAGTCGATCTCGCCGGTTTCGTTGTTAAGACCGTACTGTACTGCGTTGTAAATTCGGCCGGAAAAACTAACGCTCGCTCCGTGGGTAAGATGACCCCCATCGGCCAGACTCATTCCCAGCACGGTATCGCTAGGCTTCATCAGTGCCATATACACCGCCGCGTTGGCCTGTGATCCTGAGTGGGGTTGCACGTTAGCATAATCTGCATTGAATAATTGCTTAACCCGATCGATTGCCAGCTGCTCGATTACATCAACATTTTCGCAGCCCCCGTAGTAGCGCTTACCCGGATAACCCTCGGCATACTTGTTGGTAAGAACCGTACCCTGCGCTTCCATCACCCTTGGGCTGGTATAGTTCTCTGAAGCGATCAATTCAATGTGCTGCTCCTGGCGATCACGCTCCGCTTCGATAGCGGCACTCACCTCTGGATCAAAGTCAGCAATGTTCGTGTCACTGTCAAACATTTATTACTCCGGTTTTGGGGGATTTGCGAAGGCGCTATTCTACATGATGAGTCTCTGTTGGGCATCACTAATATGGGCTTAAAACAGGAGAATTTTTTACCTGCAAACAGGGGTTGAGTCTGTGCGATAATAGCCGCCCGTTTATCAGGAACCAAACGATGTCCCAATTTGTTTACACCATGCACGAGGTTGGAAAAGTTGTTCCTCCCAAACGGGAAATTCTAAAAAATATTTCTCTATCATTTTTCCCCGGTGCAAAAATCGGTGTGCTGGGACTTAACGGCGCTGGCAAATCCACACTGCTTAAAATTATGGCAGGTCAGGATATGGAGTATAACGGCGAGGCCCGGCCGCAGCCAGATTTGAATATTGGCTACCTGCCCCAGGAGCCGGAACTGAATCCAGAGCTGGATGTACGCGGCAATGTGCAGGAGGGCATTAAAGAAATCATCTCGCTGGTGGAGAAATTCAACAGCATTAGCGACCGGTTCGCCGAGCCCATGAGCGACGATGAGATGAATACCCTACTTGAGGAACAGGGAACTATCCAAAATGCCATCGACGCCGTTGACGGCTGNGAGATCGACCGCATGCTGGAACGGGCAGCCGATGCCTTGAGACTCCCCCCCTGGGAAGCCGATGTGAGTACATTATCCGGTGGTGAGAAACGCCGGGTTGCCCTGTGCCGCCTGCTGCTGTCGAAACCGGATATGTTGCTGTTGGACGAACCCACTAACCATCTCGATGCCGAGAGCGTGGGCTGGCTGGAGCGCTTCCTTAAGGAATTCACCGGGACGGTCGTGGCCATAACACACGATCGCTATTTTCTGGATAACGCGGCCGGCTGGATTCTCGAACTCGACAGAGGGTACGGCATTCCCTATGAAGGCAACTACACTAACTGGCTCGAAACAAAGGAAAAGCGTCTGGACATTGAAGCCCGGCAGCAGGCAGCCCACGAACGAGCCATAAAATCTGAGCTGGAATGGGTTCGGGCGAATCCAAAAGGCCGGCAGTCTAAGAGCAAGGCACGCATCGCTCGCTTTGAAGAACTCAACTCACAGGATTTCCAAAAACGCAATGAAACCCAGGAGCTGTATATTCCGCCCGGACCGCGGCTTGGAGAAAAAGTTATCGAAGTGCGGAATCTGTGCAAGGGCTTTGATGACAAGACCCTTATCGACAATCTCAGCTTTGCCCTCCCCAAGGGCAGCATAGTTGGCATCATCGGTGGTAACGGGGCGGGTAAGACGACTTTCCTGCGTATGCTGATTGGCACCGAGCAACCGGACAGTGGAACAATCGAGCCTGGTGAGACAGTCCATATGGCCTATGTAGACCAGAGTAGGGATGAACTCAATGGCGAGAATACGGTCTGGCAGGAAATCTCTGACGAGCAGGATCAGATCCAGATTGGTAAATACGAAATTTCCTCACGGGCTTATGCCAGTCGGTTTAACTTCAAGGGCACCGACCAGCAAAAATTTGTCAAGGACCTATCAGGCGGAGAACGGAATCGACTGCATCTGGCCAAATTACTCAAGCGTGGTGCCAACGTCCTGCTGCTCGACGAACCGACCAACGATCTCGATGTTGAAACCCTGCGAGCTCTGGAGGAAGGTTTGCTGGCCTTTCCCGGTTGTGCCATTGTCGTCTCCCACGATAGGTGGTTCCTGGACCGCATCTGCACCCATATTCTCGCATTTGAAGGCAATAGCGAGGTGTTCTGGCACGAAGGAAATTACAGCGATTACGAAGCCGATCGCAGGAAGCGCTTGGGAGATAATGCGCAGCCTTCGCGGGTTCGCTATAAGAAGATTGGATGATTCGCCGTGTAAGCCCGGCGCGCTTATTCAAACCTGGCAGAATTGTTAGCCATTACAGGCCAAGTTCTTTCTGCAGCTTTTTGATCCTTTTCCTTACTTCGGCAGGTTCTAACTGCTGCTCATTCTTATCAGGAAGCGCTGCGGGTATTTCGATAGCGAGGCTTTCCCCCGCCATTACCCGCCTGCACATTAACTTGTAATGGTAATCAAATACCTGGAACGCACTGGACTCCAGTTCGTTGGCCAGCAGGAACCAGCCACTGGCTTTGCCGGCACAATAGACCGCCTCATGACTCCACGCGTAGCTTGCTTTTGGTGACGGGGCACCGCAGGCTTCGATGTAGGCTTCCCGTGCTGAAGGCAAACCAAACAAATCCAGCCCGGACTCGCAGGTGCGCACCATGGTTGCGATACTTGGCAGATACTCCTGAGTCTTGATAACCGACTTCACGGCCAGGGTTATTTGCAACGGAGAAAACTGCGAGAGGCAGCTCAACCAGTATTTTTTAGCAATAACCAGGCTCTCCGCATCACCGAAGGCCTTATGGAATTGATTGTGATAGGCAAATTCCAGCTCGGCGAAAAGTTGATTGATGGCATCGATGTGATCCATGCTGGCATCGCTGTCACGATCGACAACCGGATCTTCAGCGCGAATCGGTTCCTCTTCCGCTGCTGACTTACTCGGCCCAACTGCGGTCTGCGATGCGCTGGAATCTGTCTTTAATTCTTTGCTGGCTCGTTCCAGCAATGAGCTGATCTTCTGCATTTTCAATTTCCGTTGCCTGAAGCTTTTTCAAAGCCCTGGCCCAATCTTGTTTGATAAATTGCAGGAATACTGTATTCCAGGATGCCTTAACCTGATGGCTGTCTTTCCAGTACATCACAAATTCAGGAATCTTGCCCCTGGCATATTCTTCATCGATTTCAGCCAAATGCAAAATATCGATACAATCTGCACTCGGTTGCCAGTCATCGGGGATCAGCCTTGGGGTGTTATCGTAACCAAAAGAGGCATTAAATTTTGCCCACTGAATACGTATATGCTGGATAAATTTTGTGTTCCAGGTGCCGTTTTCAGCTCCGCGCTCTCGCCAGTACAACACAAACTCGGGAACCGCATCCTCAATAAAACTGGCACTGATTCCGGCATTCACCAGGATACCGGTAGCATCCGGGTTTGGCATCCATTCCGCTGACATGGTTGTCTCCAGTTCCCGCAAACCGCGCCGCCCCTGCTCTTCAATCCAGGCCTTCTTCGCCCAGCGGAAAAAAGTATTACCCCAGGACTTTCTGGATTTTCCCTGCTCACGCCAGTAACCGACAAACTCCGGCACGAGGGATAATGCAAAGTCGCTGGTCATGCCATGTTGCCTGCACAGGCCAAGCCAATTTGCATCGGGTTGCCAGTCGGCTGGCAGGTAGCTAGCTTTACCGCCCGGACCTGGTTTAGCTCGTGGCTCCGGAGTGGATTTGGCAACCGGTTTAATCTCAGCTTCACTTTTCTGGTTAATTGCATAGAAATAGCTAGGCGAGTTTCCGGTTTCAGGATCGACTACGATGAGCCCTAAATTTTGCAAGCTGGCCTGAATCCTTCTTACATCGACTAGCAACCAGAACGGCAGTACGGAGAGCAGATCTTCATCGGAAAGTTCAATCCATTGCAAACCCTCTTTATCGTGTGTTTTACGGCTGGCCACCTGCTCCGAAAGTACATGCAGCATGACCGATTCCTCAAGCCCAATGGTGGCTGCCAGGGTGGGTGATATAATCAATGGCCTTTCCGGCAGCAGCGAAGATGACATGGGCGGTTTATCACAGATTGAAAAGTTACTGTTGTTCAGGAAGCCCGCGAAAGAATCCACGAGCTTCTCAGAATCCTACCACAGGAAAATTTTGGAACACACTGTTGCCGCTCTTAGTACCTCGACCAGGGTTAAGTTTCGGGTGCAACAGTGGGATAATCGATATCCGATCAGGGAGTTATTGCCAGAACTATTACCAACTCCAGTGAGATGCCAGAACCTTCGTCATGCCCAGTGAGCTAATTCAACAATTTTTGCAGCGCGAGTCTCTGCCGGATAGCTACGGTATTGATGCAATCGACTGGTTTCTGCCGCTTGCCACCGAACTGGATGGGATTCTTAAATCAATCGATAGCGCCTATTTGCTCGGAATCAACGGAGCACAGGGAACGGGCAAGTCGACTTTAGCCAATTTACTCGTATCACTGTTATCTGATAAGGGCCACAAGGTAGTACAGCTATCGATCGATGATTTCTATCTCTCCCGGGCAGACCGACATGACCTGGCCAACAACATTCATCCGCTGCTTGCGACGCGCGGGGTCCCCGGCACGCACGATATCGCGTTAGCGCTGCGACTTATCCACCAACTGTTATCAACTGATCTGGAGCAATCGATTGCGGTTCCCCGCTTTAACAAGGCAGTAGACGATCCGTTTCCAGAGTCTGCGTGGCAATGGGCAGAGAAGACCTGTGACCTCGTCATTCTCGAAGGCTGGTTTGTCGGCTCAAAGCCGCAAGAGGAAGCAGAACTGGCAATTCCGGTCAATGAACTGGAATCCAATGAGGATGCTGACGGCACCTGGCGAGGTTATGTCAACCAACAACTGGGTGGGCAATACCAGGAATTATTCGATCGGCTCGATTCGCTCATATTCCTCAAGGCCCCCGGATTCGACCAGGTCTTCCAGTGGCGCAGCTTGCAGGAAAGCAAACTGGCAGAACAACAGCCGACTGCTGCCAACACCCTGATGAACCCTCAACAGCTACAGCAATTTATCCAGCATTTCGAACGTCTGAGCAGACACTGCATGGATACCCTGTCAGGTACCGCCGATATAGTGTTCGAGCTTGATGAGAATCACCGCATCAAAGCAAGAAAAGACAACGGTTAGCCCGGATATTTCATGAAGGGATCGGGCTAGTTAGCTTCCGCCTCGGTTTTCGTCTCCACCTCCACTACCGGCATCTTGCGGTTGAACAATGGCTTCAGGTAGACCCGCAGAATCAGACTGCAAAGCAGTACTGCGGCCAGTTGTCGCCAGAGGGGAAAGCCATCGGCACGATCCATCAGTGAGAGCTGTAATGGCCAGCCGAAAGATTGATAAAGTTGATTGAGTATCAGGCCGCAGATGATCGCACTGCCGATAACGCCCACCATGTATGCAAGCAGAGAACGATTACCCAACTGCTCCTTGATCACGCCCATGGTTGCGATATTGGTAGCCGGCCCGGTGAGCATAAATACCAAGGCAGCACCCGGCGAGATGCCGGCGAATAACAGACTGGCAGCGACCGGTGTGGATGCGGTCGCGCAGATATACATGGGCAACCCGACAATCACCATTATCAGCATGGCCAATAGACCATCGCCCCACTGCAGAAAGAATGACTGCGGGACCAGAGCAGTGATGAAGGTGGCGGCTACTAGGCCAATGGTCAGCCATTTAGCCGTATCGGAAATCATATTGCCGTAGCCGTATTTCACCGCAGCAAGCAGTTTCTCGCCCAGGGTCGGATCAGCGGGCGGCTCTGATTTCTTGCTGGAACAACAGCTACTGCAAGTACTGGATTCTTCCTCGGGCAGCGAATCATCCACATCGAAGGTTCGCACCAGTACGCCCGCCACAACCGCGCTCAACAATGCACTAATGGGGCGCGCCAGAGCGAATATGGGGCCCAGCACTGCATAGGAGAATGAGATGGAGTCTACACCGGTTTCAGGCGTCGCTACTAAAAAGGAAGATGTGGCCCCTTTTGACGCGCCCGCCTTACGAATAGCCAGGGCTGTGGGTATTACTCCACATGAGCATAATGGCAGGGGAGCACCAATAACGGCTCCCTTTACTATGGAAGTGGAGCCCGGTGTAGCCAATTGAGATTGCACCCAGGAGCTGGGTATAAGCTGCTTGATCACCCCGGCCAGGAAATAACCCAACAGCAACCAGGGTGCACTTTCAATTACCAGGTTCCAAAACACGGCAAGCAAATTCATTTTATTACTCCCTTGTTAGCAGCCTGGGTGTCACAATCTTCCACAATTACCAGATTCCAAAACACATTCAAAAAGTTCAATTCAGCTTACTCCTTCGTGAGGCGACTGGATTTCATGGTCCTCCAGCGCTTCCATAATCGAGCAGTGGATCGCATTCTCCGGACCACCACAGCAACTATCCAATAATATTTGTAATATCTTCTGCATGGACTGTAGTTCAGCTATTTTACTGTTAACCTCATCCAGCTTGTTTTGCGTAATATCAGTAACTTCCTGACAAGAGTGACTCTGCTTATCCACTCGAATCGACAACAGAGTGGAAATATCATCCAGTGAAAAACCAATGTTGCGTGCCGATTTTACGAATTCGACCCGTTTAACGTCCGCATCATTGTAGTATCTGTAGCCAGACTCACTGCGAACGCTGGCATTCACCAGGCCATTTTTCTCATAAAAGCGCAGCGTGTGGGCCGACAGGCCAACTTTTGCAGATAATTCACTAATCTTTAACATATCCACTCTTATCCGGATTAAAGTCCACCATCACACAACGGATTGTATTATAAACTTTAGAGTTAAGTCTAAGGTCAACACCAATATACAACTATTTTTCTTCCAGTGTTCTGACTATCCAGGCCGCTATATCGGAGATCTCCTGAGGACATACGGCATGCTCCATCGGATAGCTATTGTACTCGGGCACGAAGCCCAGATTTTGCAGTATGGCCAGGCTCTTCCGGCCCAGTGATTCATTGACCATGGGATCCTGAGTGCCATGGCAGATCAGGATAGGAATAGTATTGTTCACCGGGTTTATCTGAATACTATTAGCGGTGGGAAAATAAGTGGAAAGCGTCATTATGCCAGCCAGAGGCTGCTGATAAGTCAATGCCGCTTCATAGGAAACGGCACCACCCTGGGAAAACCCCGCGATGATGATTCGGCTGCTATCCACCCCTCTTTCCAGTTCGCGCTCGATCAGCGCATGAATCCAGCCGGCCGATTGACGTATTTGCTCCTCATCCGCGTGGCGATCCACATCGATCTGTTTAATGTCATACCAGGCTGGCATCACATAGCCGTTGTTGATGCTGACCGGAATTGAGGGCGCGTGGGGAAAGATGAAACGAATGCCGTAAGTATCTGACAAAGCCATTTGCGGCACGATGGGCGCGAAGTCACTGCCGTCGGCACCCAGTCCATGTAACCAGATAACCGATGCGTTAACTTCGACACCCGACGGGGATTCCAGCTCGATTGCAGGTAATAAATCCACAGCCTTACCCTCCAAATGAATATTGCGCAATTTTATAGCAAGGCGACTAATTATCCGCAACAGTGAATTGCAATTCGCGCCCAACGGACTGAAAAAGTTTTTAAGAGTGACGTAGACAAAATCCATAGTTGCAGTGACCAGGGAGAGGGTACGACCTTCTCATCCTCGAAATTCTATGTTTTACTCAACTTAGCGTAATAAACCATGCATACAAAGGTGTCTCTATGTATCCAAGAATAAGTTTAAGAAAATCGATAACCCCTCTGATCCTGATTTTGCTGGCAGGAATTTCCTTGTCAGGTGTTGGATTACAGGCACAGGAACATAGTGACCAGCGGTGGGTTACTACCTGGTCAACCAGTCCAAGCACCCTCCCGGATTCCGGTGACGACCCGGCTGCGATTGAAGATCAAACGCTGCGACTGATAGTCCACACCAGTGTCGGTGGCAGCAGTGTACGTCTGCGTTTTTCAAACCTGCATGGCGACAGACCCATGTTGATTGGCTCTACTACGGTGGCATTGCACTCAGAGGGCAGTTCTATTCAAACCGGCAGTAGCAAAGGGGTAAGTTTTGGCGGCGAGCCTTCGATCACAATCCCCCTTGGCGCCGTGGTAATCAGTGATCCTCTAGCCTTCGATGTCCCCGAGCTAAGTAATTTGGGCATCAGCCTGTACCTGCCGGAAGCCAGTGGCTTTCTAACAGCCCATGCTTTATCCAACCAGATTAACTATATTTCCGCAGCAGGCAACCACACGACCAGCACGAATCTGCCCGTGGCATCCGAAACACCGGCCTGGAACCTGCTCACTGCGATTGACGTGTTCAATAGTAATGAAGTGACAGCGATTGCAACTGTTGGCGATTCCATTACCGATGGCTGGGGCTCTACCGCCAGTGCCAATCAACGCTGGCCAAATCATTTTGCCCGGCGACTGTCTGCTGACAATAGCACTGCCGAATTTGCTGTGATTAATGCCGGAATCAGCGGCAACCGGGTAACCACTGAAGGAAGCTCGAGGTTCGGTCAGAACCTGCAGGCCAGGTTTGAGCGCGATGTTCTGGCTCTCAGCAATGTCAGCCACATGGTTTTGATGGAAGGCATCAATGACATTGGCATGTCTTCCGGAGATCCCGGCGGTTTAGTCTCTGCATCGACCGTAATCGCCGGATATAAACAACTCATTACCCGGGCTCATACTCATGGTATTAAAGTAATCGGAGCGACCCTCACGCCTTACGAAGGTGCAGGCTACTACACACCAGAGGGCGAAGTCGTAAGACAAACGGTAAATAACTTCATTCGAACCAGTGGTGAATTTGACGGGGTAATCGATTTCGAGAAGGCGGTGCAGGATCCGGCTAATCCCTCACGCATTCTGCCCTCCTTCACAGAAGATAACCTGCATCCCAACGATGCCGGTTATAAGGCAATGGCAGATGTGATTGATCTGGATTTGTTTAGATTAGCGGATTAAATCCATTGCAGCGGTGGTAATAACTCTTATTAACGCCCTTACCTGGATTCAAAAGGCTGCTTACCGAATGCTTGGTTTATCCTGCTTTTGCTCAATGCATCTCATGCGAATATCTAAACCTGGCCCGAAGATGCCCCTGAAACAGTGCTTCCTCTTCAGCATATGCCTTATGGCTGCTCAGTCTTCCGTTGCCCAGGTCACCGAGGTTCACGGGCAAACGGCCAGCGGCGCCTACTATACGATCGCCCTGCCGGAAAACTGGCAACCCCAGAATGGGCTGGTAATCTGGAACCATGGCTACCAGGGTTATACCACGCGTGAACTCGATTCGGACCCTTCACTGGGACCACTGGATGACATCGTGCTTGCCCAGGGTTATGCCATGGCTGCATCCAGTTACAGTCAAACCGGTTGGGCTGTTTTCAATTCCCATATTGACAACCAGCAGCTTTTTGAGCGATTTGTTGAAGTGGCAGGTCAGCCCGAGAAGGTCTTTATTCAGGGCGCCTCACTGGGTGGCATCATCAGCGTGCGGGATCTGGAAGAAGGGCTTATCCCGGATATAGACGGTGCCCTGCTTATGTGCGGCGCCGTAGCCGGATCAGATAACTGGGTCGAGGCATTCGACCTGCGCATGGTTTATGAAGCGGTCTGCAGCGAGGCATCGAATGCAGAACTGCCTACCGATTTCTGGGCAGAGCAGCCTAAGCTTATTACAGGTGAAGTCGAATTTCTTGAGTCGCTTGAACGTTGTACCGGTCTGGTATTATCGACCTTAATCGACGATCCTCTGGGACAACTTCTGCAAAGCCACGCCCAGGCCGAGCGGTTGAATAGAATTCTTGAGCTGACCAACACAGATGTGGATTTTCTATTGCTCGATCTGGGTTACGCCGTGTTCGAAATCCCCAGCCTGGTCAATGACGCCAGCAAACTGGATGGTCTGCTACCCTTCGGCAACGCCGGCATCGACTATGGCGATGAAAATATCAACAATGTCATTCAGCGCAGTGTTGCCTTGCCCTCGGCGACGCAGCTTTTCAGGGAAAATTACACTCCCGTAGGCGACATCGGCAATTCCAAGGTAGTGTCAATTCACACGTCAAAAGATGGACTGGTAAAAGTTGAAAATCAGCTGGTACTGCAAAGCCTGTTGCCGCCGAGTCAGCTAACATCAGCCATTGTAGTTGAAGAAACGGCCAGTCATTGTGAATTCAGCGAAGAAGAAGGCTTGTCTGCCTGGAATAAGCTGATTGACTGGAGCGCAGGTGGGGCGCAGCCGGGTGTGCTTGATCTGCAACAGGCCTGCCTGGCAAGCACTCAGAATACCGGACAATGCCGCTTCGAGGCTGATTTTGAGTTCCGCGAGTCACTGCTGAGCTTTCCCCGGAATGGACTCGCCGCAACATCGGGATTGGCCAACTTCGACGGTGACCAGCGTTTGCTCTCAATCGAATCTTTGTACGTGGCGGGCGATGAATCCAATTTTAATGTTGAGCTGCATCAGTCCCCGGAGGACGACGCTTTTTTCACACTGGGAATGGTGGAAGGAATTCCCCAGCCTGAACTCTGGCAACCTCGACCACTTTATTCCCCTCTCGATTCGCTATTGTATCTACCCGGCCTGCGCGTTCTCCCTTATCTGGAGACAGACAGTCAATACAATGTATTTATGCAATATATCAATGATGGCGAAAGAGAGGGTCTTGAGCTATTGGAATTTGAAATCGTTAATTAGTACCTCGACCAGGGTTAATTTTGGAGTGCAGAGTTCACCAGTATGTTCAGTGTTAGGCGCAGTAACGCAGGCCTAGCA
>PBTO01000129.1 GCA_002726595.1 Gammaproteobacteria bacterium | reverse complement strand
GGGACCAGCATCGGGATCGAAGATGTCCCCATTACGGCCGACTTCGTGTACCGGGAAAGTGGTAGATTGACCTGGAATTGTGTTGCCATCCTCGTCCAGTGTCTCCATACGATAGATCATGTGGTGAAAAATCCACAGACCACCCACGGTGTCGGACTCTTCAGCGCCAACACCCACGTCGTTTATTTCCACTATTTCTACAGACTTCACATAGCGGTCTTCTGTCAGACCACTTGGAACGCTGGGAATCTCACCCCACCAATCGGGTCGACCTCTGGCCATGAAGAAATCTTCAGTTTCAACAATCAGGTCTGGCTCGCCCAGTTTCCACTTGGTATTGTCATCGAAAACCAGTGGTTCAGGTGCGTCGGCAGTATTTCCCTTTGGTGAGCCACTGGCCACCCAGGTGGAAATGGCGGCAACTTCGGCTTCGCTTAGGGAAGGGTCATCCTTGAACTGTTGAATGCCCACGTTCTTTTCGGTATACCACGGTGGCATGGCGCCAGGGCGGCTGCGCAGGCCAGTCTTGTACTCAATTAGCCCGGCAAAAGGGGCTACCTCTTCATAGGTAACCATGGGCATGGGAGCCACGCCACCGGTACGATGACAATTCTGGCAGCTACGCTGCAAAATTGGCTCGATATCCTTGTGGAAGGTAACTTCCTGGGCCAGGACTGCTGGTGAAAACACCATACCAGAGAAGGCTAACAACAAGCCTTTGTTAATTAATGTCGAAATTCGCATGTAAATCTCCTAAATGTCTAAACAGGGATTATTCCAGTAGTGCTAATAATGGGATGAAGTTGGAAACCTCAAGTAAGATCCAAGGGGCAATTAGACTCAAATCAGTAATTTAATTCTTCCAGAATATCCACAAACATTGATCCACATCTGATTTTGGGCAGATAAGTCGGGTTTGTGAAACACCATGGGCGCTAAATATCACAATTAAAGGACCTGCGCTTGTTATCGAGCGAGGGAATATCTGCCAGTTCATCAACGAAAATAGCACCGCGCCTGCGAAGCTGATTATTGTTGACGTAGGATAACTAACAGAATTTCTTCGCAGTCACTAACAGGGAGATATGTGGCGGGTGCACTGGTTGGGATTTCCACTACCCGTTTCGCCTTCGATTTTGATGGGGCAGGTGGAGGAACCTCGGTTTTTTCAAGCGACTTTGAGATCCGTGCTCGAGAGAAGTTCGTGAACCTCGATCTCGCTGGAACCCGCGAACATCTCTTCGGGCGCCGGATTTCGATGGGCTTCCGCAAAAGATTCACTCTTAGTCCAAGCCACGAAGTCGTCGAAGTCACGCCACCAGGTCTTGATTAAGTAATAGCCTTGCATATCATCATCGGGGACCAAGCCTCCGGCTGCCATATCCATTTTCATTGGGCGTGGCCGATGGATCTCGTTGCGCAGGAAGCCGGGTTCATTGTCGATCAACCCGGCACGATTACGGAAGCGTTCCTCGAAGGCATCTTCATAACCCTTGGTTACTGGAACCCGGTTGGTTGTAACACAAACATTCATGAGTTTCTCCTCGATGTCCTGCATGATTTATCTTGTGATGGCCAAATTGGTGGGACTACTGCCCATTCCGAGATTATTGGCCGATACGGACGTCCGGCCTGTGACACAGCGCAAATTTCCTGCATTCTGCTATTAATCTAACATTTTGGTACTAACAACGAAATGCGCAGCAGCGCCAGCGGCTATCAAACCCATAATCTGATAACCAGGCGCAACGGTTAATATCAAGTCAAGGTACTCATTAGCATCTGCATACATATATGTGCCAGCATATAACACACAGGCCAGGAAACCGGCAACAACACCTGCTATCGACCACGTTGGCTTGTCACTGGTTCCACGTAAATACCTGAATGAGGCATACAGTGGAATGATGAAAGGCAACAGGACGTAGCCCAGAGAAATAACATAGGCCACCCAATCCTCAGGATCAGACATGCCTATAAACATAAACAGGGCTGCAAGCAGCCATACACTATTTGTAAACAGATAGACGTATTTCACTTAGCCACCCAACGTCCCAGACTTTCATCCTCGTACCCATGCAAAAAAGCTCCTGCCCATTGAGCATATGCCTGATCATCTCTCGTTAATTCGTGCCAATTGCGGCGAATCCTTGTTATATACAGTATTACGCTGAAAATCAGCAAAACACAATCAATGGCCACTATTACTTGCTCAGAGTAACTCTTATATTCTAAATACACCAAACTGTATCTCTTCGATCGCCGTGCTTGGCGATACCGCCTTCTTCGAATACCTTGCTCACTATGAAGCCGACGCTGTTCTGCAGGAATAGCAGTGGGATTATTCCTTGTGCACATAATTCAATTTAAGGGATCTCGAGCCCAATTGCCCTAATTCCTGTATGATTGCGCCGTGCTGTATACAATCATCCGTCTGTCACACTTCCTGGCTATCTTCGTACTGGCTATTGCGCTTGTCATCAATAACATGGTGATCAGTCCTACAATAAGCGATGAAGATGCCAGCAACCTGGTCAAGGTGGACAACATCTTTAGGATAAGCGCTGCTCTGGTAGCTTTATTTGGCTTGGCTCTCTGGCTCTGGGTGGGAAAACCCAGGGTGTTCTACGGGATGAATCTGTTTTTTCAGTTAAAGTTAGGTCTGTTCGCGTTGGCTGCGCTGCTTTCTATCTATCCAACATTCTTTTTCTTCAAGGTCAGAAGAGATGCTACCAGGGAAAATGCCGTACCAGCTTCGGTGCGCCTGCTAATGAGACTGGAACTGCTGCTTCTGGTAATCATTCCCACGCTGGCTTATCTGATGGCTCGTGGAATCGGCTTGAGCATATAACAGTTAATATTAGGTGGCGAACAAGAGTCTTCACGATGTATGCAGTAAACAAATGGGCAGTCTTGAAAGCCATCTCCCAGGCTTGTATTTACTGTTCACTACGCTGCCAGTCGGAGCGCAGTTGGACACGGACCAAAAGGGGACGGAGGCATTAAGTTTCTTAATACTTTCGTCTCCTTTTGCAGCACTGAAACTGGTGGCAGTAGCCCAGGCAGCAGTGTAGTATTGGTGCATGTCATTTCGAATGCGGACGGAGAAAACATCGTGAACCGGACAAAAAACCACCTCAAAACATCACTCAGCATATCCTTTTTCATTGCTGGTTTTTTGGCTATGGCAAGCCTCAACGCGGCATCCATAAGCGGTGAAGTTTCCGGTAGTGGTGGTCCGGAGGCTGGAGTCTGGGTCATTGCCGAGACAGATGATCTCGCTACTAAATTCATAAAAATTGTAGTTACCGACAGTGATGGTAAATTTCTGCTGCCGGAACTGCCAGATGCCAGTTACAGCGTGTGGGTGCGCGGTTATGGCCTGCAGGATTCAACTGCAGTGCAGGCACGGCCAGGAGATAATCTTGCGCTTGAGGCAGACTACCCGATAGATGCGCAACAAGCGGCACAAGTTTATCCAGCGAGTTATTGGTATAGCCTGGTTGAACCACCGTCAGTCGATGAATTCACCAACCCTGGTTCGCAGATCGGGGGAGTCGGTGCTGCCATGCAAAGCCAGGAAGCCTTTGTCGATTCCATGAAACAGAATTGTGAGCTATGCCATCAATTGGGTAATAAATTAACCCGGGAAGTTGGGCACATCCGCTATCAATTCGAATCTACAGTCGAGGCCTGGAGTAACCGGGTGAACTTCGGTCAATATGGCGGCTGGATGAACCGCACCCTGTCTACAATGGGCCGCGAACGCACCATCGCCATGTATGCCGATTGGACCGATCGCATCGCCGGCGGAGAGGTCCCAGCATCGCCACCAAGACCACAGGGAGCAGAGCGTAATATTGTCTTAACCTTGTGGGACTGGGGTAATGACACCTCTTTCGTACACGACGAAATCGTGACAGATAAACGCAACCCCCGAGTGAATGCAAATGGGCCTTTTTATGGCGTATCCGAATCCGATGGCGTACTGGTGGTAGTAGATCCAAACACGCACGTTGCCCGGGAATTTGAAGTGCCAATGCGCACCCGCGGCGAGGCTATTCATGACTTTGTTTCCTCACCTTTTTTTGGCGATGAGGAGATCTTCCGCAGTCAGGCTGCCGCCGATACTCACAACCCGATGATGGATGGCAAGGGCCGGGTGTGGATGACATCACGCGTGCGGATCGAGGCCAACACAGATGCCTGCAAAGCTGGCTCCACAAATTCATCCGCTAATTACTTCCCCCTCAATTCCTCTAGCCGCCATGCTTCTTATTTTGACCCGGATACAGAAGAAATGACTTTGATAGACACCTGCTATTCCACCCATCACTTACAGTTCGCCAGCGATGCCGACGATACGCTCTGGTTCAGCGGTGACACGCAAGCCATTGGCTGGATCAATACCAGGCTCTGGGATGAAACCGGTAATGAGCTTGCTGCACAGGGCTGGTGTCCTACAGTTATCGACACCAATGGAGACGGTGAAATTACCAAGCCCTGGAACGAGCCCGGCCAGTCTCCCGTTGCCGGGCGAGATACTCGCCTCGTGGGTTTTGCCTACGGCATTATTCCCAATCCCCGTGATGGTTCTGTCTGGATTACTCGTACCCAGCCAACACCGGGACAGATACTTCGTCTCGATCCAGGTAGTAATCCCCCATTCACCTGCAAGACTGAAGTCTACGAACCACCATTCGATCTCGAGGATTTAGATCGCGATCAATGGGGTTTTGCACCGCGAGGAATCGACATCGACAGCGAAGGTGTTCTCTGGACAGCGTTGTCAGGTAGTGGTCATATGGCCAGCTTCGATAGAAGCAAATGCGAAGTACTCAGCGGTCCAACTGCTACCGGTCAGCATTGCCAGGAAGGCTGGACACTGTACCGCGCACCGGGTCCAAGAATGAAGGGTGCCGAGTCAGGGGCAGGTGCTGACCATCACTATTACAACTGGGTTGATCAATTCGATACCCTGGGACTGGGCAAAGATACCCCCATTGCCAATGGTACCGGTTCAGATTCCTTATTAGCACTCAATCCAGAGACGGCTGAATGGGTGGTAATGCGTGTACCTTACCCACTTGGTTTTTATTCTCGGGGTCTGGATGGTCGTATTGACGATCCAGATGGGGGCTGGAAAGGCTCCGCTGTGTACGCCGATTTCGGCTCGATTGCTAACTGGCACATGGAAGGCGGTAAGGGTTCTAAATCGAAAATCGTGAAGTTTCAGATGCGCCCAAGCCCGCTGGCTGAGTAAATAGTTGATAGCCGGGGACAAATAGAACAACGTGTGCTGGTGTTTTTTATCCACCAATGACCGACCGTGCTGACTAGTCCAACAGTGCTGAGGAAGAAAACATGAGACTATTCGCCCTGCGGCTTGCCCGCGACAGGTTTACTTCGATCCTAAGCCTGTTGCTGCTGCTTGGTACTCATGTGGAAGCAGCCGACGGCTGGGTGCTACCACGCACCGAGCAAGGCCAGCCAGATTTTCAGGGTGTGTGGCTCAATGCGACACTTTCGCCGATGGAAAGACCTGCCTCGCAGGCAGGGCAACAATTCCTCTCCGCCGATGAGATCATTGCGCTGGAGACCCGCACCGCGCAGCGCAGAGCCAGTGACGATGCAGCGGCAACGGTGGCAGCGGGGCGCGCTATCGTCAGTTACAATCAGTTCTGGCGGGACTCGGGAGACACCGTTCTCTCCACCGGTCAGACCTCACTGATAGTAGATCCGCCCACCGGATTGGCACCCATCAGGCCGGCAGCAGAACAAATCAGGGACTATAACTTCGCACGTGTGACGGAATCATACCAACACATGACGGTGTGGGACCGCTGTATCACCCGAGGCGTGCCGGGATCCATGCTGCCTGCCGGTTACAACAATGCCTACCGCATCGTACAGACTGAAGAGAACCTCGCCATACTCTATGAAATGATTCATGATGTGCGCATAATTTCTTTAGGTAAACAGCAACATATCGATGAAAAAATTAAACTATGGATGGGGGATTCCGTCGCTCATTGGGAGGGCGACACGCTGGTAGTTGAAACCACTAACTATAATGATCGCGGCATGATCGCTTCCAGTGCGGCAGGCGGAAGATTGAAAGGCGTACCGATCACCGAGGCGCTGCGAGCGGTTGAACGATTCACCCGAATCAGCGAGGACACCATCATCTGGGAAGTCACCGTTACCGATCCGGAAATTTATACGCAACCCTTCACCATCTCGATGCCACTAACCCGGGATGATGACTATGTCATGTATGAATATGCCTGCCACGAGGGTAATCATGCGGTGCCCAATATTTTGCGCGGTGGTCGGGTTGCCGATTAAGCGGGGGGACACTGATAACTTAACAACTTAATTTTTATTTGATTTAAGGTTAAAGACAATCATTCAGCTATTAAGTTGTTAAGTTATCAGTGTCCCCTTAGAGGCTCTGAATTTGCATCAGTTTCTCTTGCAAAGCGGACAGGGCGCCGGACATATCCTTTTCCTTGCTGCGTTCCTTGTCGACCACAGCATCGGGTGCGTTGGCGATAAATTTTTGGTTGCTTAATTTCTTGCTGACTGCAATGAGCCCGGTTTCCAGTTTGTTTATTTCTTTTTCCAGGCGGGTCTTCTCCGCTTCGGCATCGATCAGTCCAGCCAGGGGAACGAGAATCTCCAGTTTTCCATAAAGCTGGGTAGCTGCGGCAGGAGGTGTTTGCCCGGATTCCAGCCACTGGATCGAGTTTAATTTTGTCAGCTTCCGCAGGTATTGCTGATAATTATCCAGACAGCTTTTATCATTATCGATTCCCTTATGCAGAAAGACATCGATAGGTTTCGCGGGTGAGATATCCATCTCGCCACGAATGTTGCGAATTGCAATGACGACGCCTTTAATCCAGTCAATATCCATTTCGGCATCAGAGTCGATGTTTTCCTCAGCATAGGTCGGATAAGGCTGCAACATGATGCTGTCACCTGTTATATCAAGCAGCGGTGCGACTCGCTGCCAGATTTCTTCGCTGATGAACGGCATAAAGGGGTGCAGCAGTCGCAGGCTTTTTTCCAATACGCTAATCAGGACAAAGCGGCTGGCCTGTGCCTGTGCCGGATTGGACTCCTCATCCCATAACACGGGTTTTGATAATTCCACGTACCAGTCACAATACTCATTCCAGAAAAACTCATGCAGTGCCTGGGAGACCAGATCGAAACGGTAGTTCTCCATGTTGTGCTGCACAGTTTTTGTGGTTTGTTCGACGCGGGAAAGAATCCATTTGTCTGCAACGCTCAAATGCTGATTATCGGGATTGAATTCGATGTGTTTCTCTTCAGAATTCATTAACACATAACGGGCCGCATTCCATATCTTATTACAAAAGTTGCGATATCCTTCCGTCCTGCCAAGGTCGAACTTGATGTCCCGGCCGGTTGATGCAAGCGAATAGAAAGTAAAGCGCAGGGCATCCGTCCCGTAGCCGGTGATGCCTGTCGGGAATGAATCTCTGGTGTGTTTTTCAACCTTTTCCTTTAGCTGAGGCTGCATCATGTCAGCCGTGCGTTTTTCTATAAGTTCTTCCAGCGAGATGCCATCGATCAGGTCAATCGGGTCAAGTATATTGCCTTTCGATTTTGACATCTTCTGACCGTGTTCATCCCGCACCAGGCCGGTTATATAAACCTCCTTAAATGGGATCTCGCCAGTAAATTTCAGCGTCATCATGATCATGCGAGCGACCCAGAAAAAGATGATGTCAAATCCGGTTACTAATACATCCGTGGGATGGAAGCGATCAAAATATTCTGTGTCGTCCGGCCAGCCAAGTGTAGAGAAGGTCCATAGGGCTGAAGAGAACCAGGTATCCAGAACATCTTCATCTTGAACCAGCGCGAGGCTTTCTTCCAGTTGGTGTTTTTCCCGTATCTCGGCTTCGCTGCTCCCTACATAGATGTTTCCCTCATCGTCATACCAGGCAGGAATGCGGTGACCCCACCAGAGTTGGCGGCTGATACACCAATCCTGAATGTTACGCATCCAGGCAAAATAGGTGTTTTCCCAGTTTTTGGGTACGAACTTGATGTCACCGTTTTCTACTGCTTCGATTGCCGGCTCTGCTAGTGATTGCACTGCCACATACCACTGGTGGGTAAGATAGGGTTCGATAATTACACCGCTACGATCGCCGCGTGGGACCTTTAGCTTGTGCGGTTCTATCTCAGCCAACAAGCCGAGTGCTTCAATATCGACGATGACTTTTTCACGTGCATCAAATCGATCCAGCCCCTGATAGGGTGGCGGCGCATTCTCGTTGAGTTTGGCGTTTTCGGTGAGGATGTTAATGATTTCCAGATCGTGGCGCTGGCCAATCTCGTAGTCGTTGAAATCATGTGCGGGCGTAATCTTGACACAACCCGTACCAAATTCCTGGTCCACATAATCATCAGCGATAATTGGAATCTTGCGATCACAAAGTGGCAGATCCACGAATTTGCCAACCAGATTCCGGTATCTTGTATCGTCCGGATGGACGGCAACCGCCGAGTCCCCCAGCATTGTTTCAGGCCGGGTCGTGGCTATGATTATGTAGGTGTCACCCTCTGCCGTGGTTGCACCATCGGCAAGCGGGTAGCGAAAATGCCACAGCGAACCATTTTCCTCCTCGGAGACAACTTCCAGGTCCGATATGGCGGTGTGTAACTGGGGATCCCAGTTTACTAACCGGTTGCCACGATAGATCAGGCCCTCGTCATAAAGATCTATGAATACTTTTTCAACCACGGCAGATAATTGCTCATCCATGGTGAATCGTTCCCGCGACCAATCCAGCGAGGAGCCGAGTCGGCGCAGTTGCCGGGTAATGATGCCGCCGGATTCTTCCTTCCAGTCCCAGACTTTTCGGATAAAAGCGTCACGGCCAACTTCCAGGCGACTGGTCCCGGCCGCGTTCAATTGGCGCTCAACAACCATTTGGGTAGCGATGCCAGCATGGTCAGTCCCCACCTGCCACAGCGCCTGGTGGCCCAGCATGCGGTGGTAGCGGGTTAATGCATCCATGATGGCTTGCTGGAAGCCGTGTCCCATATGCAGGCGACCGGTGACATTGGGCGGCGGAATTACAATGCAATAGGGTAGGCCATCACCCTGTGGCGCAAAATAGCCCTGCGCCTCCCAGGTTTTGCACCATTGGTCTTCCAGTTGCTGAGGTTGATAGGTCTTGTCCATGAGCCTGTACTTGGGAATTTATTCAGGGTGCAATGCAAGCTGTTTAAGCAGCAGTTAAAAAGCTGAATTTTGAGAAGGCGCAAGTATACATGAAGCAGATGATTTTGTCGGTGCCTGCCCATGCAAAATAAGGGCGCTACTGGGGGTAGGAGGTAGTCTCGTAGCCTGCATTTTGAAAAAAACGGTAGTCCTTTCTGCCCTGTGTCAGACTTTCCCCATCGTTCAGTATTATCTCGTTAATATGTGAAAATCGATTGTGGAATTCATAGATGGTATCTGCCAGGTTTATCAATACATCACCCGATTTCACTTCGATTGAACCATAAGCAATAGTGATTTTCTCCGCAGGATCTTGCCCGGCCTCGAACAAGCAGTGGGGTAGAAAAGCCGTGGGTTTGTATTGCCACAGAAGCTCATCCATATGCTTCGCCTGTTGGGCTGACTCGGTGTTGATGTGCACGCGGTTGCCCAGAGAACAGGCTTTTTCAGTCAAACGGCAGGCAAACTGCTGACGGGCAGCACTGGTCGATTCTTGCAACGGGTAGAAGTTAGCTTTTGGCATTAACCCTGGTCGAGGTACTAGGCTTTCTGATTGAGCAGATGCTCCATCAGCAGGGAAACCGGTCTTCCAGTAGCGCCTTTTCTTACACCGGAATTCCACGCACTGCCGGCAATGTCCAGATGGGCCCAATGGTATTTTTCAGCAAATCGGGAAAGAAAACAGCCTGCTGTTATAGTGCCCGCTCTGGGACCACCGATATTGGCGATATCGGCGAAGTTACTTTTCAACATGCTTTGATACTCATCCCAAAGGGGTAATTGCCAGGCCGGGTCCAGGGTTTTTTCGCCGCATTGTCGCAGCGACTTGGCCAGCGCATCATTATTGCTAAGCAGCGCGGTAACATGCGAACCGAAGGTTGCTACAGCGGCGCCGGTGAGTGTTGCAATATCCACCACAGTTTTTGGTTTGAAGCGTTCCACATAACTCAGCGCATCGCATAAGACCAGGCGTCCTTCAGCATCGGTATTGAGTATTTCAATAGTCTTGCCAGACATGCTCGTTACAATATCGCCCGGTTTTGTTGCTTTGCTGCCCGGCATGTTTTCTGCAGCTGCAACCACACCAATTACATTGATGGGCAGTTTTAATTCTGCAACGGCACCCATGGTTGCTATGACGCTGGCGGCGCCACACATATCAAATTTCATTTCATCCATGGCACTGCCGGGCTTCAGACTGATTCCGCCCGTGTCGAAGGTGATGCCTTTGCCAACCAATACATGGGGTTTGCTCTGTGTGTTTGCACCTTTGTGCTGCATCACGATTAGCCTGGCCTCTTCGGCTGAGCCGGAGCTCACAGAGAGCAGGGAACCCATGCCCAGGCGCTGCATTTGTTTTTCAGTTAAAACTCTGGTTGTAATTGAGCGATGGCGCTTATCCAGATTTTGGGCTTGTTTTGCCAGATAGCTGGGTGTACAGATATTTCCAGGCAGATTGCCCAGCTGTTTGGCGCGATTGACTGCTCTGCCGACAGACTGGCCTCGTTTCAGAGCCGCTTCGGCACTCTTGCGCCGACTTCCTGAGGGAGGAGCGACACTGATGGCCTTGGTAGGTACGGGTTTATTCTTTTTACTTTTGGTTGTGTCGTAGCGATAACTCACATCTTCGCTATCCCGGGCAACGCGGCTGATTAGCCAGGCCGAATCACGATCGCTAACTTTCACACTGGCTAACGCAAAGTGTGCGTTAGAGGCATTACTTTTACATAAGGCCTTCGCTCCTGCCCGCAGTAATTTACTGGCGCTCTTGCCGTTAAATTTCTTTTTATCGCCACCACCGAGTAGCAGTACGCGCCTGGCATTTATTCCTGCAACACCATGCAGAAACAGACTTTCACCCAGCTTACCGGCGAAATCGCCGGAGCGCAGGAGCTTGCTAATGGCCTTACTACTCACGCCGTCGATGGCCCTGGCTTCTTCACTCGGCGTGGCTTTGTTCCAGACAATGACGGCCACACAATCGGTACTGATTTTTTCTGCAGAGCTGGATTTAATTGAAAACTTCATGATGCTAGTGTTCCTCGATATCGAGGGGATAATCCTAAAGATATTCAGACACTTAAGCAATAGCAGCTAAGTTTTCCGGGAACTTGGCTGCGCTTTGACAAACTCGCTGACGGGACTGTTTGGCTGCCAGGTGGAAAGTTCAGCCAATTTTGAACCAAATCCGGAAAATACTGTCACAGTCTATTAACTGGCTAAAATGATTCGCCGTTGGAGCCCACATGCCAAGAATTAAAATAAGTACCCCCGAACGATTTCTGTTCGGCATGGAGCGCACCGTGGGCATCAGTGACGTCAACTACGCCAAGCATCTGGATAGCGTGGCAATGGTGAATATCCTCCACGAAGCCAGGCTACAATTCCTCGCCAGTCTCGGTCTCACCGAGGCAAATATCTACGGTCTTGGCATGGTGGTGACAGATCTTGCTGTGGATTATCGGACTGAATCCTTTGCCAATGATTTGCTTATCATTGATGTCGGTGTAGGGAAATTTAACCGCTATGGTTTTGATATCGGATTTCAGGTAACCAACAGTGCCCTTGAAACAATAGTTTGCAACGCAAAAATGGGAGTCGTATTTTTTGACTTTGACAAGCGAGCTATTGCGCCAGTTCCAGAGGCGTTCAAATCCCACGTCGGTCTGCCCGAATCACGGGTTGCCTGATCATCACCAGTGGCTTAGTTGCTAACTTTCGCCAGAAACTTCAAGTAAACTGACGGTACAACATCGTAAGGTGCCTTAAGTTTTGATTATATTTCGTTATCTCAGCAAGCAAATACTTCAGGCAGTGACGGCAGTGACCCTGATTTTACTGGTGGTGGCACTCACCAGTCGCTTCATTCAATACCTTAGGCAGGCCGTGGCCGGAGAGCTCGCTTCGGATGTGCTGCTGTTGCTGATGCTCTATCGTCTGCCGGAATTTTTCCTGGTTATCCTACCACTGGCACTGTTTCTGGGCATTTTGCTGACTTATGGCCGTATGTATGCAGAAAACGAAATGGTCATATTGAGCTCCAGCGGTTTAAGTCAGATTCGTCTGTTAATGCTGACACTGGGCAGTTCGGCAATCGTAGTGTTACTGGTGGCCATTCTCAGTCTGCAGCTCACGCCCTGGGGAATCAGAAATATCGAACAATTGAAGCTAAATCAGGAACAGTTAACAGAAATAGATCTAATCGTCGCCGGGCAGTTTCAGTCATTTGGAGGCGGCAACAGGATTACCTATGCTGAACGAATAGATACGGAGGGAAGTGGGGGGCGGCAACTGGGAAACGTCTTCGTTGCCGTTGGCGAGCAGGCAGTAGAAGGAGCGGGAGAAAAGATGAGAGTAATTGTTGCAGAGTCAGCCCATCCGGAAATCGATGCCGAAACAGGTGCCCGTTTTATGCGATTGGAGAACGTGTACCAATATGACGGCATACCTGGCGCGGCAGATTACACGATAGGGCAGCCCGATGTGCAGTCCATTCTGCTGCCTGAGCCAACCAGTTTTGCACCCATCATCGAAGAGAAGGCGCTGACAACGGCAGAATTAATTGGTTCCTCCGATCCAGCGCACCGGGCAGAATTGCAATGGCGAATTTCCATACTACTACTTATTCCTATTATTACTTTCATTGCTGTTCCCCTGAGCCGGGTC
>PBTO01000128.1 GCA_002726595.1 Gammaproteobacteria bacterium | reverse complement strand
GGAGCGCAGGCTACGACGGCGCAAAAGCGCCTTGCATCTAAACGCTGAGAGACCCGCTGCACCCGAAACTTAACCCTGGTCGAGGTACTAGCCGATGAAAGCATTTTTTCACGCTTACATTAGACGCGGACCCGCATTGCACAATTGATTAGTAGGAAACGGATTGCGTACTGACAATTTATTCAATCGTTATCTTCCAATTCTCAGATGGGGAAGCCGGTACCGGCAAGTTGATCTTCTGGACGATTCGATTGCTGCCGTGGTAGTGGCAATTATGCTCATACCGCAGTCACTGGCACTGGCTATTTTAGCTGGCTTGCCTGCGCAAATGGGGCTCTATGCCAGTATTTTTGGATTACTGATGTATTCCTTCTTCGGCACGAGTTCTTCCTTGTCAATTGGTCCGGTTGCAGTTGTCTCATTAATGACAGCCGCGGCACTGGGTAAGTTGACCCTGGCCAGCGATGCCGAGTATATAGCGGCAGCTTTAACTCTGACCTTTTTGTGCGGAGGAATACTGCTGGCTCTGGGTCTGTTACGACTGGGGTTCATGGCAAATTTCCTCTCCCACCCTGTCATCAGTGCTTTCATTACCGCTTCGGGAATACTGATTGGGGCCAGTCAGATACAACACCTGCTGGGTATATCGACATCGGGTCACAATCTGGTTGATCTGGGCTTGTCGCTGTCGAACACAATCAATGGAGCTAATCTGATCACTCTCTCAATTGGTATATTCGCCATACTATTTATTCTGTGGTTCAGGATTGGTTTGCGCCAACTGCTAAAGAAGATAGGGTGGGGAGATCGGGCTGCCAATGCCTTTTCAAGAGCTGGACCGATTTTCGCTGTGGTAATTACATCGGTAATTGTTTTCGTATATAACCTGGGCGAGAGAGGCGTACAGACGCTGGGCGAAGTGCCTATCGGACTGCCTGGCCTGATGATTCCGGATTTTTCTTTCGATCTGGTGAACTCATTGCTGCGTTCTGCGATGTTGATATCCATAATCGGTTTTGTCGAGTCAGTTTCTGTGGCACAAACACTGGCGACACGTAAACGTGAACGAATCGACCTGGATCAGGAGTTGGTGGGATTGGGAGCCGCTAACATAGCCAGCTCTCTCGCCGGGGGGTTCCCGGTTACCGGGGGATTTTCCCGCTCTGTCGTCAACTTCGATGCCGGGGCATCGACGCCAGCGGCTGGCCTGCTCACCTCGATTCTAATCGCGTTGGCAGCAATTTTTTTTACTCCTGTATTGTACTGGCTGCCGAAGGCCTGCCTGGCAGCCATTATCATCGTAGCGATTAGTTCGTTGATTGATTTTAGCGTGCTGCAGAAATCATGGAACTATTCCCGCGCTGACTTTGCCGCAGTTTCCCTGACACTGGCCCTTACTCTGGTTATCGGCGTTGAAATTGGCATAGCCGCCGGTGTCCTGGCGTCTATTGTGGTCCATCTTTACAAAACATCTAAACCTCATGTAGCGGTTGTTGGTAAAGTTCCCGGGACAGAGCACTACCGGAATGTAGATCATCACCAGGTAATTACTCATGAAAATATTCTTTCGATTCGTATCGATGAAAGTTTGTATTTTGCTAACACGCGCTACCTTGAAAAACTGCTAACCGAGCTGGTTGCTGAAAAACCCCGGCTTGAGCACGTAATTTTGATGTGCATCGCGATAAATAAAATTGATCTTAGCGCTTTGGAAGCACTGGAGAAAGCCAACAAAGCCCTCAGTGAACTACAGATAAAATTACACCTGTCTGAGGTCAAGGGTCCAATAATGGATAAGCTGCGTCATACTGATTTTTTCCGGGATCTATCTGGAAACAATTACCTGAGTCACAATCAAGCGGTAGAAGATCTGAAAAATGATGATGCTGCCCCTTAGTCTTCCGTCCGAAAATTGGATTTTTCGATGACTATCTGGGTTGATGCCGATGCCTGTCCCAGGCAAATAAAGGTAATCCTGTTTCGGGCCGCAGAGCGCACCGGCGTCGATTTGTACCTGCTTGCCAATCAGCCTGTATCAATCCCGGCATTGATGAATGTACAAGCAATTCGGGTCAGCCAGGGATTCGATGTGGCCGATGACGAAATCGTGCGGCGAGTGCAGGGGGGTGACCTGGTGATTACCAGTGACATCCCGTTGGCAGCAGAAGTCATTGAGAAGGGCGCGCTCGCCCTGAGTTCGCGAGGTGAGCTGTTTTCCGCAAGCACCATAAAGGCCCGCTTAAATATGCGTGATTTTATGGATACCTTGCGCAGCAGCGGGATACACAGTGGTGGTCCGAGCCAGCTTAGCGAAACCGACAAACGGGAATTTGCCAATGCCCTCGATCGCTATCTTGTCAGAAAAAATACCGCAGGCAATGCGTAGTTGTTCAGGTAACATCGTGCACGATTGCATACGTTATAAACTGTACCTGATCACCGTACCACACAGGATAAATCCGCAGATGTAAGTGCCAAGACTACCGATAAATCGCAGTGGATGGGGTTGTTGTAAATCCTTGGATAACAACATACCTGCTGCATGCAAGTAGCGCGACACAATCACCGCGATGTAGACCTGGTCTGCATAGTTAGGTGAACCTTCAAATTCCAGTATCAGCATCAGTCCGATAAAGATTGCCGTGTATTCAGCGGCATTTGCCTGCGCTCGCACAGATTTTGTCAGCCAGTGACTGGTATCCGCTTCCATCCCGAAACCGCGTTTCATTCTGGTGCGGGTCAGGGAAACATTCAGGCTGAGAGCGAACAGTAGAACGCCGAGCAAGCCACCGCTCATCATCGCCACATTCATACCAACCTCCCACCGTTAAGGAATTAGAGTTTAACCACCATTTTACCAAAGTTGCTACCTGCGAACAGACCCAGGAAAGCATCGACCGAATTGTCGATTCCTTCAACGACTGTTTCGCGACTCTTAATCTTGCCGTCTTTGATCCACTGCTTCATGGTGCCTATAAACTCCGGCCGCACATCACCATGGTCGGAAACAATGAAACCGTTAATGCGTATTTTCTTGCCTACAATGAGCATCAGGTTGTTGGGACCCGGCACCGGTTCGGCGTTATTATAGCTGGCGATCATGCCACAGGCGGCGATGCGTCCAAATGGGTTCATCACATTCAGTGCGGCCTGCAGATGGTCGCCGCCTACATTTTCGAAATAGACATCGATCCCATCTGGCGCGGCCTCGGCCAGGGCTTTGGTGAGATTGCCACAAGTTTTATAGTTGATGACGGCGTCGGCGCCACACTCATCCAGAATCCACTGGGCCTTTTCATCTGAACCCACACTGCCAATTACCCGGCAGCCCTTGAGTTTCGCAATCTGGCAAACATTGGCCCCAACCGCACCTGAGGCGGCAGAGACAAGAACCGTCTCGCCTTCCTTGGGCTCGCCATATTTCAGTAAACCAACATAGGCGGTGAGACCGGGCATGCCCAGTGTACCCAAATAGAGTGATATTTGATCCGGGTCGAATGGAATCAGCTTGAGAACTCCAGTAGACTTGCTCAAAAACGCATCCTGCCAGGCACACTGGTTGAGAACGATGTCACCGGCCTGCAAATCTGGGTCTCCTGACTCGATAACTTCACCTACTGCCCCACCATACATCACCTGATTTAATGCATAGGGGGCGGCATAGATGCCTTCTTCACGCATGCGGCCTCGCATATACGGATCAACTGACATGTAGAGATTCTTCACCAGTACTTCACCCGCCTGGGGTGCTGGCAGTTCAACTTCAACAAGCTGAAAATTGTCATGTGTCGGCATCCCGGCGGGACGGCTTGTTAAATGTATTTGTTTAGCGGTGAGCGTAGTCATAATAATTCCCTTGGATTAGCGCAGCATAATGTCACCAATGCCACGTGACTGATTTAAGCAGAAGATTCTTCGCTGGTAACAGCTACAGTTGGCGTGGTTGTGGTGAATTTGTTTTGATAGATGATAATTGCGATCAGGATTGCGGCTCCTACCAGGTGATAGATGAAGCTGAACGGTGTCCACATGAGTAATACGGCACTGAACAGAAGCAAGGCGGCAATAAGCGCGTTTATCCTGGTCTCCAGGTGCCACTGCAGTAATCCTGCCATGGCATATAGCCCCATGCAGGACCAGAGGAATACTTCGATTCGTTCAGGCCAACTGCCCGATATCAGTGGTGAGTAGGCAAACAGCACCGGCACCAGGTAGAGCCCTTTTGCCACCTTCCAGCTGGTAAGCCCGGTCGCCATGGGTCGCGTTCCGGCAATCCCGGCGGCGGCAAATGATGCCAGGCAAACCGGCGGAGTCACATTGCTATCCTGCGAAAGCCAGAAGATGACCAGATGGGCGCTGAGCAACATGCCGGTTAATAATTCCGGCTCCAGCATTTCTGCGCGTATCAGTTGCTTCATTTCCAGCGGCATTTCCTGCAGGGCTAAAACCGGATCGCCGCCAAACAGACTGAGTGTCGCTACAACATTAGAAGGCAGGTCCCCGGCCTGTAATGCGGCTAATAATTGAGAATGCGTAACCAGATCAAAAATCAACGGTGCAGAGAGCGTTGCCAGCACAATATAGGAAGCAGTTACCGGCAGACCCATGCCCAGCACCAGCGAGGCCAGCGCGATCAGCACCAATGTGATAAACAAACTACCCTGGGCCCAGTCCACGATCATCAGCGAGAAGGCATTGCCCACGCCGGTTGTAGTGACTACATTGATGATAATACCCACAGCGACCAGCAACAGAGCAGTGGATACCATAGTTCTCACGCCATCTACCATGGCTTCAAAAATATCGGGCAGCTTCATTGGCGTGGTGGATAACCAGGAGGCTGCAATTACACTGATGATGGCAAAAGCCGCTGAAGTGGTCGGAGTTCGACCCCATACCAGGAAGCCCACCAATACCACCATCGGAATAAGGAATTGCCATCCTTCTTTCAGCACAGCGGAAATTTTTTCAGCGTTTTCTGCTGTAGTCGGATCCAGCTTGAGTCGCTTGGCCTCGATTCGTACGAAATAGGAAACGGTAAGAAAGTAAAGTATGGCGGGCAGGGCGGAAGCTGCAATAATCGTTAAATAGGAAATTTGCGTGTAGCTGGCCAAAACAAAGGCACCTGCCCCCATTACCGGTGGCATCAGGGCTCCACCCGTGGAAGCGGCTGCCACAACTCCTGCTGAAAATCGACTGCCAAAACCGGACTTTTTCATCATGGGAATTGTGATCACGCCGGTCGAAACTGTATTGGCCACGGCAGAACCGGAAACCGAACCCATGAGTCCCGATCCAACCACTGCCACATGGCCAGCCCCACCGACATATCTGCCGGCTAGACACTGGGCCAGCTTGACGATGAAATCGCCGGCGCCAGAACGTAACAGGAAGGAGCCAAATATGATGAACATGAAAACGAATGTGGAAGAGATATTCGCAGTCAAGCCAAACATACCCTCACTGGTGAAGAAGCTGCGATAGAGCACGGTCTCCAGACTCAGACCCGGGAAAGAAAATACACCGCTGATGTACCGGCCGAGAAAAAGTATATACGACAGACTGACCAGAATCAGCACTGGCATAAACCAGCCCGTTGTGCGGCGGGTGAACTCGATAGCTAGTCCGATGGCAATCAGAGAGAACACATAATCGCTTAGTATGTATTCAGTTTCCCTGGCATAGAGCGCGTTCTCGAACAGCATCAGGTAAGTGGATGTTGCGATGGCTAATACTGCCAGACCAATATTTATCCAATAGCTCGGCGAGTGTTTTTTGATAGATTCTGATTCATTCGCCATGAGCGCGCAGAGAACACAGAAACCACCAAAGTGAATTGCCGAGAGCCATAGTTCAGAAATACTGGCAAATACATTGCAGTAAATATGAAACAGCGCGAAGAAAAACGCGGCCCACTTTAAATACGGAGACGTCATGGCAGTGATTCACCGGTTGTGGAGGGTGGGGGTAACAGACGGTCGGGTATGCTGAGGCCCACTTCGCGATAATAGCGCATAGCACCCGGGTGAAGCGGTGCGCCCAGACCTTCGATGGCGATCTCCAGACGCATGTCTTTGGTGGCGCGATGAATCTCCTGCAGTGTAGCCAGATTCTCCCAGATTACTTTGGTCACGCGGTATACAACCTCATCTGAAATATCTTCGCGGGTAACCAATACGTTAGGTGATGCCACCGTTCTTATCAATTCAGTCTGGTTGGGATAGGTCCCCGGCGGAAACTCATACCAATCCCAGAGCGGGTATTTGGCATTGATTTTATCCAGTTCTTCCTGGGTCCAGTTCAGTATGGTCAAACGATCACCAAGCAGGGCATAGGCCTGGGTAATGGAGCTAACCGGCGCACCGGCTGGAATATTCATACCGACAATATTGCCATCCTGAATGGCGCTGGTGGTTGGACCATAGCCCATGTAGGCAAGGTTGAATTTGGCCTCATAGTCTATCCCCAGAGTCTCCAGAATAAAGCGGCCGGTTTGTTCAGCACCGGAATTTCTCGCGCCCAACACGTAGCGATCGCCGTCTAGTAAATCCAGATCCATTATCTGGCCAGTTGCGGCAAGGTCGCTCAGCAGCACAAAGTGCTCAACGTTCTGCCACAGTGCACTCACGCTGCGAATATGGGTCTGTGGGTTGCTCACCGGCCCCTCACCATTCCATGACCAGGCGCCGAATGGCCCCTGCAGGATGGCAAACTGAGCCTGGTTATCACGCAGTAATTTGACGTTTTCCAGGGATCCTGCCGAACTGATGGCAGTTAAAGAGATACCCTCGCTTTCATACAATTGAGCGTGAGCTATCGTTGCCAGGGCAACGCCTACCGGGTAATAGGTGCCACCGGTGGTGGCGGTGGTGAGCACATAGGGACGGGCACGATTCAAATCGTCGGTGCAGGAAATCGTCAGGATGGCAACGATAATCCCCAATACAACATTTCTCATCTAAAATCCTGCCAGGGCGATGTGGAACTCATTAGTTGGCCTGTATTATTTTGCTCAATATTGCAGGCTCTGGCCGCTTGAAACCACTTAAACAGGATGCTTCAGACGGCATCAGATGAAACCATATTTCCCTTTAAAGCACAATGAGTGGGCCAGGGTACAGTGATTGAAGGCCTGGGTAAGCAGGGCTGTCGAGGGGCAGCTTCTGGCCAACTGCGGACAATAGACTACTGTATTTTTACCTTGACTCTCTAATTACTGGGAAACATGTTCAGCAAAAAAATCCAGCAGCAGTTGATTAAATATTTCAGCCTTTTCAAAGTAAACCGAGTGTCCGGAGCCGGGCACCAAGACAAATTTGGAACCGGGCATTTTCCTGTGCATCGCTTCAATTACTTGCGGCGGCGCCAAAGTATCTTTTTCTCCTACTATGAACAGGACGGGGATTCCAGCCTCTATAATTGCCCGTATATCTGGATTAGGCACATCGACACTGTTTCGTCCGCTAGGTAGTGAGCTATTGCTCACCTCACGATAAAGGAATGCGAGTTCCGGATGTTGTATTGCAAACTCGGGTGCAAATGCGGCTCGCACACCTCTAAACTCTGCGCGCAATGCTTGCAGCTCTGGATCAGAATAACCACCCGTGGTATCACCCATTACTAGGGAATCCACTCGATCCGGATACTTAGCCGCAAATCCAAGACAAGAGCGGCCACCCATGGACTGTGCCACAAGCGAAGCTTTCTCGATTTCAAGTGTATCCATCAATACCCGCAAGTCTTCCACGAACGCTGACCTATAAGGGCCATCAGGCTTGTCAACAGAATAGCCATGCCCACGTTGATCATAGGTAATGCAACGGTAGGATTTTGACAATGCCGGTACCTGTTGCCACCAACTGGCATGAGTTCCGGCAGCACCGTGAGCAAATATCACCGCTGGTCCTGAGCCATGATCTTCGTAGTAGAGTTTAAAGTCTCCAATAGAAATAGGAGTTAAAAACTGGTTCTGGGCAGACACTAGTTGAGCAATACCGCCCATGCCAATTCCGGTACCTATCACCAAACTCCTACTGAGAAAGTTTCTGCGGCTCGAAATAGAAAGTGTATTTATTGTTTTCATATTTGATCGCCTCTGAGCTTAGTTAATAACAGTAATCCAATTACTACTCTATCGAGCCCGATATTAGTAGATATGGTCTGGCCCCGATATTTCAGTCTAGTTCGATATGCCATGTTGCAACACTCCACTTTTTAATTAAATACAGCATTGTGTTGCACTGACCGGTTGAACTCACATTTAATAGCAGACATTAGCGTTTTTGACTGATTTCTTCAATTCTGGCGTGTGACCGCTTCCAAACCAGAGCAGACATAAATGCGGGGCCTAGCGGGGCTGGAGCCGACCCATTGCAGTCTCTGTCGAGGTGGAGGAAGATAGTGTACTATGCGATCAACTTCTCTCCTTAAGCTTCTGAGCCTTATTTTGCTTCCTGGTCTGCCAGCAGTGACAACAGCGCAACTCTCTGACTCTGATGCATTTTTAGAAGAACGTGCAGTGATGGTTGAGACACAGATTGAAGCACGTGGTGTCAAAGATGCTCGAGTATTAGATTCCATGAAAGAGGTCCCCCGACACCTCTTTATAAGCGAATCGCTCTGGCCTTTGGCTTATTCCGACAGACCCCTATCCATCAGCAACGATCAGACAATCAGTCAGCCGTATATTGTGGCGCTAATGACCGAACTGCTACAGCCCGAAGAACACCATGTGGTTCTGGAAATTGGGACCGGCTCAGGCTATCAGGCCGCCGTGCTGTCCAAGCTGGTAGATAGGGTTTATACCATTGAAATTGTGCCAGAACTGGGCCGGAGCGCAGAAAGTATACTGGATCGTCTGGGATACGATAACGTGACAGTGAGAGTCGGCGACGGCTATCAAGGGTGGCCGGAGGAGGCTCCGTTCGACCGAATTATCGTTACTGCGGCACCGGAAGAGATACCGCAAAAATTGGTGGAACAGCTCAAACCTGGCGGGCGTATGATTCTTCCAGTAGGTCCCCAGTGGTGGGGACAGGATCTCCTTATCCTGGAGAAGGACGGAGAAGGGAACGTAAAAACGACACAATCACTCCCCGTACGATTTGTCCCCATGATCCGCGGAAACGTTTTTCAGTAATTTCATGGGAACCTGTTCTGGACTAAAGTGATACTCCGAGGAATGACTGAAATAAAAGTGCTTTCAAATTTGTGCCTTAGGGTTATATTTATTACACGGAATGAGGAAAAACTAATGACAACAAAATTTAGCAAGAGAGTAGTGATAGTGCTTATGTTATTGTTTTCAACAACGGCATTGGCCCAACAAGAATCCAGTCTGATGACCTATGACCTGGCCATGAGGGCCATGGAGGCAGCTGAAGCCCATGCACGTCAGCAGGGGTGGAATGTGACCATTCTGGTCACCGACCAGAATGCCAATCCGGTGATGCTACGACGTCTAGATGGCGCTTCTGCGCGCACGATTACTATCGCCAATAGCAAAGCATTAGTGGTGACTAAAACAGGTCTCACTTCTGGGGAATATGGTACAAGACTTGAAGCTGGTGAAATTGAAGAAATCGAAGGCGGCGTCACGTTTCAAGGAGGTGTACCGGTTTACTTAGATGGTGAATTAGTCGGCGCAGTGGCTGCCAGTGGGGTTAGAGGTTTTCAGGATGAGGAAGTATCCATAGCCGGAGCTGAATCTATAGGTAGTATCTCCAAGGATTAATCAAGGTATTGAAAATCCTCCGGCTGAACGAGGTATAACAGTCAGCTCCTGCCTGTCAAGTTATCGCGGTGTGGGCTGGGATCGCTGAATTGCTCTTCCTCTTCCGCTGCCACTTTGAAAATCAGGATTAAAAATTACTCCATTTCGGTCAGATCCCCGGCGACCACCTGCAGCGCGCAGGGCCTGGGCTTCGGCCTGTTGGGCGTCCTGAAAAGCGCTAAAAATGGCTAATTCCTCGTCGGTGAGTGCGAAAGAGAGTGATTCGAGCTGCGCCTCCGGGCTGCTAAGCGCGCCCAACTGTCTCCGTAGCTGTCTTCTATTCGTATCCTGACTCGAGCTTTGCGCCTGTGCCATCAGATTCATGCGTGCCTGATTCTGCTCGGCCAGCATATTGTTCAGTGCACCCACAATGATTTCCATGCGCTCATCGGAGACATCAAGCGAGGTCAGAAATCCACCATAGCGCCCCTGCAGAGATATCAATGCACCCAGTTCAGTGGGATCCAGATCAGAAAGCTGACGGATCAAATCCAGTTGTTTGCCATACTCTGACCGGGACTCCTCCTGCCGACGCAGCTCATTGCTGACCCGATTGCGTATCTCGGATTCCAGGCGCTGGTAATCCGGACTTACCTGTTCCTGCGTCACTTCCAGCTGGTTTGATGCGGCAGTTAGTTGACTGGTTGTAGTATTCAGTTCGCTGCGCAGTTGCTCAATTAATTTCTCATCTTCAATCCGCAGCAGGCTATTGGTCTCTACCTGGGAGAGAAGCTGCTCTACATAATCCGAGTACTCGGTTAATTGCACCGAATTGGATTGATTGTCCAGGTATAGACCAAATCCAACCGCGCCCGAGGCGATGGTCAGAAACCCTAATGCAGCAATAATTTTATTCATTTACATTACTCACCTGGTTTGGCCCGGTCCGGTCCGAGAGTGTCTGTAGTATGACCGGATAAAGGCTTTTCTTCTTCCAGTTTTCCTATAAGCATGGCAGTGCCGACAAAAATAGCAGTGATCATGGTGATTCCAAATACCAGCGAGATGCGGAATACCATTGCAATATACAAGCCCGTGAAGTAGTAAACCGCCTCTGCCAGGACATTGACTACCACCAGTGATACAGCGAACGAAATCCAGACGCCTCTTTGCATGGGTTAAACACCTACCTAGATTGAAAGCAGCAGTATTCCCTTTATGTGACTGCTGGTGTGCTCGGTGAATATAAAAACATCATCAAGGCCATCTCCGTTCAACCGCAGCGGAATAATGTCACCATCAATCACCTGTTCGTTCAGCTCAATATTGATATCGGCCTGTCGATCGCCCAGTCGGGCCAGTTCAGGGTTGCCACTGACGGAAACATTATCGATGATTTCCCTGATATCGAGTTCATACTCGTTGCGCTCCCTGGTATAGCCTAGGGCGCCAAGAAACAGGTCGGTATCGGCTTCGGGTTCGATGCTATTCAGAAAGATCTCTAAATTATTATTCAGCAGAACCAACAGGTCCTGATTGTCGTAATCCGCATCAAGATCCGCGGCTGTAGTTGGTATCGACTCGGTATTTTCAAGCTCTCTGGCCTCGTTGGCGATGTCCATAACCGATGTGGCAAGACGAATAACGGAGGGGAATTTAAGATTTACCGTTATTTTTCGATTGGGGCGACGTTCGAAGCGCTCGCCATCGTTCAGGTAGATGAAAGCTTCCACCGAGATGTTGCCAGACAATGCAAGCCACAGAAATATATCGCCTACCGAGACCGTTTCTACTCGCCATAGCCACAGGTCCTTGAGTCCGTCATCATTTTCATCGAAAAGAAAAGTGCTCAACACATTACCGCCCGAACGCAATACCTGCCAGGGTTGCTCCATATTCATGCCATCAGCTGTGCCGCCGAACAGGGAAACCTTGCCCGCCTCGCGTAACAGCAGGTCCTCAATGCCATCGGCATTTACATCATCCAGGATTTCCTCATGAGTTAGCGCTAGAACGCCAGTTAAATTTGAGAAGTCCAGATTATCTATATCGAATTCACCCAGGCGCTCTTCGATAGCGGCTATGTCCAATGAATAACTAGGCGTTTGGGGAAAATAATTTTCAGCAGTTCCATTGGCAATGAATACATCCAGTTTCTCATCAGTTTGCGATATCAGATCATCAAAACCATCGCTGTTGACATCACGTAAATCCATTAGCGGTATGCGCATGGATTGACCGGCTCGGCGTTCCAGTCGACGCGGATTAAGAGACGTACGCAGGCTGACATCTGACAGTATGCTGATGCCTAGTTGATAGCTGCCATCGGTATTGCTGATATATAAATTCAATACACCGGCGCCGGGGATGATCAGGTCTTTAAGTTTGTCGCCGTTTACATCGCGCGAGAAGTGAAGACGATTGACGCCTTTGCTGAGAAAGCCGTTTAGGTTCGCTTTAATGAGTGTTGCTTCAGAAAATTGTTGATTTTCTATCGACCAGGACAGGACATCAGTGCCGTCTACAAGTGCTATCAGAGATTGACCATCGGAGTCGTCGTAGCCCGTTCCAATGTCCCAGCCAACCGACTCGCCCGGCAGTTTGAGGGTGGTGTAGCCAGAGTCAAAATTAAATTTATTATTGGATTGAAAATAGACCCGGATGTCTTTATCTATTACCAGAATTAGATCTTTGAATCCGTCATTGTTCAGGTCAGAGGCGAGTATCTGCTCAGCCTCTGCGGGAAACTGAAAATTCTGTTGCTGGTAGTTGGGCAGGTTGGTATCTTCCGCCGCATTTATCGATGCAGGGAATGCCATCAGGCACAATGCCATTCGAAGTGCTTTGCTCATGGCGTCGCTACCAATACTGTAGTTGCGGAATTGTGGCGTAAAATCAGGTCTGGCTTGTTATCGCTGTTTAGATGCAGCACATTGAAACCCACAATACCGCGATCGGGTACATATTGCCAGAACGGCTCGCTGGCTATCTGTAGCTGTTCATCAATGCGCTTGGCCGCCAGTGTGCCCTCTGCGGTAATGTACATGGCATCTTTTATTCCGTCACCATCGATATCAAAGCGTAGTGACATCTGTTCGGCAAGCCCTCTTACTTCATCAGCTGAAAAGCTTTCTTCCAGACGGGAATCCGGTCGACGACTAAACAGTGACGATTCATCATTACTGCCTGAATACAAGAGCTGGGTTCGGACTATGCTGGCGTTGCGAATGGCATTCACTACGGGGATAGTGTAATAGCCAACATTGAGACTGGGTCTGCCATCACCATTTATATCGATAAAATTCAGCTCAACATCGTAACCGGAAAAACGCATTACCTGGTCAGCCTGTTCGAGATTGAATTTTCCACTGGAATTTATGAAGAAGTAGCATGTCCACTCGTTACCGTTGCCATCGATTCTTAACAAGTCCAGTTGCTCATCCCCATTTAGATCAATCAGTCTAATATCGCCACGGGTCTCAAGCCTGCCCTGCCAGTCAGGATTATCGGTGAACTCTCCGGCAGCAGACTGGTAATGTATATTGAGCTGACCCAGAGAGTCATCTCCCACGTTAAGATAGGCAATATCGGGTAGTCCATCATCGTTCAGGTTCACCAGTTGTGCAGAGGGTATCCAGCTCTCTGCATCCAGCAATGAGTTGGAATTCTCATCCTCAACCCATTCCTCTATAAACCCGGCAAAGGGTGACGATTCCTGTGCAGTGACTTCCAGGACGAGCCCTTCATCTGCGTTTATTCGCATATTGGCATCAAGTCCACCCCGGCGACCTGGTCTCTCGGCCGGAGCGAGATTTTCATTGGTTGTGGTGAGGCGCGTAACCAGTGTGAACTCCTCATTCGGCAAGCCTCTGAAAAAGCCATAAAGTTTTTCACCTGGAAGTAGCAGGTCAATGTAGCCGTCTCCATTTACGTCTTTTATATCGTTGAAGAATTGTACACTCTCAAGATTGGGCACAGTGGCTATCAAATCCCATTCGAAAAGCTGCCTGATGTTGCCCGCATACCCATCACTGGCGGTAGACAGGCTAAAGACACCGTTACTGGCAAACAGCAGCAACTCCTTGCCCGGCTCGCTACGTATGTCGGCAAAGCCAACCGCGATAATTTCCGTTTTAATTTCGATGCGCTGGGGTGTCTGGGAAAAAGTACCGTCCGCCTGCTGGTGATAGACATGCAGTTCGCGACCGATATCCTCCTGGAAGTGCTGTACGATGAGGTCCAGTGTGCCGTCACCATTCAGATCTTCAGTATTCAGGCGCCGGAAATTATTTTCTTGCACCAGTTCGAAAGCCAGGTAATTAGTCTGTGCCATCGCTGTCGATGGGAGCTCCAGCAGAAATGCCAGCGAAGTAACTGCTATGTAGCCTGTAATTCCTCGGCGTAACAATGCCAAACTGTTCACCTCAATCTGTTTCGTCGATCAGTTCACCGATATCGCTGGTGATATTAAATAGACCGAGAATTGTGTGGGCTCGTTCACTTTCTGCCCGGTTATAACTGTAAAAAGAAAATAACCAGAAATCCAGGATAGACAGTGAACTGCTCAAAGGGCTCAAACTCGACTCGTATTGCAATATTGGCCACAGTGAAATTCTGCTAATTCTTCTGCCAGGATCCCAAAGCACAACGCTTATCTGGTTTATCGTTCCATCCCTGAATACACTGAACAGTACAGTATCTCCCAATTCAGAATCCTGATTCAACCGGTTTATAAGTCCCTGGGCCGATTGTACCGAAACACCATCTACTGATAAAACCACATCGCCTGTTTCCAGGCCTGAATCCCGCAGTGGACTGTCGGGTAAAATTTCTACGATCCTGGCAGCAGATACATTGCTGCGATTTGCCACGGTTAATATTTCTGTACGATAACCCGCTCTGCTGGCAATGGGATCTATTCGATAGAGTTCAACCAGTGCGGTGCCAGCGGTTAGCGGTCTTGCTGCTACTGTGGCTTCGACTACCACCGTGTTTCGCCTGACAGTAAAATTAAATTCTGTTGCAGTTTGTGTCTGCCGCGCCAGTTGATCGATTACATCAGGGTGGTTGGTCTCCATGCCATCGATGGCAAGAATAATATCACCAAGCTGAATTCCTGCTGAATCGGCCGCGCCGTTTTGCGCCACGGCCCGTACCCGCACGCCGGGTAAAATTTCTATATTGGCCAGCGAGTCGCTTTCATTGATATTGGTTTGCAGTCCGAAGTCCACCCCTTCCAGTGCTTCGTTTTGTGGGGAGGAGAAACTCAGTTCTTCAGGTGACAGAGTAATGCTGGGTACCAGTACGCGAGGACCATAACTTATGCAAGCATTCAACAGCAGCAGTACCAGATAAAGACCGCTTCTTTGGATACCCTTAACTCGGAAATCCGCTGGGAACACTAGAGTTTTCTCCTTTGTATAATGTATAAGCCGGCCAGTACAAACGCCAGCATTTCCGGGACCGGCACCCACAGATTCAGCTGTTGTACCCTGTCGTCAATCAACACGTCTGAAAAGCCCCGCACTATGCGACTTACGTCCTGTAAATAGGATTGATCGAGTAGCGACGGTTGAAAGGTGGCATAGAGATAATACGCATAATCACCCAACATGGCTTTGAATACATCCAGTAAAATAGTAATGCCTAATGCACTGGTGACCGCCTGCGTGGTTGATTGCGTGCAAACCGAGACCAGCAATCCGAAGGCAATAGCCGCAGGCAGGGGAATTAACGCCAATTTGATGCCTAAACTGATCTCGGTGGAGATCTCCTCAACACTGATCAGCTCAAATCCATCTTCGACTATCGCGCCGTATTCCCAGAGCAAACCGCTCCCGAAATAGGTAAAACCCAGCAACAGGAGAAAAGATGCAATCGCCATCAGATGAATATGGGCAAGTTTGGCAAGCAGCAAGGCGCTGCGGCTGATACGTCGAATCAGCAGGTGGCGAATTACCCCGGTATCACGGTCACTGGAAATAGAAAAAGCGGCATAGCCTACCAGTAATAATCCAAGGGTCGTTATCCCGGTGGACAGACCATCCACATAATAGCCGTAGGCGTTGCCGTTAATATCGGCAAAGCTTGATGATCCCAGCAAATTGTCACGGGCCTGCTGGCCTGCTTCTGACAGCTTAGTGATCAGATATTGAATCAGTACCAGCACAGAAGGTGCCAGGACTATCAGTTTGCCACTGAAGCTGCGCAGCGAAACATAAAATTCTGCTTGCAGTGCAGTGACGAAGCCGTTCATGATTGCTGCCCGCTGGTTATCTCCCGGAACAGCGAGCCCAGGGAATCACGTTTAATTACCAGCTCAGTCACTGCGATGCCGGCTTCCACCAGCATCCGATTGAGATCGGCTGACCCCATGTTTTCCAACGCCAGATGGAGATAGCTTTCGTCATCGTTCGCTTCGATTTCTATGGCTTGAACTCCTGCAATCAGTTCGCGGACGTCCCCTTCATTGTTGCACCTGAGTCGCACATGGATTCTGTCATGGGAAAACAGCGTGTCGATTTCGTCGCTGACGGCAATGCGTCCCTGGTGCAAGATGGCGATGTGCGAGCATATTTGCTCGAGGTAGGGTAGCTGATGACTTGAAAGTAAAAACGTAGTTCCTTCACGTTGATTTAGCGTCTTGATCAGATTAAGTACATCGTCCACACCCTCAGCATCCAGTCCGTTAAATGGTTCATCGAGTAAAACCAGTTCCGGCTGGCCAAGTAACCCCTGCGCTATGGATGCACGTCTTTTATTGCCCAGTGACAGGTGTTTGATCTTGAAGTTCTGGAATTTTTCAATACCAAGCAGATGTTCCACTTTTTCCGGAGTGCGCGCAGCTTCGGGGCACAGGAGTCGCGCATGCTCCAGACACTGCCTGACCGTGAGATTGGGGTGCAGGCTGGGAGTGTCGAAGATGCCGACTATCTTGCCCGCTGCCTCATACAAGTGGGTCGGGTGTTTATCCAGAACCGAGATGTTGCCACTGTTATAGAGCTGCAGGCCCAGAATGCATTCAAGCGTGGTGGTTTTGCCCGAGCCATTGAGGCCGACCAGACCGTGAATCGTGCCCTGCCTGATTTCAAGATCAAGGTCTTTGATGACCTCAAAGTCTCCATAGCTCTTAGTCAGTTTGGAAACTGAGAGGGATATTGCACGAGAAGTGTTACTCATGAAATGGGTGTTCCGGATGACGCTCTATCCGTTTTCGTTTGGATATGAAACCTGCAACCGAGCTTGGCCCGGATATTTTGTAGATTATCCGGGCTAGGTACCTCAACTGAAGGAGTTAGTCGACGAATATATCACCCACCTGAATTTCTTCGACCGAACCGAATTGTTCAAGTTCTCCGGTATCGATGATGGAGAGGTCACCAACGATTGAGACGAGTTTGGGGCGATCCTTAACATGCTCGGTTTGAAAAGACAAAAGATCATCCATGGACATACCCTGCAATAACTCAAAGCGTTCTCTGCGCGGATCACCCTGGATCCCCAGTCGTTCCCAGCCTCTTACCGCACCGATCACTCCCCGGAAGCCAATTTTCGAGGTTCTGTAGCGATTCAGCAGTGAATTTGTGGATTCGGAGAATCTTTCCTGGGAGGCTGGCATATCGTCAATAAGCTCAATGAAGGCACCCAGTGCATCCACGGTCTTATCTGTTTGGGAAGCGATTGCACCGAGCATCAAATTCTCCGAGTTGGTTCTGCCGCCCTGTGCATAACGTGCCGATGCTGAATAGGCAAGTGCCCGGGCCTCGCGTAATTCCTGAAAGACTACGCTGGACATGCTGGTACCAAAATAGTTGTTGTAAATCGATGCCGCCACGGTGGCTTCTTCGTCATACTGGCCATCCGGAAATTCAATACGCACCTGGGCCTGGGCGGTTTCCCGGTCGACCACATAGATTTCTGTGTTGTCAATTTCACGGGCAGTTCTGAATCTGAACTCCGGGGTGTCTTTCAGCTCTGAATCGACCACATGATGGCGACGTAAAGTCGCAACCAGATCCTCCAGTGGCATGGAGCCGGTGTAGGAAATCGTGTGTTTAAAATCGAGCAGGCCGGCGGGTAACGACAGCAATTCATCCAGCTCGGTGGCTTGAATTTCTGCACTGGGCAGGGCTTCCAGCATGGGCGATTCATCACCATAACGGTTGAACAGGTAGAGCGCGCGGGCGATAGCCGGCGGTGAGCTCTTCTGATCCTGTCTGGACTTGAGAATAATGCCCTTCAAATCTTCCAGCGTTTGCTCATCGGTGCTGGGAGTGTTTATCAGCTCGAGCATCAGGGCGAGTGTTGGTTCGAATTGCTCATCCAGGCCAGAAATAGAAATAGAAGAGGAGTTTTCACCGGAGCCAAAGCGAAACTCGCTGCCCATTCTGTACCATTCTTTCTGTAATTCCTCGTTGCTGAGATTAGCGGTGCCTGCAACATCCATGAGGGAAGAGGACAGACTGAGTTTTTCATTTTCTTCAGTTCCTACTTCGATGTTGATGGAAAAAGAAAACAAATCATTCAGCGGGTTCGGCGCGTAATAAAGAGGAACACCATCGACATAATCCACGACACGATAATCCCGGTCGACCTCGACGAAAGAAGGCTCAATCTCCTCAAATNGTATGCCCAGTACCTGTGCCGCAAACTGAGACTGGCGGGTCGGATCAATGCTGACCGGATCGATCTGTGGCTTCTCAACCGATGGGATATCGTTTTGTGCGTCGACTCGATAGACGGCTATATAGTCATCACCGAAATAGGTATTAGCCGCGTCTATAACATCCTGTTTGGTAACCTGTTCCATACGCGCAATTTCATCGACGTAATAATCCCAATCTGTGTAAGTCAAAAACGCACCACGCATGGTTGAAACCCGCGCCCGATTTGACTCCAGCGCGCCTTTCTGGGTTTTCTTGAAATCATTGATGATGGCTGGAATTATCCAGTCCTCGAAATCGCCTGCTTTAATTAACGCAAGCTGATCCAGCAGCAGTTGTTCCACTTCCTCAAGGGTCTGACCCTGCTTTGGCACACCCCATAGATGCTGGGCACCTCCATCGTTGAGGAAGATTGGTGACGAACCGGCTGAGCTGACCTGTTGTTGCTGATTGAGGTTCAGATTAATCAGCCCGGCAGTACGATTATCCAGAATCATATCCAGAATGCTCAGGCGTGGCACATCTGCGCTGCTGTTGCCAACGGTGCGAAATGCCAGTCGCACCTGCTCTTCGCCGGGGTATTGTACGGTTTGGCGCTCAACATCTTGTATCGGGTCTTCTACCCACGGACCAACTTCGGGTACCGGTTTGGACTCCCAGTGTGAAAACTTGTCAGCGATTAACGCAATGGTTTCGTCAGTGTCGNTGTCGCCACTGATGAAGATAGCCATATTATTTGGCACATAATTGGTATCGAAATAATCCTGTATGTAGACCAGCGACGGGTTTTTCAAATGGTCAGCCAGTCCGATTGTTGGCTGTTGGCCGTAGGGGTGTCGCTTATACAGCATCTCGTCGATGGCGGTAAAAATAACTCTGCCAGCATTGTCGAGGCTGCGGTTTTTTTCCTCGTAAACAGTTTCCAGCTCGGTATGAAATAAACGGAACACCGGATTGATAAACCGGTCTGATTCAATCTCTGCCCATTGGGTCAGGCGATTGGAAGGCAGGCCGATTTTGTAAACAGTTTCTTCGTAGGAGGTGTGTGCGTTGAGACCTGACCCGCCCATGGCGTTGTAGAGTTTGTCGATTTCATTTGGTATGGCAAATTCTGCGGCCTGTTGTGCAACGCTGTTTATTTCTGCGTAGATTTCCGCTCGCCTGGCCGGGTCTGTGGTATTGAAATGTTGCTCATACAACGCGGTGATTTGATCCAGTAAGGGTTTTTCCGCCGCATAGTCCAATGTACCGAGATTCTGGTTGCCCTTGAACAGCAGGTGCTCAAGATAGTGGGCCAGTCCCGTAGCATCGGCCGGGTCGTGCTTGCTACCTGCCCGCACGGCGATCTCCGCATAAAAGCGAGGTTCTTCATGATTTTCGGTTAAAAAGACCTGCAGGCCGTTATCGAGTTCGAAAATTTGCGCATTCAGCAGATCGGCGTCGTTGGCTGAATTGATACGCCGGTAACCGTCTTCGGGTGTCGGGGTTGCAGCGGCCTGTTGTTCCGGGGCTGCGGTCTCTGTGGTTCCGCTATCACTACAGGCCACGAGTGCCAGTAGTGCAAGCGGTGCCAGTAGTGTTCGCCACCAGATCTTTGTGCCAAGTAAAGTGTTCATGTTTAATGCTCCACGGTAATCAAGCCAGAATGCCTCTAATTTAGGGCATTCCGGGGAAAAATGTAAGAGAGTTAGCGATTAAAACCCAGTCTATTGCGGCAAATTATCCAGTCCGATGCGTGCGTTCCTGATAGCCATGCGGCCACTGGGATCGCGGTTAGCCTCCAGAATGACGTCTACGCCGCTACTCTGGCTCTCGATAAATCGATCCAGTTGGGACATCTGCTCTGCATTTAATTCATCGGCAAGCCGTTCTCTGGCCCTGTCATAAGCAGCAAGCTGGTCGTTATAGGCGGTAATCATACTGCCGTCATCGGCTACTATGGCACCCAGGTTGTTTTGCTCAGAAAACAACTCATCCACCAGCACATCCAGTACCTGATCCTGGGTAANGCCATTGATTGCGCCACCGGTTTTTGCCAGATTACTGCCGTATACNTGGCGTACCGTGTCTTGTCTGACCAGCAAATCGTACAGGGTCAGATCATTCAACTGTTGCTGGGATAAAACGTCAGTCAGGCCATTGGCAAGACCGTTGGCACCAAAAACTGTGGCAGCCTGCTCAGCGGAGAGATTTCCCGCCAGCAAGACCCCCAGCAATTGGTACCGAGCGGCGCCCGATTCCACCATGGCATCCTGGATTGCCTGTCTTTCAGCCGCATTAACGCCGAGGGAATCGAGATACTCACCATAGATATTTGGCGTGTTTTCTGCCGCCCTGATGCGTGCCGTAGCTGGATCAGAGAATCCGGCTAAGCCACCGCCGCCTGGTGACCTGGGCTCCTGCGCCGTCTGCTGCGCAACCTCCTGTCTTGCCTGCTCCACCAGTTCGGTGTAATCGGGATCTATTCTGTCCCGCGCTTCGGAGAGCGCACTGGACAGGCTGCTCAACCGACTACTGCTGCTAAGCAACTGCTCCTGCAGTAGGCCTATCTGGGTCTCAAACTCAAGCCGTTGCCGCGTGTTGAGTTCAGTCTGCTCCAGTAGCTGCGCACGCATTCGCTCCGCTGTTGCCTGTTGTGCGCGTAAGGTGCTGTTTTCCGCACGCAGGTCGTAAGCCGTGTAGGCAAGCCCCCCCCCCAGTAAAAAACTGGCTGCAACTATCAGGGCTGGTTTAATTGGGCTGCCCCCGATTCTTTCAATCAATTTATTGACGCCTTGCTGCCATGACCTTGTCGAACAGGTCCCAGTTTGCCGGCAACAGATTGCTAGCCGGACGAGCCGATCCATCAAGCTCTACGTAATTTGGCTCCGCGCTGCTATATTTATCCCACACAGGCTGATTGTTACCATTGGGGCTGCCAGTCCTGGCAAAGTTCACCCAGTAATTAGACATGGTTTCCGCCATTTGACGGTCACTGGAAGTGGCTGTATTGCGCAGCTCCTGGGGGTTATTGAACGCATAGACTATTTCTGCTGCGTGGAAGGCACCCAGCTCGTCTTTAAGAGGGCCCGGTGGACGGTGACTGAAGAAATAGAGATAGGCATCCTCATCGACATTTGCAGTCAGCCGGGCCCAGGTCAACATATTCCAGCCGAAGGTTGCATCGCGAAAGGAATCCAGTGAGGATTTACGTAAATCATCTGCTGGATAAACTGACAGAAATTCATTGGCCAGCTCGCCATAGCGTGAGCGCGTTCTGGAGATATACACATCATCGTTATCGGGTATTCGTTGCAGTGCGCCCAATGTGGTTCCTTCTTCGGCATTGAAACCGATTAGAACGGGCACCTTGTTTTGTCGTCCACTTGAAAACAGTGCGAAGGGTTGCTCCGGAATTGCCCAGCCATCAACCACACCATCGGTGACAAAGCGCGCCGCAGTTACAGCGCTTAACAGGTCTGGTGCCGGAATGGCTCTGAGTTCTGCCAACGAGCCGGCATTAACACTGTCGGCCAGAGCAGTTCCTGCAGCCGCCGCCTGGGTCAGGGTTCGACGCGGGTCCAGCCGGGCACCACTCTCGCCGATGGCTTTATGGAACAATCCCTCTGCCAGAGGAGAGGCAGTAAGGAAATTCACGCTCCAGGCGCCTGCTGATTCACCAAAGATGGTGACGTTGTCCGGATCACCACCGAATGCGGCGATGTTCTGTTGTACCCATTTCAGTGCCTGAATCTGATCCAGAATGCCGTAGTTACCGGCCGAGTTCTGGTCCGATTCAGCAATCAGTTCCGGATGGGCAAAGTAACCAAATACACCGAGGCGGTAATTCACAGTTAACAGGACTACGCCTTTTTGCGCCAGGTTGGTTCCATCATAGGCTGATCTTGCCCCGCTACCCCAGGTCAGGGCGCCGCCATGAATCCACACCATAACCGGAAGCTTTTCACCCGGCTCGGCAGTAGTCCAGACGTTGAGGTAGAGACAGTCTTCGCTGGTAATGCGCGCGGGACGATAGAAGAACGTGCCGACACCGTAGGACTCCTGCATGCAATTGGGACCGATAGAATCGGCCAGGAATTCGCCACTCCAGTTGGGCGCAGCAACGGGCGCCTGCCAGCGTCGATTGCCAACCGGTGCTGCCGCGAAGGGAATGCCCTTAAAAACCTTGACTGAATCACTGGGGCCAGTAGTCGTGCCAATTAGTGCTCCCTGGGGCGTATCCAGCGTCACGGTATCGGCCAACGCCAGCGATGAGCCAATCAACAGAACCGCAGTTAACAGTTGTCTGAGCATGATTCCTCCTACACGCATTCTTGTTTCTTAACAGCTCCCACTATACCTGCTGAAAAGAATTTTTTCAGGCACTTCAATCTAGTACCTCGACCAGGGTTAATTTTGGAGTGCAGAGTTCACCAGACTGTTCAGTGTTAGGCGCAGTAACGCAGGCCTAGCACCGCTAA
>PBTO01000127.1 GCA_002726595.1 Gammaproteobacteria bacterium | reverse complement strand
CCTGAGAACCCTGAATCTACTCGATCTAACCGGGTCAACTATTACTGCAAATCCTGGGTCAATTTTCAATGCAATTCAACAACGGTTTCTTGGTAGCTGGTAAACTAAGCTTCCTACCCTATCTTTTAGGTATCCCAATGACCAGCCCACCCTCTTGTGCCGCTGTGTAGAGCCCTAATTCGTTAACAGGGTTGGTCAAATCAAAACTTCTCGTAAATTCACTGCTACTAATGATGTTGGATGCTGTGTTATTAGTGTTGTTTGATAAGTTCTGCGTAAGTGTTCCATTAACAGTTAAAACGCTTGTCTGTAGATCTGTGCTGATCTCCAGTTCGTGATCTGGGGGAATTTGAATAAGAACCAGATATTCAGTCTCTGTCTCATTTAAACTCAACTGTAGTGACTCAGGGCTAAAACTACTTCCGTTAGAACCTGATGCTCCCAACTCCGAAGAGGAGTTACTAAGTGAATCCGTCTGTTGTAGCGCGCGTTGTATTCGTCGGTTTCGTTTGATTGAATTTGTTCTATAATTTTGTCCAACTAGGCGAGTGGAGTTTTGCGTAACATCAGACGCATCTCCTTGACCCCGCAAGGATTCCAATCGCCCCTCTACGGTGTCTAGAATTGATGAATTCTCATCCTGCAGTTGCGGATCAATAGACGCATCTCCTTGATCCAACAAGGCTTCCAATCGCCCCTCAACGTTGTCTGGAATTGATGAATTTTCATCCTGCGAGACCTCCAATGATTCATTCAAATCCCACAGAAAATAAGATTGCAGCAAAATCCCAAGCAAGCATACAAGTAAAAATGATAAGAGTAATCGAAACTTGATTTCAGGTTTCATGTCCCCTCCCAGCAATAAGTTTAAGCAGGCCTGAAACTATAATAACCTACACGAAGTCAGGCAAAAACCAATATTTAATAGGTGAATGTCGTAAAATTTTCAAGAGTTTAGTCAATTCCGTAACACACTTTGACTTTATACTTGTAACCTATTGATATTAAAGAAGAAAGCTGTCCCGATTTTCTCCATTGTTTCATCCTCGTTGTTTTTCATGGGGCTAGCTCTCTACAAGACAATCGGAATGGCGCGCTCTATGAACCAGAAAGACGCAGGAATACCGATCGCATATGCGCACAAAGGTGGTAGCGCCAGCCGCACGCTGAGGAAACAACAGGTGGATAGCGGTTGGCTAGACTCTCCGGGCGAGATCAGAGTTCAATTCATGGATCTAGAGGGAAATACGTCGGAATATTTCAAAGCTTGAAACTGACTATACACGCTGTATCCGATCAGTTGGATGTCAGATGGCTTAAACACCAGAACTACCGCTCATGGATCGAGCACCGGACTTCCCAGTACTTAATAGGCACTGGAAGTTTCCCTCTTGTTAGCGCGCATTTTGGAAGACAGTTTACCCTTGCTATAACTCTAGCATCTTGGGCTCCCGTAACGGAAAACGTTTCCGCGGAAACGTTTTTTTGCACGTGTATGAGCCGCGCAGCCTGGAGTAGAGAGATCCTTCCAAAATAAATTATTGCATGTTGTATCTACAGCTCTTCTATTCGTTTAAAAACCAATGCACATAGCCACAATTGTTACAAACGTAGTTCTCTGCCTCGGCATTTAGCCACTCAATGCCGAAGAACGTCAGTCCTGGTGTGTTCATCAGCGTATTTTGGTGATAAAACTTGTCGTTTTTACAGATGATACGGGCTAATTTTTTGCCATCGATTGTATAGGGCTTGGCGTCTTCTTTATCCGGCATGTACTACCTCCTTGATGAGACCTTATTAGACTAATCGAGATCGAGACGAATTAGTATGGATGGCTCAATCCATGTAAATAAGTACAGCAAAGAGGATACTATGGGCTAATTCTGCCTCCACATCATGGATTCAAAATCAGCTTTTGCACGCGTGAATTCGATGTCTCCGCAGCAAAGATTATATTCTCTGACGGACAGGCGAGACCGTGAACACCGGAAAACTCCCCCAGATTTCTTCCGGCGTTGCCGATGACTCCCAGCACTTCACCGGCAAGAGTAGCCTTGATGATGCGCCCGGGGAATGTACTCTCACCCACATAGATCACATCGCTGCCAGGTGGGATACACAGTGAATTTGGCGCACCGTTACCGCCTACGTCTGAGAGGTCTTCCGGAGTGGTGCCGTTTACCGCCTTGGAGCCCGGTGCAATAGGTGTTGCGACACTGAGGATGCGTAGTAGATTGCCTTGCGTGTCGAAGACCTGAATCCGGTTATTCGAACGATCGCCGACGTAAACATTGTCGTTGCTATCGATAGCTATAGAGTGAGGGGTTCTTAGCTGACCCGGTTCGCTACCTGGCTCTCCCCAGGACATGACCCAATCGCCATTCATGTCGTATTTGGCTACCCGCGAGTTTATGTAGCCATCGCTGATGTAGATATTACCCTGTGAGTCGAATGCCACATCTGTGGGTTCCCGGAAACGACCATCCTGGGGCGGAAGTGGCGGGTTCTGCCGCTCTATCGGACGGGCTGATTCGGAACTGGACTCCGCCTTGCGGCCGAAAACCCAGACAACTCGTCCATCGGGATCCATGCGCACGACCATGTTCGATCCTTTGTCCACAGTCCAGATATTGTCGTTGGCATCGATTCTCAGCCCGTGGGCAAACGCCCAGGCGTACAGACCTCTTCCGTGCTCGCGAATGAATTCACCAGAGGCGTTGAACTCGAAGAGTTGGGCCGCGTGGATACCATAGGCCGGACCGCCTCCGGTGGGATTCGAACGACTAAATACGAAGACATTGCCCTGGGAGTTCACCGCAACAGCCGGGACTTCACCGAAATTTACACCGGGAGGGAGCTGGAAGAAATTTGCAATGGACTGCACCGGAATTTGCGGTGCATATTGCGCGATTGCCGAGTTTACAGGAAAGGCCAGTGTCAACAGTACAGTCATGAGAATTTTCATTGGATATCTCCCATTATTATTAGCGGAACAGTTTGATTGTATTTCCTCCACAAACTACTCTTCCCACAGTTCCCACCTTTCCGAGTTCATACTCATAGTGATGTGTTTGGTACTGATGCAAGCGCATTCCAACCCATAGCCATTCCGCTTGGTTTATTTTCCTTAATCATATCAGGAAATTGGTGATTGTCTGCTCTGTGTTGCAATACTGGTCAGCAATGAAAAACAAGGTCCCAAATAATCTTGCCGATTAGCTGAGGTCCAACTGGGAGGCAATGGCATTCGAATAATAGTATTAACTGCTTGATATTCTCGTTTCAAAAGGATAAAGCTGTGTTTGGAAAGTAATCTCATACAAAAGCAGGAAAAAGTTATGCATACGCTTCTGAGAAAAATTATAAATATGGTGGTATCTCTGGTTATATCACTCTGGATGAGTGGGATTTATGGTGCAGAGATTACCACGGTTGTCACAGATAGCGGGCAGTTCAGCGGCAGTCCGTCAGACTACGCGACCGGTGTGACCGTATTTAAGGGCATTTCCTATGCCGCTCCCCCGGTCAGGGACCTGCGCTGGAAGCCACCGGTTGCACCCATTCCATTTGCCGGTGTAAGGCAGGCGAACAAGATCGGTCCGGCCTGTTGGCAGGCTCGCAACTCAGATAATTCGCTCTATGCACGGGGCAATCTGGAGCGCTCGGAGGATTGTCTTTATCTCAACGTGTTTACCGGTGCCCAGGACAGCGCCGATTCGCTGCCGGTCATGGTGTGGTATCACGGCGGAGGCAATACAGCGGGCCACGGCGGGCCTTTGATTTTCGATGGCTCCAATCTGGCGGCCCGTGGTGCTGTAATCATCACGGCCAATTACCGTCTGGGTGCGCTTGGATTTCTGACTCACAGCACCTTAACGACTGAGTCCGAAAATAATTCCTCAGGAAATTATGGCATTCTGGATCAGTTGGCTGTGCTTGAATGGGTACAAAATAACATTGTTAATTTTGGTGGTGATCCAGATCGGGTAACGATTTTCGGTCAATCCGCTGGCGGCACCGATGTCTGTCTGATTATGTCATCGCCGTTGGCAGAGGGCATGATCGATGGTGTGATTGGTCAGTCACCGGGGTGCATCAAGATGGACAGGCAGTTATCAGGGACGGAAAACTCTGGTCATCAATCTGGTGCTTTATTTGCCGGCGCTCTGGGGATATCAGGCGGCAATGATGTACTTGAGCAACTGCGCGCTATCCCAGCAGAGGAAATCATTGCGACACGAGGGGGCACAGGTCCCATCATTGATGGTTGGGTAATTCCGGATGAGCCTTATTCCTTACTGGAATCGGGTAGCAACAATAATATCCCGGTGATGGTTGGTGGTCTGGCCCATGAGAATCATGGCTTACAGGCGGGAAGTCCGCCCATCACTGAAGAGCAGCTTGACACCTTCCTCAAGGCCGGGTTTGGTGAGCGCGCTGCACAGGTCAAGAGTAATTACTCTGATATGCTTGCGCTTTCGCCACTGGACGCCAGAAAACAAGTTGCTACCGACAATGGATTTTTATTGTCTTCCCGCATGTGGGGCAGGTTGGTCCAGCAGCGCGGAAATAATGCCTATGTCTATTTCTTTATGCGCGAGCCACCTGCCTTTAGGTTATACATGCCAGAACAGCCTGNCCTGAACTCTGACGGCGGTCAACGCAGTTACGGCGCCTATCACTCTGGCGAGCTTGCTTTTGTATTCGATAATCTCGATCTGGTTGGTATCGGCTGGGATGCAGAGGATCATGCCTTGTCTGAGCTGGTAGCCGACTACTGGGTAAGCTTTGCGAGTAATGGCAATCCCAATGCCGACGGTCTGCCGATTTGGCCAGCTTATAATGCCAGCGAGGACCGGGTGCAGATACTGGACTCACAGACCCGGTCAGCCGTGCATCCAAAGAAAGCAGAACTGGATTTGCTTGAGGAGATCTACCTCGATAGTCGATAGGATTAAGCTGCCGATAGAAACTGGGATCCGCTCTCTATACCCATGAATTGGGAAAGTGCAATCGCGGGCCTGATCCCGGTTCCTACCTTTATTAGCTGGTAGCCTCAATAAACTGATCGACTGCCTGCCTGCTGGAAAGAACAGTGACCTGTTTGGACTTTGAATAATCATCCAGTTTGGTAATGATCTTGGGACGTCTGGTACTGCGATAGAAAAGTATCCAGTGGATAAATTCCAGAGTTAGTCTTTCCTTGTTTCCGGTGCCCATATCGGGCCGGGTTTTATTTCGATACTTGAAATACCGTTTAATGACTCCCCATAAACAACTTAATGTAGACAGGTCCAGAAAAATAATAGCATCTGCCGCGGCAAGCCTTGGCTGCATTGTCCCGCCGTAATTTCCATCTATTATCCAACTGTCAGTAGTAAATATTTGCTGCTGTGCATCCAGAAATTTTGATTTATCCATTGGGTTCCAGTTGGGCTGCCAGAATATCCGGTCGAGATGATGAACAGGAATTGCCAGTCGGCGACCCAGTTCTTGCGAAAAACAGGACTTACCCGACCCGCCACACCCAATAACAGCAATCTTATTCATCGTCCTATGCTCAACTTTGTTGCGGGGTTTTGCGAATTGGTTCTTACACTATCAGGGTTTTATACAAACTCTATGCTGCTCTATTTTTATGTTAGTTTGCTGATTTTTCTTAGAACACAAAAGCGTGATCTACCGCTACTTTGCCGTTTTCCTCCTTAAAAACCGCCTCGGCAACAAATTCATCAGTTACTTTTGAGCAAAATTGCTTCCAGATTACTGCCACTGAGTCTCCTCTCCTGAACAGGCTGACAAATTCCCGCGCCTGGAATATTCCCCATGTGGCCTGGTAACCTTCGCACATCACACGCAACTTTTCCGGGTTGAGATGGTTTTTAATGCGCGAGGAGAAGTCCCTGGTATGTTTTTCAAAATCTATTTCAGTCGATCCTTCCATTAAGTTATCCATCAACGGTGTGACGATTTGCAATATTTCTTCATCTGATCTTGCTGAAAGCTTCATAATTTTGCCCAGCTCCCACTAATAGCTTTTTCTGTCGTGGATTTTGCTCATCCGAATAAATACATGATGAAGTAGTGGACGCCTCTATTTTGAACACGAGCCTGTCTAAAATTACACAAGCTGTTTTTAACAGGGCGCAGTTATGCAATAAAGCCTGAACTTACATACATTACAGGAATCCAGAAGAGGCAAGTCAGGAAAACTGAGCAGGTTAATACAATTAGCACACCACTGGCAGTTGCATGTGGCACAAATACTCTCGGCTTGAACATATATAGCCCTGATATAAAAAACCCAAAATCTGATACATCTCGTTTGAGATTGTCTAGCTTGACAATCAAAGTATTGTAAGTGGCTCCCAAGTAAAAAATTAGAAATGTCAGTGCAAAATCGATACCGCCAATATCGATTAATAGTATAAGTTCCATGGAAAAAGGAAGCACTGCCAAAAGAAGCAACAGGCAACCTAGCCTTATAAGCATTTTCCGATCCATTCTAAATCTGAATTTCACTTATGACCTCCAACGGCGCATATCGAGTGTATATGACGCATACACCCTTTTGTTTTTGCAAGCGCGCAGTTTAATTGCCAATCTGTTGAATTGGAATAACTCGATCCTACTCTCTTCCTGAAATAAGGTGTACGCCTAAAACACGCCAGTTTGTAGTCGTAATAAGGCTTGAGTAGAGATATCAAGCGCTTTTATGTGGTATTCGGGCTAGACACTCGGCAACAGGCTGATTATCCTAAGCCGTGTTCGTACCCAATTCTCTGGAGGTTCAGGCTCATGTATAGATTTTTCACTCCACAACTAAAAACTATAACCCGGCTTGCGGTTCTGATAGTGCCATTACTCATGCTGAATGTCGCCACCGCGCAGGAATTTCAAGTGCATCCCGCGACACAAGTCCCGTCCATGCTGGTCACGCAGGATACCCTGAAAAAATGGGAACAGGAGCTCTCCAATTGGGGCAGGTGGGGGCCGGACGATCAGCGTGGCACACTCAATCTAATTACGCCGGAAAAAACCATAGAGGCGGCGGCGCTGGTGCGGGTGGGTGAAACGGTGACACTGCAGCATTTTGTCAACAACGAACAAACGGTAGATAGCCAATCATTCGGGCCGACAAAGCACTGGATGAGCCGGATCGATCCGGAAACAGGTTTACCCACTTTTGCGCTGGATGAGATCCAGTTTTCACTGCATGACGGCATGCTGTCCCATCTAGATGCGCTTTGTCATTACCGAACCGAGATAGACGGGGAGTATGTGATTTTCAATGGCTACCCGCAAAATCTGACCGCATCCGGGTGTGAAGACCTGGCAATAGATCGCATGGGAACTTCCTATATTACCCGTGGTATTTTGGTCGATATGCCGCTTATGCGCGGTGTCGACTGGCTGGAACCTAGCACACCAATCTTTGTGGCTGACCTCGAAGCCTGGGAAGAGTATGCCGGGGTGAAAGTTGGCAGTGGTGATGCACTTTTCATTCGTACCGGGCGTTGGGCTATGCGTGATGCGGAAGGTCCGTGGCGTTATGGTCAGGGTGGGGCAGGCCTGCATGCTACTGTATTGCCCTGGCTAAGGGAACGAGATGTGGCAATCCTGATCAGCGATGCCGTGAATGACGTACAACCCTCTGGAGTAGCCGGGATAAACCGACCCGTTCATCAACTCACGCAGGTAAACATTGGGCTTCCCATTGTCGATAACGGTTACCTGAAGGACGTGGCAGCGACTGCTGCACGCCTGCGGCGTTGGGAATTCATGACGTCAATTCAGATCCTTCCGGTGGAAGGTGGCACGGCGAGTCCGTTCAACGCCAACGCTTCATTCTAACAGTGTGGGATCGGGCTGAGGTACTAGTTGCCTGGTGCGCCTGTGCCAATTTCAACGCGTGAGGCGCTATCCACCCGGTCGAGAAAGTAGGCAAACATCCGTGCCGTGCGTTCCAGTCCCTGGACTGGAATATTTTCCAGTATATCGCCAGAGCTGTGATACCAGAAACCGGCTGAGATGAGATTCACCACCGGGATTTCAGCACGCAGGAAGTTGCTGGCGTCACCGCCGGGAAAGTGATTGGTCATGGTCGGTACGATGACTCCATAGCGATCAATTGCCGCGAGAAAGTTTTCCAGCAGAAAAGGACTGCGGTTGCTCACCGCAAGATGCCTGGCGGTTTCTGTTGTGGTGTTGATAATGCCGCCCAGTCCGGTAACAACGGCAGTTAGTGCCGTATGCTCAACATTCAAGACCAGCACGGTGTCATCCATCAATTGCGGATAATTCTCAACCATATAGGCTGTGCCCACAGATTGCAGCCCTGTGTTGGTATAAGGAGTGCCGGGTCTACCGGCATGGTGACCCCCGGAGCCAACGAACAACAGATTACGTTGCGGAGTCGGAGCACCTGGCCGCGAATAGTATTTTGCCAGTGCCAGCAGTGTAGCCAGACCCGAGGCATTATCGTAGGCGCCATCGAAGTAGGCATCGGTATGAGCTGTCAGTATTACCGTCTCATCGCTTTGCCCTGGAATCATGCCGTAGGTATTTTGGGTGATCAGGCCGTCGCGGGGCCCACTGATTAATTTAATGCGTGCCCGCAGTGGTTTAGTCTCTGCTGTATGCACGATTATTTGCTCTAAAAACACACCATCGTCGCCGCTGATGGTAAACCCAGGTCCTGCTTCGCTACCGACAAAACGGTTAAAAAATTGAATATTGGCTTCGATGTCATGAACCGCAATTGCTGCCAGGGCACCGGCCTTGATTAGCTGGTCGGCCAGGCCACGACCGGTATAGCTATAGGCGCCTGATTCGAAGATCGCGTGATAAACCGCTATCTTGCCTGTGACATCACGGCCCAGCAGGTCGGCCGGCGTACCTGCCCCGACATAGATCAGTTCCGCATCAATACCGCTCTCGGGAGTCGAGGGGCTGGGAACACCAGGAAAAGCAGTCAACAGGGGAATATCCCGGCTACCGCTACCATAGGATTCATCTGCCAGCAGAGTCACTTCCCATGCAGTGGGCCACCACTGAGGATTACGGGGCATCCGGTCTATTCGCACATCAGCCAGACCAAACAGGCGAAATTTCTCGGCCATGTATTGTGCCGTCATCAGCTCCCACTCGGTGCCACCTATTCGACCCCATAGCGCATCACCCGCTGCCTTACTTTGTTGTGAGATAGCGATGATATCCTGCATATAGCGGGCAATATTATTACCACCCAACATCTCTGCCGGTAGCTCTTCTCCGCCGGTTCGCAAAGACAAATCGGCAGCTGCTACTGGGACATATTGAGATGGCGGAGAGCCAATATTCTGGCGCTGTGCCGGGGTAGGGACGCCAAACCAGGCGTCATTGCCCGCTTGAGCCAGGGCTTGCTGCCCGCTGGCGAGCGCAAACAGTATCAATACCAGGGCAAGCACGCTGAACCAGAGCGTTCTGTGAGTGCGACCTGTTAGAGGATCAGAAGCAAAAGTCATAGGCAGCAATACCCCGTCATGCTCATTTTATTATCAAGAGCCGAGGTAGGAACTATACTGTTATTTACGGGAGTGGTAAAAGGCTGTTCGCAAAATTGTTCGTAGCGTCGCTGAAGCTACTCCGGGCTATCATACTAGTACCTCGACCAGGGTTAATTTTGGAGTGCAGAGTTCACCAGTATGTTCAGTGTTAGGCGCAGTAACG
>PBTO01000126.1 GCA_002726595.1 Gammaproteobacteria bacterium | reverse complement strand
GTCGGTGTCGGTGTCGGTGTCGGTGTCGGTGTCGGTGTCGGTGTCGGTGTCGGTGTCGGTGTCGGTGTCGGCAATGTTACCACCACCGCTTCTGCAACTTCTGCCGCCACTGTGACTACCTTGGTGGATGTTACTCCTTCAAGGAATACCTCATTACTCACCGTCCTGTCTGCAGCAACTTCCTGTTCTTCCACACTGGCAACCACAAGCTCAACTTCTTCACGCATCATGTTAGGATCCCTGACCTCGAGTGCGGCGAGTAATCTGGGAAGTGGCACGCCGTTTTCAAGCTCGATTACCTGCAGGGAATTGCCAGCCAGCTCCAGGGCGTTGGATTCACAGGGGCCAAAAGAGTCGGCGGTGCACTCGCTGGAAAACGGTGCCAGAACAATAATGCCCTCGTTAACCCGTGCCCGCACCATCTGGCTTGTAGCACTGACCACAAAGTCCGTACCACGCACACCGATCGCCGCAATGGGGGCGTTCAGGCGAAAGCGCTCGCGGGCCGCCTTTGCCGCCTTGCCTGAGATCGCCCGGGTCCTTCCTTCAACCAGGTTGAATTTAACTGAGGACAGCTCCGGGCGCTGTGAATTATAGTCGTAGCGCTCTATTTGCAGTTGGCTGCCAGGGCGCACACTGACCAGGGCATCGTCGATAAAGCGAATGTGAACGTGGCCATTGGCCTCGGTGGATATCTGATCACTGATCCGGATTGCCGTGCCAACCTGAATCGCCTGCCGGGTCTGATCTGACGCATCCAGATAGGCCCTCCCCAGTACCAGGCTTACCTCACCCACAACCAGGCCGTTGCCAGTCTCGGCATCAATCGGATCAGATGCAAGGGCGAGTTGGGGGCAAATGCAGGCAAGCAGCAATGCCGTAATTGTCACGCTGCGATTAAAGATTGTAGCTAATCTGACGAAAAAACCGGTTGTCGTAGTCATAATCTGTGCGTCATCGGTCGTGTTAGTGACATCGCCTGCTGTATGCAGCCCGTCGCTACGGGAAGAGGGGGTAACGTCAAGCTACACTTCTCCTATAATATTCAGACTGTAAAAGTACCCCAGCCCCTGTTGCAATCAAGTGATTTCGGTCACATGAAGCTAAAATACTCCCATTTGCTATTCGGTATCAAGCACATATAATGCCAGAATATCGCCTATCCGCTTTAGCCGCGCGCCTCGCAGAGATTCAAAGTCGATGTTGGTAACCCCAGAGCTGTTAAGCAGCTTTCCCATTCTGAAACCTCTGCATCACGATGTTCTGAGTCAACTCGCCCAACAATCCTCCGTGCAAAAATTTGCCCGCCGTGGCGTCGTGCTGCGTGCCGGAGTGGCCGAGGAGAAAGTGTGTTTTCTGTTCGAGGGTCGACTGCAAGGGGTTGATTTTACTATCGATGGCAGGGAAGTGGGTCTTTACTTCGTGGAGCCGGGGCAATTCTGCGGTGAGCTGGGCCTGTTTGACCGCGGGCCTCAACCAGAATACATCATCGCCCTCACACCCGCTCTGGTGGTTAATGTGCCAATGGAGGCGCTGCGGGAGGTGATGCTCGCTAATCCCGGCGTGGTTAATATTCTCGGAGCCAGGCTGGCTGCCCGAGTGCGCCAGATGACTTACCAGCGGTCGCTATTGGGGCTGCCCAATGTGGCCCAGCGAGTGTGTTGCCAACTATGGTTGCTGGTGCCGGATAAGGACAAGAAAAAACCGCAGGATTCGAGTATCAGCAATCCACCTACCCACATGGAGATTGCTATAATGCTGAATGTGAGCCGGGAAACCGTCACCCGGGTGTTTCAGAAATTGCAGAACCGGCAGATAGTTAAACGGGATGGGACCGCGCGTTTGCAGGTGACTGATTTGTTGACGCTCAAGGTTTTGGCTGAGGGTGATAAGGAGCTTTAGTGCGCTTTTCACTCAGAGGGAATCTGGCCTTTTAGCCGGATGATTTTTGTTGGTCGGGGTTGAAAAGTATTTGTCAGTGCCCCACTTAAGTGACTTCGTCGAAACTATTAATTGAGGCCAGATTGGTCGATGATACTGACATCAGCCTCCAACACCATGAATGCACAGCCCCGTGAACACACAGCCTCATGAATAAGCCCAACACGCCTCAAAACCAGGAATTGACTGGTGCACTGAAGGAAATAAAGCATTATTTCATCTACGCCGGCGTGTTCAGTGCGGCTGTGAATATCCTGATGCTAGTGCCAGTAATGTACATGTTACAGGTCTTCAACCGGGTTGTTTCCAGTGGCAGTCTCCCGACTCTGGCCATGTTAACCCTGTTGATGGTGGCACTGCTTACCGCTTCCGGCGGTTTCGAATGGGTGCGTTCGATGATTCTCATCAGTGCCAGTAACCGCATCGAAGTCAGTCTGCGGCAGAGGGTGTCTGATGCCAGCTTCAAGCGCGCGCTTCTTAGCGGTGGCACAGCAGCCAGCTCACAGGCTTACAGTGATCTTTCCGGCTTACGCCAGTTTCTTACCGGTAACGGGCTATTTGCCTTTTTTGACGCGCCTTGGTTTCCGATTTATGTGGGCGTTATGTTTGTGTTCCATCCCTGGTTTGGTGTGTCGGCGATTATTGCTGGAATCATCATGGTGGTTTTGGCCTATACCAATGAAAAGATGACCGGTAAAAGGATGAAGGATGCCAACTCACTCTTCGGCCAGGTCAACAATCAGGTGACTGGAAGCCTGCGCAATGCCGAAGTTATTGCAGCCATGGGCATGGCAGATAACATCCGCAAGCGGCAGGAAAGGCTCTCAAATAAAGTGCTGGACTTACAATCCAGCTCCAGCAAGCGCGCCGGCTTGCTAACCAGCCTGTCCAAGTCTTTTCGCATGATCACCCAATCACTGCTGCTCGGTCTCGGGGCACTATTGGCACTAAGTGGGGAAATCTCACCGGGTATGATGATTGCGGGCTCCTTACTATTGGGGCGTGCATTAGCACCCATTGACTTGTTGGTGGGTAGCTGGAAGGGGTTTTCCGTAGCGCGCGCACAATATGACCGTCTCGGCCAGTTACTACAAGCGATGCCAGCAAACCCTGAAACCATGAGCCTGCCGCCACCTGAAGGCAATTTGGCTGTAGAGCAGGTAGTTGTGGTTCCACCTGGCTCACAGACTGTGGTGGTAAGAGGCGTGTCGATGGAATTGAAGGCCGGCGAGGCCCTCGGCATAGTTGGTCCCAGCGCCTCGGGCAAATCCTGTCTGGCACGGGTTCTCCTGGGAATATGGCCTGCTTACAGTGGCAAGGTACGTTTGGACGGTGCCGATATTGCCGCCTGGAACCGGGCCGAGCTGGGGCCCTACCTGGGTTATCTGCCGCAAGATATCGAACTATTTGACGGAACTATTTCAGAAAACATCGCCCGTTTTGGCGAGTTAAACCCGGATGAAATCGTAGCTGCCGCTGTACTGGCTGGTGTGCACGATATGATTTTACACCTACCGCAGGGTTACGACACCGTAATCGGGGGTGCTGGTGGCGTTTTGTCTGGCGGGCAACGCCAGCGCATCGGCCTGGCCCGGGCGGCCTATGGCCGGCCAAAGTTTCTGGTGCTCGACGAGCCCAATTCCAACCTCGATGACCAGGGCGAGAAAGAGCTGGTTGAGGCAATTCATCGAATTAAGTCCCAGGGCAGCACCGTTATCGTTATCACCCACCGCACCATGGTATTGAGTGCAGTAGACAAGATTTTAGTCATGAAAGACGGCGCGGCGGTTAGCTTTGGTCCCAGAGATCAGGTGCTTGCCAGCTTAACCGGGGCACCCGCGGCGCAGAAAACCGCATGATGAACCTGACAGCCGCAGCAATAAATGACTTTGAGTAATTGATGAGATAATTGAGACAAAAACAGTGACAGAGAACAAAAATATTAGCCCTGTGCTCTCCGATGCCCAACCGGCCCAGGGTACCCCCAATGCGGACACCGGCATAGCGACGCCCATGCGGGTGGGGGTTTCCATCTTTTTCCTGGTATTTGGCGTGTTCGGCGCCTGGGCCGCTTTGGCTCCGCTGGAAGGTAATGCCTATGCGCCAGGCAGCGTTGCCGTTAAATCCTACAATAAAACCGTGCAGCATCTGGAAGGCGGTATCGTCAGCGAGATCCGGGCGCAAAACGGAGATTTTGTTAACGCTGGCGAGGCCCTGCTGGTACTTGATAACACCCAGTCTCTGGCGCAACTGGAGATTAACAATGGTCAGTTCGCTTCTTTTAAAGCCACCGAGTCGCGACTGATTGCCGAGCGGGACGGACTGGACGAGGTAGTGTACCCCGCTGCACTTTCCCGAGGCGAGATTGATGCCAGCGAAGAGATGAATTCCCAGACCCAGATATTCCAGGCACGCAAATCAGCCTATGAGGGCAGCATTGACGTACTGGAGCAACGCATCGAGCAACTGCAATCGAAGCTGGTGGGTCAACAGGCTCTGAAAACCAGCAGAGAAGAGCTGGCCGCTTCCTATGCTGCCGAACTGGTAGACGTACAGGCACTGTTAAGCCAGGGTTTTTCTGACATCACCCGGGTCCGGGAAATTGAGCGTAACTACGCTTCCTTCAGTGGCGAGGCGGCCGAGCTAACCGCCGCCATAGCAACCACTGAAATAGAGATCGGTGAGGCACGTTTACAAATTCTGCAGCAGGAGCGTGAATTCCGCAACGAAGTGGTTGGCCAGTTGGGAGAAACACAAACCAGGCTCAAGGATGTTAATGAGCGCAATAACGCCCTGCAGGATATTGTTAGCAGAACAGTGGTCCGGGCCCCGGAGGCTGGTGTGGTCACCGGCATGCAGGTTCATACAGTTGGCGGAGTAATAGGCGCTGGCTCTGCAATCGTGGATATTGTCCCCCAAACTGACGAACTTATCATTGACGCCAGAATCTCACCATTGGACATAGATAGGGTGGCAGAGGGGCAGGAAACCACGATTCGGTTCTCCACTTTTAGCAGCGCGGTGCCTTCTATTGTAGGCAGTGTGCTGAATATCTCGGCCGATGCCATGACTGACCCGAATACCGGCGCACCCTATTACCAGGCAAGGATAGAGGTCACCCCGGAGGGCATGGCTGAGCTAGCCGAGCTTACACTGATTCCTGGCATGCCTGCAGATACTTTTATCGCCACAGGCTCACGCACTTTGTTTCAGTATCTGCTCAAGCCTTTTACCAATGCTATGTCTCGCAGCCTTATCGAAGACTAATCACTATGAAGATAACTTCGCTTATACCCGCCCTTGGGCTCAGCTGTGTTTGCATGTGGTCAGCTGCGAGCTTCGGCGCCGAAGAACTTAGAACTGGCGCCGGCCCTGTTGGCGAAACCCTGGAGGATTTTTTCACCGCGGCAATCGATTACAGCCCGCAGTTGAAAATTGCCGAGGAGAACCTGAATATAAGTTCGGCGCGAAGACGAGGCACCGATGGTCAGTTACTTCCCCAGGTTAACGCCAACGCCAACCTGTCGGAAAACCGCCGTGACGCGCTTGGTCAATTGCAGACTTTCGATGGTGAGCGTTATTCGCTACAGCTAACCCAGGTGCTGTTTAACTGGGAGGCCTTCGCCTCGCGCCAGCAGGCCCGCCTGGTGGAAAATCAGCAGGAGGCCGTTTACTTCGCCCAACTGGCCCTGCTATTAACCGACGTATCGGAAAAATATTTTGCGGTGTTGCAGGCAGACGATGCCTTGCGCTCCATCGGCTCTGAGCTGGAAGCTGTGACCAATCAGCTTAACCAGATTCAGAGCTTTTACGACCGTCAGCTGGCGCAGATTACCGATTTGTACGATGTGCAGGCGCGGCGAGCCGCAGTGCTGTCCGAGCAACTGGTGCTGCAAAGCCAGGTGGACCTGACCCGTGAAGCTCTGCGTTCGGTTACCGGAGTTTTACCCGGGCAATTGTTTCGACTGGACGAAGCGGCCGAAATTCCTGCAGTGGAGCGAGATGTCGATTACTGGGTTCGTCAGGCGCGCAATAACAATCAACAGATTCAGGCCAGCGAGTATGCCCTGCAGGCAGCGGACAAGGGGGTCGATGGAAGGCGCGGTGCTTATATGCCCCGGGTGTCTTTCATCGCACAGAGGCAGGACTCCAACCTGGGGTTTGACAATGCCCTGATCAACAAGACTGATACCACCTTCGTTGGTCTGGATATTTCTATCCCGCTCTATGCCGGCGGAAGAAACCGGGCCGTGATGAGCGAGGCTATCAGCCTGCGCAGCATTGCCCAGAGCGAGCTGCGACAGACCCAACTGGATATTAGCGAGAGCACACGCACGGCTTTTTTACAGGTTAAATCCAGTGAGCTGCGCACTGAGGCGGCGGAGATTCTGGCCGAGTCAACAGCGCTACTGTCAGAGGCAAGGCAGCAGGGCTTCGACCTGGGCACGGTGACCAGCGTAGATGTGCTGAATGCGTTGCGGGATCAGTTTCAGGCGGAAAGAGACTTACAACGTGCGCGCTACGAACACATTCTATTTTACCTGATGCTAAAGCGGGAAACTGGCACGTTGACTGCCGAAGATCTGTTGGAAGTCGGCACCTGGTTGGTCGCTCCGGTAGACTAGGGCTTCACTATGTCTGAGCTACAACGCATCACTTCTGAATATATTGAAGATGAAGATCGCATACGCCTGACCGGTGAAGTCGAAGGGGACAAGATAGTCGCGCTGTGGCTCACCCAACGCATGCTGGTGCGACTCGTAAGCCATTTGCTTAAATGGCTGGAGCAACAAATACCGGTAGCCGCTCCTGAAGCATTGCGGAATGAGCAGACCACAGAAATGATGCAGGGCTTCGCCCAACAGGCTGCCAGTGCCGAATTGTCAGCCCAGCAACCAGTGCCATGTCAGACTGACACGCTGACATGGCTGGTGAACTCGGTGGACCTGACCGACAAAGGGCAGCTGATGAAGCTCACATTCAAAGGCACCAACGGGGAGAGCGTTACTCTAAGTCTGCAAGCCCAGCCCTTACGGCAGTGGCTGGCCATAATCCACCAACAGTGGCGTGTGGCCGAGTGGCCGCAAACCATGTGGCCACAATGGATGAACGAAGCCAGCAGTTCTGCCATAACGCCAGAATCAAGCAGTCCGTTTCATTAACAGAGATTTCCAGCGCCTTTTGGAAGAGTGTTGCTGTGGCGTGAGTGTTGAACCAGATTTAATATACCACTTATGAAAACAATCTCACTTTCAATTCGAATGGGCGATCATTAAACATGTCTCGATCCGTTGCCCAAATCCTACGCAAAGCCCAGCGACACACCAAGAATGGCGAGACTGACCTAGCCTTGCATCAATATAGGAGCGTTCTGCAGAAATATCCACAGAATAAACAGGCGATTGCAGGGCTGAAAGCACTCCAGCAGCCAGAACGGATAAAGAAAGCTGCAAATCCACAAGTTTCCCAAGAGCAATTCAATGGGCTGATTACACTGTACAACCAAGGAAAGCTGACACAAGCTTTGGATGCGGGTGAAGCATTGGAAAAGCAGTTTCCGAGTATACCATACATCCCGAATCTACTTGGAGCAGTGAACACAGGTTTGGGGCGTCTAGAGCAAGCTGTGGTCAATTATGAAAAAGCCCTCGCTATCAAGCCTGATTACGCAGAGGCTTACAATAATATGGGGCTTGTCCTGAAGGACAAAGGGGAGTCAGATGCAGCAATAGAGAGCTTCAAGAAGGCTCTTAAGACCAAGCCCGATTACGCTGAGGCTTATCATAATTTGGGGCTTGTCCTGAAGGACAAAGGGGAGTCAGATGCAGCAATAGAGAGCTTCAAGAAGGCTCTTAAGATCAAGCCTGATTATGCTAGCGCTAAACATCTTATTGCGGCACTAACCGGGTCAACAACCGACTCGGCACCGAGGGCTTACGTGGAGCCGTTGTTTGATGACTATGCTTTTAAATTCGATACTTCTCTTGTTGGAAAACTTGAATACAAAATACCGAAAACTCTTACACATATAATTCTTACAAATAAAACCGGCCACTCGTTAGGGTCAATTTTGGATTTGGGCTGTGGCACTGGCTTAGCTGGAGTGGAGCTTAGAGACTTAAGCCAAAACCTCGAGGGCATAGATTTATCTAACCTTATGCTTGAACAGGCAAGACAAAAAAAATGTCTATGACCGTTTAATTCACACTGATCTCATAGAATATTTATCTACAGCGGATTTGGATTTTGATTATTTCGTATCAACAGACGTATTTATCTATGTTGGGGAACTCTCTGATGTTTTTCATTTGATCAAGTCCAGGAACAAGCGTGCAGGTAAGTTGGCATTTTCCACAGAGCATACCGATAAAGAAGGTTTTTTTCTCGAGACGTCAGGGAGATATTCTCATTCAAAAAGGTATATTGAGGAACTGTGTGAAAAATTTGAATATAAGATTTCACACTTCAGCACTACGAATCTTCGTAAAGAAAAAGATAGTTATTTGACCGGCGGGCTATATTTATTGGACTTTGCGCCCAAGCTGTAGCCCGATTGTGGATGGAACTGCTAAAGGGCCGGACTTGCCAGTGCCATTCATCAGGAGAGTTTGCAGAAGTGCAGCCGCGCGGCCGCAATCCATGTGCCACAATAGATGACTAACAAGCATGCCTGCCTTTATACTGTCGCCACGCTAAAGAATGTTACCCTCTAATTTTCCCGAGTAATCGTATTACATGACTATTTCTCTTGTGCGTCAGTGGATATTGACACCAGTTACCCACTATCGGCTTTTTCACAATTTCACCAGACAGGATTTTTTTGGTCAATTTGCCGCCTCTGTCGGTGGCTTGCTCTGGCTGTTCCTGACGCCGATTGTACAAATTCTCACCTACGCCTTTGTTTTCAGTATTGTGTTCGGCATGCGACCTCCTGAAGGATTTGGTGAAACCAGCTTCGTGATATTTATGGTCATTGGCTATCTGCCCTGGTTTGCCTTTGCCGACACCATTAGCAAGTCCCCGATGCTGCTGCTGGAAAAAGCACCACTCATAACCAAGGTCATGTTCCCAACGCAGATCATTCCGGTGGTGGGGACAGTAGTGCCTTATCTGACCCATGGCATCGGCTTTGGTGTGTTGTTGCTGTACCTGATATTTCTGGGTCACCTGTCCTGGCTATGGCTATGGATACCGTTGGTTTTCTTCCTGCAATTTTTGTTTACCATGGGCCTGGTAGCCATCATATCCGCGCTCTGTGTTTTTCTCAGAGACCTGCAGCAGTTAGTTGGCATACTGGTTTTCATCTGGTTTTTTCTTACCCCGATTGTTTATCCCATCAGCATGATTCAAAGCGAGGCGACACAGAACTTATTCTTGTTAAATCCGATGCACAGCTTTGTCAATATTTATCGCGAAGTCATCTTGCTCGGCGAAATGTCATTCACTAATTTGCATATAATAATTCCTGTTTCGCTTCTTAGTTACCTTTTCGGTGGCTGGTTCTACATGCGCATCAAGCATGCATTCGGTGATGTGTTATGAAGATGGAACTGCCCGGACAAAGAATAGCGGTTGCTGGTCTGCACAAGAATTTTAAAATTTATGAGCGCCCGCAGGACCGCTTGACCGAGCTATTGCTACGCAAGCCAGTGCACACTGTTTACCATGTATTGAGTGATATATCTTTTGCAGTGGATAACGGAAAAAGCCTTGGTATTGTCGGGGACAATGGCGCTGGAAAATCCACCTTGCTGAAGCTACTGGTGGGTACGCTGGAACCTACCAGTGGCAGTATTTCAATCCAGGGCCAGGTGGCGGCTCTGTTAGAACTTGGTGCGGGCTTTCATCCCGATTTCAGCGGACGCAAGAATATTTTCCTTAATGCCTCCCTGCTCGGTGTTCCCGATGACAACATC
>PBTO01000125.1 GCA_002726595.1 Gammaproteobacteria bacterium | reverse complement strand
TTACGATAATAAGGCTAAATCACTAACCCAGATGAGCTAATGTGTCTCTTAAATCAGGGCTAGCTTTGTCCAGGATGGTTTGACGACGTACACTTGCAGAGGATTGCATTTGTCAGCTTAATGCTCGCTGAATGAAAAGCACTAAAATCAGATTGAAGATCCCGTTGTTAGAAACCGCGGCTCGAGTGTCGGATTATTGAACTTTCAGTGTACTATATTAGGTTTCGTTAAGGTCGCATTCATCTTAAAGACTTTACCTTGTAAAAAACCAGCTTATAAGGATCAAAAGTATATGCGAATTTAATTGAATCAGCAAATCCTGTTACTCGATACATTCTCCTGCTGTTCTGTACTTTGTTAAGCGATTTAGCTTCAGCGCAGGCAATTCCATCAAGCCTGAATGACAGCATCTTGACCCTGCCCGTAGTTACGGTGCTTGATCAGGCCTTTCAAGTAGTTTTTCAGATCGTCGAGAATGGGAGTGTGATCGACCTGGAGCTCGTGGATTACGAAGAGGATAATCGGCAAGCCCGCAGTGGAACAAGCGATATAACTGGTGTGTTGCTGCATAACTAGGGAAATTCTGCTGGTGGGTAGCGTCTCAATGATGCCTGCTCAAACGCATAAGCCAACTCGAACAGTCGCGTTTCACTGCAAGCCATCCCGGCAAAGCTGACGCCGAAAGGGCGAGGTCGGGGTTCAAAATCCTGGGGCAGTGGCGGATCGGGTTGAGTGGATAGCGTTGCAAACGGAACCAGCACAGTAGGATAGCCTGGCTTGGCAGAGATCCCGGCACCATTTACCGCTGGAAACAGGAGTGCATCCAGCTGCAGATTGGTCATTACCTCATCGATACCATGTTCAGCATTGAGATACAGATCGCGCGCACGATCGGCTTGATACTCATCCAGTGCATCCACCAGATTTCTCTCGTCTGCACCATCCAGGCGCGCTTGCCCGTATTTGATAGCACCCGATGTTTCGTGGGCCAGATTCCACTCGCGCAGTTCTGTGAGCGACCTAACTGGCGCTGATGCGCCAAGGCTTGCCAACCAGGCATTGAAATCCCGCTTCATTCCGTAAGAGAGAACACTGCTGGTGGAGTTTACAAGCAAGTTATTTTCCGGATCCGGATCGATCACACTGGGGATGTTTGCCGGATCTACAATAACTGCTCCCTGGGCTTGGAGGATGGCAATAGCTTCCGCCATAATCGCCCTGCCCCCTTCAGTCAAGCGGCTCCGGGGTTCACCTGAACCTGGCATATCGGTCTCCTCGTAGTAAAAAGCTCGGGGAATACCGATCCGCGCCCCGCGCAATCCATCGGTTTGAAGAAAAACCGTGTAATTACCATTCGGTGGTGCCTGGCATCGCGAAGTAATGAGGTCGTTGGGGTCTGGACTATTTCCTTCCAGGACGCCGAAGAGAATTGCAACGTCGGTGACGGTACGAGCCATGGGACCCGCCGTGTCCTGATCGGCAGTGATTGGGATCACGCCCCAGCGACTTACCCTTCCTACTGTGGGTTTAATTGCGGCCAGCATATTGGCATTCGCAGGCGACAGGATCGATCCCGATGTTTCCGTTCCCACGTTGCCAGCCCAGAAACTCATGGCCGTACCGATACCGGAACTTGACCCACCCACATTCATCACCGGACGACCATCGTTCCGCCCCTCACGCGGATCGCGGCGCGGATCGTAAGGATTCAGACCATAACCCCCGATTGCGCTGTAATTACCGGGCATCCCTGCGGCGGTAAAGTTGGCCAGCTCAGTCATTACAGTCTTGGCCAGTATGATTGCTCCAGCCGCACGAAGATTGGTAACCAATGTGGCTTCATAGGGTGGAACGAAATCCCGAAAGGCCATCGCACCCCCGGTTGTGGGCATGTCCATCGTGTGTATATTGTCCTTCAGCGCTACGGGTATGCCGTGGAGTGGTCCACGTATCGAACCCCGTGCGCGCTCCTGATCGAGTCTATCGGCATCAACCAGCGCGTTAGCATTCACTGCGATCACAGCGTTAACTCGCTCTTCATAGAGCGCAATGCGCAGTAGATGTGCTTCAACAAGTTCCCGTGAGGTAATCTGCCCCTCTTCCATCGCCCGCTGCATTTCCGGAATCGTAGCCTCGACAACATTAAAGCGTCCTTCCTGTTCTGCTCCCATTGCTCCGGGGCACAACAACAGTTGCAGTAAAACCACGCATGTGAGCCCGCGTGAAGAATGGGAAAGAAAATCTTTCATGACCGCCCTCTGGAATAATTTAATTTCGTCAATTCAAGTTTGTAGTTTTGAAGATCTGAGGTCAAGCCACTACACGGGCCAAACAAAGACCTGATCCCCGATTCAGTCCGCCGCAAGTCGATCATCTCGCGTAAGCAAAACCGCTACCGCCACATTGGCAGTCACATTCGCCGCCGCGAGAAACATGTCCACGATCAGGTCGACCGCGATGAGAATGCCGATTCCTTCCACCGGCAGGCCCAGTGAAATATACACCGGTGACATGATCAGCAAACCGCCACTGGGAATTCCCGGCGAATAGAAACTCAGCAGGCCGATGGCCAACGCGATGATTACAAGCTCGGCAGGACCCAGCTCGATCCCATAGAGGGTGGCGACAAAATAGGTACCTGTGGTACGGGCGATCGGTGAAGCAAATTTAAACAGGGTAACGGCAACAGGCAGCACCAGGCCGGCGACTTTCCGTGAAAGCCCCAGCGCTTCGGTGGCGGCGAAAATCGCGGGTAAAGAGACCAGGGAAGAGCGGGTACTGAAGCCGATCACCTGCACCGAAGCTACGGCCCGGATAAAATCGCGCAACGGCACGCGACCCAACACCACGACCGTTGGGTAGAGTAACAACGTCGCCACCACGAGTAGTCCACAGACTATCATGATGAACGAAGCCAGAGCGGTTATTGCCGACAATCCCATTTCTGCCGCCAGAGAAAACACCAACGCAAAAATACCCAACGGGGCCAGTTGCATAACCCAACCTATCAAGACCAGCATGGCATCCCTGATCGCAGCGAAAAATTGCAGTATGACACCAGCCTTGTCCTTGTCTATCTTTCTTAGGGCACAGGCAAACAACGCAGTGAAAATGAGAAGCGGTAGAAGGGCGGTGTCGGCCGCAGCCTGGAATGGATTAGAGGGAATCAAATCCACCAGCCAATCCTGAAACGCTGGCAACTCTTCCGTGGCAACCGCCGCTGACTGGGTACGCGCCAACAAGTCGGCGGCGATCGATTGATCAATATTCAACAGAGAGAGCAGCGGCGGTGCGAGCATCAGGGTGTACAGGCAAACGCCAGCGATCAGCATGACAAACAGGCCCATGGTTCTGGCTCCCAGTTTTGCCAGCATCCCCCCTTCAAGCTGACCGGCTATGGAAGTGACCAGCAAGGCCATAATGAGTGGCACCACCGTCATGCGAATCGCGTTGACCCAAAGGCTGCCGATGGGTTCGATGAATAGCGGCAATGAGTTCAATAACCGGCCATCAAGCCCCGAGTGCAGGATGCCAGTGGCCAGTCCCAATGACAGCCCCAGTAATATGCGCGTGGAAAGAGTCATTACTTTTTACCAGGGCTAGCAGTCAAGTCAACATCCCAGCCACGGCACCGGTCATACAGGTAGCCAGTGTCCCGGATATCATGGACCTGGGGGCGAGCCTGACTATCTCTTTGGCGCGTTCGGGACACATACCGGCAAGCCCGGCAATCATGATGCCAAGACTGCCGAAGTTGGCGAAGCCGCACATGGCATAAGTGATGATAACGGTGGACTTCTCCGACAGGCTGCCTTCTGGCAACTCAGCCAGAGCCAGAAACCCTATCAATTCATTCAGTGCGGTTTTAACGCCCATCAGACTGCCAGCCACCTGGGCCTCCTGCCAGGGAATACCCATCAGCCAGACCAGCGGTGCGAACAGGTAACCGAAGAGCGCCTGTAATGTCAGCGGATCATCACCGGGAAAGGGTATCAGTGACAGGACACTGTTCAGCAGTGCAACCAAAGCTACCAATACCAACAGCAACGCCCCAACATTGACCATCAGCCGCACGCCATCGTGGGTACCTTTGGTAATCGCATCCATGAGACTCTGGTAGTTATTGCTCAGATCCACCTTATCACCGGAAACGGTCTCAGTCTCGGGTACCATGATCAAGGCAATCATGATCGCAGCCGGTGCACTGATCACCGACGCGGTAATTATATGTCCCAGTGGATTAACAAGAACGTCCTGCAGCACCACGGAATAAAACACCATCACCGAGCCCGCGATGGTTGCCATGCCGCAAGACATGACGATAAACAGTTCACTGCGAGTTAATACACCAATGTAGGGACGGATTAACGCCGGCGACTCCACCATGCCAATAAAGATATTGGCTGCACTGCTCAATCCAACGGCGCCGCTCACGCCCATGCTGCGTCTCAGAAGAAATGAAAATCCTTTTACGATCAGCGGCAGTACCCGGTAATGCCATAGAATAGCTGATAGGACAGTAAAGATTAGAATCAGTGGCAGTATACGAAAAGCGAGTACCAGGGTGGCACCGGGTTCACTCACCGCAAAAGGATAATCCACGTTGGCCGGATCACCACCCAGATAACCGAATATAAACAGAGTGCCACTCTCTGTGGCAGCGACAATTGCCCCCACGCCCCGGTTGATCAGTCCGAGAAATTGCTGTAAAAGATTGACATTAAATACCAGAAAGGCAAATACAAACTGCAGACCAAGGCCGGCGGCAAGCAGACGCCAACCAGGAATAGTTCTGCCGTCGGAAAAAACAATCGCCAGACCGATAAAAGCAGCGAGTCCTATCAATGCCTGCAAGTAATCCAATGGTAAAACACTCCGTTTGTGAAATCCGGGGTCAGGTGCTCGCTATAGACCAAATCAGGGAATAGTCAGCGGATTCTGCGCGGAGGTAGACAGACTACGTATCCAGTCGACGAAAGGTTGTCGGTACTGGACACCCGTATCAAAGCCTTCCGGATCATACTCCCGAATCGCCCCGTAGCCACTGCCACCGGCATACTGAAAGCTGTTGACTATCACTCTATAGCTGGTATCGAGCATCAGGGGCTCGCCAGTCTTTGTCACTATCCAGCCATCGCCCTGCTCCCGTATACCTCCAACAATAGGTCGTTGTCCATCCTCAATAACTTCCATTAATTCCCCGCCAGTTAGATTTACCGCATACAGTGTATTGTCAAACGGCATGAAACCAATCAAATCTGCCAGCCGCAACTCGCCCTCGGGCAGAAACTGGCGCTGGCCCAGCGCATTATTAAGCGCGAAATCAGCCGTGGGATTGGCCCATAACCAGCTGTTTACCACCGCCTCCTGCAGCGCGGGCAATATTCTCGAATACTCCTTGGCGCTGTAGCCAACCAGCGAATCGAGCTGGGCCGTGGTTTGCTGCTGCCAGCGGGCCACCAGGTTTTCGATTGTCTCATCAGCCGTTCCGGCAACGTTATCAACAGCGGCATATACCACGTCCACGATGGATTCACTGACCGTGTCATACTTAAATGTTGCTTTGGCATAAGCGGTGAAATGAAAACCACCGCCGAGCACCACCGTATCATCGATTTGTTTGGCCACCAGTTCATTACAGTGGCCACCTCCCATAAGCTGAATACCGAGATCTACTACCCGGGTGACCAGAACATCCAGCTCGCGCATGCACACGTGGGATATCACCATGAGCAGATCGATATCAGCAGCTTTGACCTGGGGTATGGTTTCTCGCAATGCCCTCTCGTAGTCAATAAAATTGAAATCCACCACGTTTTCAGGCTTTGTCGCCGCGGGTGTTCTGGTTGTGGTTAAGCCAACAAGGCCTACGCGGAGATCATTGGTTTCGATAATCGTATGGGGAAGAATTCCCAGATCCGTTGGCACATTGCCATCCGTTTTGCGCCGGGTATTGGCACTGAGATAAGGGTAGTTGGCTTCACTTGCTCGCTGCCGCAGCACTTCGGTACCAAAGTCAAACTCATGATTACCCACGGCCGAAGCGTCATAGTCCATGGCGTTCATCAACTCCACCATGCTTGCACCCTCAAACCAGGTGGAAATCGCCGGACCGGTCCAGTTATCCCCGCCGCTCAATATCAGGAACGCGCCGTCCTCGGTATAACCCTCACGCTCACGCCACAAGCCCATCAGGTCCGCAGCGCCCTTTCCCGCTTCCCTGCCCACCATCCAGCCGTGCTCGTCGTTGGTGTAGAGAACGGTCAGTTCCCGTGTAGTGGAACTTGCAGATGTTTGCGCAAGGTTTGCTTGTGCATAGAACTGAAGACCAGCAAAAGTCAGCAGCATCAGCAAAGACGCAATTACGCGGCGAGTAACTCTGAGGGATTGAATCAATTGAACCTCTTTTTCAGAATAGTAGGTGACACTAATATCTTAACAACTTAATTTCCCACTCTTTTATTTTAATTCAGGAACCGATGCGTTTTCGTATCTTGTTAAGGTATTAGTTCACCTTCTAGGCCGGTTTGGTGGAGACGATGAATGTTCCGTTGAGTTTTTCCGAGTGTTGAATAGTAAAGCCCACATTTTCTATGGCCCGCTCCAGATTTTTCATTCCAAAAATTCTTACCAGCGGAACCTTGCCGATGAGCCTGCCAAGAATTAGGAGTGGCCACAATATCACCAGCCAGGAATCCGCCAGGCAGGCCGTGCTGGAAATAAAGACACCGCCAGGCTTTAACATGCCATACGCCTGTGCCAGCGCTTGTCCCTTGTCGGGGAGTAGATGGATGATATTCATTCCCAGTATACAGTCGAAGGTCTGCCCTGTTGCGGCCAGCTCATCTAGCGTGGCCTGATGGAAAGTGACGTTATCAATGCCCAGGTCTTTCGCTTTATCTTGAGCTATCTCCAGCATTTTCGGTGATACGTCGGTGGNCAGAATCTGTTTCACATGAGGCGCATGATGCAGAGCAGTAGTCCCGGTACCACAGCCAAACTCCATTAGCGACATGTCTGGATTAAAGTAGGTCTGTGTCTTCTGAATTTTTTCCAAATACGCTTCTTCATTACGTATGGACGATTTGGCATAACTCTCGGCATTTTTGTCCCAGAATCTGGCAAGTTTATGTTTTTCGGTTGTCATAAATCTTCACTTGGTTTTTTTGAAATTAATGGGATCTGGGGTCGATGAGGAGCCGGGCCGGAGATGGAACCCCATCAATTATATCCACCACCGTCATGACTTCTCTTCGGGGGCTTAGTTGCCGATGTAGAAAGTAGAGCTGGCTGCCATCACGAGACCAGGTGGGAGACAGATTGCCCATCGGGATAAAACCCCGTTATTGTCTATTTATTTTCCGAGTAATAGCGTTTTATTGGGCGGTGAGTGTAACATCTATCCCTGATGCATGAAATTAAGGGGTAATTCCCTCAAAATCGGCGATTCAGGGCAGTTCTATGGGGAAAACAGACGTGTTACTCTATTTTAAAATTCTGGTTTGTTTTCTGCTTACGGGTGTAATTAATCCTGCGCTGGCCTGGGATGCCACCGGCCATCGCCTCAGTGCCGCTTTTGCATTAAACTCTATGTCAGATGAAAGCCGCGCTGCTGTGGCTCAAATCCTGCCCAAGCNCCCCCGATTTCAACAAGATTTTCTCGAGGCTATGCCCGCCGCTATTCAAAGTGGCAACGAATTCGAACAACTTGATTGGTTACTCGCTCAGGCCGCCTTCTGGCCGGATATCGCCCGTGGATTACCTGACGATGAGCGAGAAAAATACAATCGACCGAACTGGCACTATATAGATGGTGCGTGGCTACGTGGTGCCGTCACCATGCAAGGGAATGTCTATGTGGGAATTGACTCTCGCGCCACTATTACAGGCATACCGGCCAACAGCATTCGCAGCGAAAGCCAGGTTAACAATGTAATCCTGGCGTTGGATTTCAATACCGCCATACTTACTGACGGTGACAGTACCCTGGCCGAAAAAGCCGTTGCCCTGTGTTGGGTACTGCATCTGGGTGCTGATATTCACCAACCCCTGCACGCCGGCGCACTCTTTTCCGCCGCGTTGCTCCCGAATGGTGATCGGGGCGGTAATGGCATCAGCACCGATGGCGGCACTCTACACTATCGCTGGGATGCAGCACTGGGCGATACCGATATCAGAGAAAATGTGAGGGCAATACTGGCCGAGAGAATCCTGTGGGATACGGAAAATCTCAATTGGGAACAATGGCTGGCCGAGAGTCGCGAATTACTGCTTAGCCAGGTTTACTCTGCCGATATGCGGAGCCAGATTCAGTCAGCAGAAAGGCAAAACCAATCGCTGCCGCAATTCGACCTAAACCCGGCTTATATCGAACAAATGCAGAGCATATCCCGCCAGCGGCTCGGGCTATCGGGCATTCGCCTGGCCAATTGGTTTAACCGAAACTTTCAATAGGATCAATAGGGGACACGCGGAATTGGACAAATGCCTCCTGCATAGATAGCCTTTGTTCTTCCCGTAAGTTTGAGCACCTGGAGAAAAATACTTGGTCGAGAGAAATAGTAATCCCGAAGTCGATTACGAACGTATCAGTATCCTGCACGACAATGCAAAGTTTGGATACTTGGGAATGACAATTGCAGTATCGTTTCTCGCTGTGGTCATTGCGAACTTTTCTACTTCCCGTGTCGCTATAACCTGGATGTCTGTTGTAGTCATTAGCTACTTGCCGCGAGTAAGTTTATCGATTCTTTTCAGCAGGAAATCTGCTCGTCGGGAAATCAACAAAGACAATATCGGCCCATGGGAAAGACATTTTTTTCTATCCAGCATACTGCCATTTATTTGTTTTTCTGCAGCAGTATTCATGCCCTATGGCGAGAGCAGGTTTGAAGCAATCACGTACTACGCGGTTATTGTCATGAGCTTGTTGGCAGGGGGCGTTCTCACCTATAGCACTTCATTGCCCGCACTTGTTCTCTTCATGAGGCTAAGTATGTTGCCCCTCATTGCAATGTGTTACTGGATGCAGGAATTTATGTCTGTGGCATTGGGTCTTACGCTGACATTTGCCTATTTCCTGCTTTCACGACTGATGACAAGACTAGAGAAACTGCTACTGGAAAATATTACCCTGAAAATTGAGAACCAGCACCAATCACTCACAGATCCACTAACAAAATTAGGAAATAGACGCAGGTTGCTGCTGCACATAAAAGACCTTATACCGGTGTCACTTCGGCGTGGAGAACAGTTCAGTATTATTCTCCTGGATATCGATCACTTTAAAATTTTTAATGATGAAAATGGCCACAGCGCCGGCGATAAATTATTAGTCGAACTATCAAAAATACTGGTGGAGTGTTCTCGTGATCAGGACCTGGTAATTCGTTATGGCGGGGAGGAATTTTTGTTGGTTTTACCCTCTACAAGTCTCGAGGCAGCGAGCGTTCTTACGGAGCGTATCCGAGCAGTAACAAAAGAAAGAACTAGGGCAACCATAAGCGCTGGCCTGGCAATGCATTCCGACCAGGAAGGTTTTGAACAGCTTGTTCAACGAGCCGACAAAAGCCTGTATAAAGCTAAAGAGTCCGGGCGCAACAAGTATGTTCTGGCAGAGGCTGTGAGTCGTTAGGGGACACTCATAACTTAACAACTTAATATATTTCTCCACTTTTGTCGTTTTCGCTATAATCAAAGTTTTATCGTAGCCTATTAAGTTGTTAAGTTATGAGTGTCCCCACGACATTGGCAATTAGCTGATGGCCCGAATTCTTTTCAAGGCTCATGATGGATTCAGGGTGAAACTGCACGGCACAGATTGGCAATTCAGTGTGTTCCACCGCCATAACCACACCATCATCGGTACGCGCTGAAACCTTTAGACACTCCGGCACTTCAGTTGCTATCAGCGAATGATATCGACCTGCGGTAAATTTCTGCTCCAAACCGGCAAACAACTCGCCACCTGAATGAATAATTTGTGACGGTTTGCCATGCATGGGATAGGACAGTTCACCGAGGTGTCCCCCGAAATACTCGACTATGCCCTGCAACCCCAGGCAGACCCCAAAAATCGGCAGCTGTTTTTTTACGCACAGATCAATCGTTTCATCCATGGCAAAGCTTGAAGGTGTTGACGGACCAGGCGACAGTACCACCATATCGACGCTGTTACTTCCTAACCACTGCCTTGCCATAGCAGGGCGCAGAGTAATTAGTTCTACTCCGCACTGCCTGAAATAAGCCGCCAGGTTATGCACAAAAGAATCCTGGTGATCGATCATTAACACCTTGAGATCCGTGCCAAGATTTCTGCCGATTACTTCTTCATGGCCAGTGATTTTGATGCTGTCTTTTCCACGTACCGCATCGATCAGGGCCGACGCCTTGAGCCGGGTTTCCTGCTCTTCTTCGACTGGATCCGAATCGATTAATAAGGTGGCCCCTGCCCTGATTTCAGCCACGCCGTCTTTAATGCGAATCGTACGCAATGTTAGACCGGTATTGAGATTACCATCGAAACCGATGTGCCCGATGGCGCCGCCGTACCAGTTTCGACGTGATTTCTCCTGCTGCTCGATAAACTGCATCGCCGCCAGTTTTGGTGCGCCGGTTACCGTTACCGCCCAGGTGTGGGCGAGGAAGCCGTCGAGGGCATCGTACTCGGGCTTCAGAACGCCCTTCACATGATCTACCGTGTGGATAAGACGGGAATACATCTCTATCTGCCGCCGCCCCACGACCTGCACACTACCCGGTTCACACACTCGGGCCTTGTCGTTTCTGTCCACGTCGGTGCACATGGATAGCTCCGACTCATCCTTCACCGAATTCAGCAAGGTTTGTATCTGCCGCGCGTCACCAATGGCATCAGCGCCCCGCTTGATAGTGCCCGAGATCGGACAGGTTTCGATTTGCGAACCATCGACCCGAACAAACATTTCCGGCGATGCGGCCACCAGGTATTCCTGCTCACCCAGGTTCATCAGCGCACCATAGGGTGCCGGATTAGCTTTTTTCAAGCGCTGGAAAACCTGTGAAGGGCGGTCCCTACACTTCTCATAAAACATTTGACCTGGCACTACTTCAAACAGATCGCCGCGTTTAAAATGGGCCAGTGCCGACTCTACCCTGGCGGCAAATTCACCGGGGGCGTGATCGCAGGTCTTTGCTATCTCAGTGGAGGGAACATAGGCACTCGCGCTTCCTGTACGTTTAAAACCACCCGTTGTTTCAGCATATTGCTCCGAGTTCCAGCCGCGACAGACAAATTCGTAGCTATAGGTTAAGGTCTGCTCTATGCGGTGATCTGCCACAGTAATCTGGTCTGGCAAATACAGAACCAGATCCCGCTCCCGGCCCGCCCTATCCTGATATCGCGCGACGTCTTCGAACTGAAAGGTGAGGTCATAGCCAAAGGCACCATAGAAGCCTAGATAGGGTTCATCCGGATTTTTGAAATACTCAATGAGTTCGCGCAGCACAGAAAAAACCGGAGCGCGACGGGTGCGCATTTCTTCCTGCAGATCGTTGTCATCCAGATTCACCGTCAAGCTAATTTTAGATCGATCATGCTGTAAATCGATAGCCGCCTCACACTTTTCCACGGCATAATAGATTTCTGGCAGCAGTATTTCACCCCGCATATTGAGCGCCGCGATTTCCATGTCACGATTTCTGGCTACGATCTGCAACGGCGGGTTGACGAAACCTATATCCCAGCGTTTATAACGCCCTGGAAACTCAAAACTGGATGCGAGCAACACGCCGGGATTCTCATCGAGGCTCATCGCCAGTTGCTCCATGGCGGTTGCATAGGTCAGCTCGAGCGCGCTGCGCCGCACCCTGACCCCACCCTTGGTTTGATATTGAAGTTGTTTATTANCCTGCATCGTCAAGCGCTCCGGTTGACTAACCACCGAGGTTTATGACCGGGCCTATTGTTCGTTTTGGGATTTTTGCAATGCGATGGCCGCCATAAACCTGCGGCGGCCAGAGAAGAAATCTAGAAGTGATTCATCTGGCAGCCGGATTTCCCGTACCACCAGAAGTTAGTGTGCCTATTCATAGTGGGCGCGATAGTGCCCCAGCGGATTTATGTTGTCAACAGTTGCGGCTTTATCTGGATTGTTTTGTAGAAGGGTTTTGTTGAACATGGTGCAATGCCTCATTCTCGTTCGATATTTGCCGAGCATACCATACCCATAGCCGGCAGCCAGCGTTATACTCACACTGTTCATTCTTAACAAAGAGAATTAAGAATATGTCTAAAACAGGTTTTCGCTACAGTTTCACACTGCTACTGCTTTTGCTTTGCTCNGGCAGTCTACTTGCCGCCGATTTCGACCGCGCGCGGCCGGAAAGACTTGGCATGTCTTCCGAGCGACTGGAACGACTGGATTCTGCCCTTAAATCCTATGTTGAGGATGAACGCCTGGCCGGTCAGGTGGTCGTGGTGCTGCGCAACGGTCGCATCGCCTATTCAGCCGCCAATGGCATGCGCAACGTAGAGAAACAACTGCCAATGACTGAAGACACCGTTTTCAGGATTGCCTCACAGACCAAGGCCATTGTCAGCACCGGCATTATGATTCTGCATGAACGCGGGGCGCTGGACATCGCCCACCCGCTGAGTCGCTATTTCCCCGAGTGGGCCGACACCAGGGTGGCGGTTGCCAACGACCGTGGCGGCTACGATGTGGAACCGTTAGATCGCGCCATTACCCTGCGCCATCTGCTGACCCACACATCCGGCGTCAGCTATGGCAGTGGTCCGGCAGCAGATGATTGGGCAGCAGCTAAACTCTCCGGTTGGTATTTCGCCAACAAGAATGAGCCCATCGGCGCTTCCATCGCCCGCATGGCCTCGCTACCAATCGATGCCCAGCCGGGTGAACAATGGATCTACGGCTACAACACAGACATTCTTGGTGGTGTTATTGAGAAAGCCAGCGGCCAAAACCTGGCGGACTTTCTCAGGCAGGAAATTTTCGAACCGCTGGGCATGGACAACACCCAGTTCTATTTATCTGAAGCAGAGGCAGACCGCCTCGCTGTGGTCTACCGGCCTAAGGCTGGTGGCGGAATCGAGGCGATTCCCTCTAACGAAGGAATGCAGAGCCAGGGGCTGTATACCAGCGGTCCCCAGGTGAGCTACTCCGGTGGCGCCGGGCTGTTATCCACCGCCGGTGATTATGCCCGTTTTCTGCAAATGACCCTGAACAATGGTGAACTGGACGGCAATCGAATCCTCTCGCGCAAGACTATCGAGCTGATGACCACCAACCATCTGAGTGACATCCCCTTTCGTGCCGGTCAGGGTTTTGGGCTGGGTTTCTCCGTTGTAACCGATTTGGGCACCCGGGGGATTATGGGGTCGGACGGTGAATACGGTTGGGGTGGCGCGTACCATTCCACCTACTGGGTAGATCCGCATGAGAGCCTCGTGGTGGTCTACCTCACACAGATTATCCCCGCCAGTGGTCTGGATGATTACGCCAAGCTGCGCAGTGGTATCTATCAGGCCATCGTAGACTAATTCCGGAGCACACTAGATAGGGACACCAATTCGGAGCAGGGCTGGCCCGCCCTGCTGCCGGATTTTATTGTCAATTTTGCATGGCTGGACCAGGACAGTCACCAGAGGCATGGTGACAGGCGGTGTTGATGGACTCTGTGCACCAGAGCTTATATGCTTGCCTGATACCAAGAGGCATCACTACGGAGTTAACCATGAAAACCATTACCAGCCTGTTCCTGTTCTGCCTGCTCGTCTCACCGGCTTATGCGCAACTGGCCGTTCCCAATGAGGCCGGACTGACCTATGGCCATGTCCACCTGAATGTAACCGACATCGAACTGCATAAACGGCTCTGGGTCGAGCACTTCGGCGGTGTTGTGGTCGAAAGAGGCCCACTGACTGTCGTAAAACTACCCAATATGCTGGTCGCCCTCACTCCCCGTGAACCCACCATGGGTTCTCAGGAAACGGTTATGGACCATTTTGGTTTCAAAGTGCGCAACATAGAAAAATTTATGGAAAAGTGGCGTACCACAGGCCTGGAGATGGGTGACACGTTTACCGGGTCTGAGGGTCAGACCAACGTCTATGTCATGATGCCCGATGATGTCTGGGTCGAAATGCAGGAAGATCAGGGACTGTCAGTGGAGATCAGCGGTTACCATGTCCACTTCCGCACACCCGGACATGAAGAGCTGCTCGCCTGGTACAGTGATATATTCGGGCTGGAAATTCGCCCTCGGGGCAGAATAGCCACCACCACCAATGCCCCGGGCATGAATCTGAGCTTTGGCGGTTCCAACGAGCCGCGCCTGCCAACCCGTGGCAGTTCTCTGGATCACATCGGTTTCGAGCTGGATGACCTTGAAGCTTTTTGTGAAGAACTGGCAGCCAAGGGGATAGAATTTGACGTACCGTTCCGGGAAATCCCCGCCATCGGGCTAAAAATCGCCTATATTATTGATCCAGCTGGTGTGCGTATTGAGCTCACAGAGGGCTATGACGAGTACTAGCTCAGGCTGGACTCCATGCCCATAATTACCCTCTCCCTCGTGGTCGAATTCCCGACAATGAAGGAGAGGACCTAAATCTGGAGCATTCAACCATGAAGCGCCGCAATTTCCTCTCAAGACTGGCTCCTCTGAGCCTCGCACCATTTGCCTCTCCCGCCCTGCTATTGGCCCAAAGTGACCGACCACGAATCACGGATATTCGNGTGATCAGAATGAAGGCCGGTCCGGAGACCGGCATGATGGAATCAGCCTGGGCACCGGGAAGATCTTATATGCGCCGTGTAGGTGGCGGCACGGTCACCGAGATAATGACAGACCAGGGCATTACCGGTATTGCGCCCGGCATGAATCCAGCGGGTATTAATACCATGAAACGACTCCTGGTCGGCCAGGACCCCTTCGATAATGAGACACTGGGCCACCAGATGCGCTATACAAATGGTGCCGCTTCAAACTGGCGCGATGTTGGCTGTATCGAGATCGCGCTGTGGGACATCATCGGTAAGGTTACCGGTCAGCCGCTGTATAAACTCTGGGGCGCTGCCAAAGACAAGGTTCCGGCCTACGCAAGCATGATCCAGCTATCCACCCCAGAAGAACGGGCGGATATGGCCGTGCGCCTGAAGGAAGAGGGCTGGCAGGGAATGAAAATACGCCTCCATCATCTGGAGATGAAAGAAGACATTCGCACCATCGAAATGGTACGCAATGCAGTGGGTGATGATTTTACTATTATGACCGATGCCAATCAGGCGCAGTCGAGTGGCATCTGGCAGCCTGGCATTCAATGGGACTTCACGCGGGCACTGGACACGGCCAGAGTATTGAAGGAAATGAATGTCTACTGGCTGGAGGAACCACTGCGCCGCTACGACTTCGATGGCCTAGCTGAACTCAACCGCCTGGTCGATATCCCACTCGCTGGCGGTGAAAACAATCAGGGTGTACAGGAATTCCTCTGGATCATCGAGAAGGGCATTTACGATATCTTACAACCGGAAATATTAGTCACCGAAGGTGTACAGGGATTGCGCGCTGTTGCGGCGCTGGCATTGGCCAATCACAAACTGGTAATCCCCCATCACGGCGGTGGTCAACTGGGTACTATTGCCCAGCTACATATGATTGGCACCTGGCCCCACTGTCCCTGGGTAGAGATCATGAACGACCCACCCATCTCGCCCTATACCAACGGTTTTGCCATTATGGATAATCCGCCTATAGTAGATAACTCAGGTTTTATGACCA
>PBTO01000124.1 GCA_002726595.1 Gammaproteobacteria bacterium | reverse complement strand
GGCGCAAAAGCGCCTTGCATCTAAACGCTGAGAGACCCGCTGCACCCGAAACTTAACCCTGGTCGAGGTACTAGATACCGTAGATACGGTCAGAGCGTGCCCAGTAATTCAATGAACTGGTCTATCTCTTGTGCCGTATTATAGTAATGCAGTGACACCCGATTAATATCGCCAAGCTTGTTACGTCCCAGATCCAGTTGCGCATTAGCCTGTTTCGAGACGGAGATATTCATCTTGTTACTGCGGAATTTTTTCTGCAGCACGTTGGCGCTTGCACCCTGCTTAATAAAGGTAATTATGCCGGAAGGGGCACTGGATTGTTCCAGGATTCTTATTCCTTGCACTGCGCTGGCTCGATTCCTGAAGTGTGTTACCAATTCTTCTATCCTGCTTCTGATGAAGGGTAATTCAATCTCAAGGGCATAGTTCACCGCCACGCCCAGGCCGATTTTACCAGCAATGAACTGTTCCCAATTCTCGAAACGTCTGGCATCTGCTCTGAGTGAGTAGTTACCTGCATCGGTCCATTGCGCTGAATGTAGATCGATAAATACCGGTTCCAGTTCCTCAAGCCGGTCTTTATTGATATAAAGAAAGCCGGTACCCCGCGGACCACGCAGATATTTCCGGCCGGTGCCGCAAAGCATATCGCATCCCAGTTCGCTTACATCGAGCGGGAGCTGACCTGCTGACTGGCAGGCGTCCAGAAGAAAAACTACCTTATTCGTTCTTGCGATCTGACCGACTTCGACCGCAGGTTGAATATCGCCGCGTTGGCTTGCTATATGGGTTAGCGCAATGAGCCTGGTCCGAGCGCTAATGGTGTTTTCAAGCTGGTCGAGATCGATACAGCCGCTGGCGTCCGTGGGAACGAGTTTGATCTCTACATTTTTTTGCCTGGCAAGATGTAATAATTCCAGATAGTTACTGGCGTATTCCATCTCGCCGGTGAGTATCTGGTCGCCACTTGCAAAACGAATCGAATGCAGGGCCATATCCCAGGCCCGGGTCGCGTTTTCAACATAGGCGATTTCGCCAGGACTGCAATTTAATAGTTTGCCAAATGCCCCATAGAAATTGTCTATGCTGTTGCTGGCAAGTTCTGCCGCTTCATAACCACCGAGCTGCTGTTCGAGTTTGAGATGGGCGAGAATTGCCTCGTTAACCGGAGTCGGGCTTAAGGAGCAGCCCGCATTATTAAAATGAATGAGCTGTTGGCAAGCGGGACAATCACTGCGTATTCTTTCGATGTCGATCATTATTGATCAGAGGCTCCTTAATCTATTGATTTTTAAGGGTTAAGTATTTTGAAAGACGCCGCCGTGGACAGGTGATATTAGCAAACAGGTGTGCTAACTTGCTATCACTACCGTAGATCACTCAGCAGACGGAGAAGAGCTAAAATGGCCAATCGGCATCAGCACGAACAGCAAACCACTTTACTACCACGACGTAAATTCCTGAAGCAGTTATCAATTGTACCGGCGGCGCTCGGTATTTCTATACTGCCGGAGAACATGCTGGCAGCCCAGTCCGGTGTAGTGGCCAATGTCAGGGCACTTGTATTTGATGTGTTTGGCACCGTAGTAGATTGGCGCTCGTCAATTACCCGAGAGGGGCAGTTACTCGCAGCGCGCAAGGGTTACACGGCCGATTGGGCTAATTTTGCCGATCGCTGGCGCTCCGGCTATGGTCCGGCCATGAACCGGGTAAGAACCGGCGAGTTACCGTGGACTAAAATCGATGACCTGCATCGAATGATACTGGATGAATTGGTGGTCGAATTTGGTCTCACCGGTATGACAGAAGAGGAACTGGATCACTTCAACAAGGCCTGGCACCGGCTGAGCCCCTGGCCCGATACTGTGGGAGGGCTTAACCGGCTGAAAACCCGATTTATAATCGCCACACTTTCCAATGGCAATGTAGCACTATTAACCAACATGGCGAAAAATGCCGGCATGCCCTGGGATGCAATCCTGTCTGCCGAATTATCAGGCCACTACAAGCCGGATCCGGAAGCCTACCTCAAGGCGGCAGATTTGCTCAGCTTGCCCCCGGAGCAGGTCATGATGGTGGCGGCCCATCCCGGAGATTTGCGCGCCGCGGCAAGGACGGGCATGCGCACTGCCTATGTAATCAGACCTTTGGAGCGTGGCCCAGGCAGACCGGTTAATACCAACCCGGACGGAGAGTTCGATGTCACAGCTAATGATTTCGTGGATCTGGCGGTAAAATTGGGCGCCTGATAGATCCGGTTTCGACATGATTGAATTTGACAAGTCTGTGAAGGAAGAACTGGTCAAAAAAATCCAGCAATATTGCGCGGAAGAACTCCAACACGAAGTAGGAAGTTTCGAAGCGCAGTTCTTGTTGGATTTTTTTAGTGAAGAAATTGGCGGACATTTTTACAATCAAGGCTTGGCTGACGCACTAAAGACATTTGAAAGCAGGTATGAAGAGATAGCAGACAGCATCTACCAATTGGAAAAGTTAAGCAGCGATTAAGGCTCGAAACGTCAGGCAGCGCCTGCACGCAATGGCAGACGAATAAAGAACTGGCTGCCACTGTCTTTTTGTGATTCGAAGTGGATCTCCCCGCCTAATTTCTCGATCATTCGCTTAACGATTACCAAACCCAGACCAGTACCCTCAGGTTCCTTCCCGGAAAGCTCATCTTCGCGGGAAAATTCCTGAAACAGTTTGCTTTGGAAGGCCTCGCTCATGCCTCTGCCGGTATCCTGAATTGAAATTTCAATGCCCAACCGGCGTTTAAAATAAACCGCCTTGTAAGCTAAGGTAATATGCCCATGCGTGGTGAATTTGATGGAGTTGGTTAACAGGTTGATCAGCGCGTGCTGTAACCTGGGTTTATCCGATTGCACCAACAGGTTCGCCGACGCAAATTCCGTACGCAATTCCAATCCCTTTTCCTTGGCAGCCGGTGAGATAAGGTCGCGGACTTCGGAGAGGAATTGGGACATCTCGATCAACTCAAATTCGGGCTCAAAACTATCCGATTCAAGTTCGGCCATTTCCAGCAGGTCGTTGATCAAGTTATGCAGGTAATCGCTCTGTCGGATTACTGTCGACACATGTTGGCGTGTGCCATCATCCAGTTGTTTTGACTTGGCTGCCAGCAAGCGTTTCGAGTTTGCCAGTATCAGGTGCACTGGCGTTAAAAATTCCCGCGACATATTACGCAGAAAATCACCCTTGGCCCTGGTCTCGAAACCCGCCTGGACAAATTCTTCATTTCTGGAGCGAATAAACTCCCCGAGCGACATTAACAGGAATACTGCGGCAACAGCGATAAGTGACGCGCCGATTAACGGGCTGGCTTGAGATTTTTCCAGTAGATCGATCTTATAGCTCAACATCAGGGCGTAAGCCACCACGATCATTATCCAGAAACCGAACAGGTAGGTGGCGGTTCTGGAGCCCTGAAAAGTTGCCATGCCAGTAATAGCAAGTACGGAAAGTGCAACCAGCAAACCGAGGTAGAGTACCGGTAAGATGATGTCACTGGATAGCAGCTCAAAAGGGATGGCCAGGAAATAGAGCCCAATCAGGGCCATGGCATAGAGCAAAAACCGCAGTACCAGCACGAAGGAGTCGCGGTATTTACTGACCAGATTTGTGGTTTGTCCAAGCAGGCAGAAGCTGGCAATTAAGGCGGTTCCGGCAATCAGGCCGATACGGGTATTAAACTCCATTGTTTCGCCCCAGAACCAGAATCTACCCATCCCGCTTTGCGCCAGCAGGAAAATAAGGCTTGAGGCAAAGAACAGAGTATAGCCATGGAATTGCCCCTCTCTCAGAAAATAGTACAGGCACAAACAGGCACAAAAGCAGAGGAAAAGAAAGGCGAGGAGTGCACTCATAAGGGCCACCTGACTTTGTTGATCCACCGATAGTTGCGCCAATGTGGTCAGTGTAATGGGGATTTCTACACTGGTGCTGGAATTCACTCTGAAAAATATGTCTGTTGATTCACCTGTATCCCCGGTTGTAAACGGTATCACGGGGATTCTATAGGGAATCTCCAGTTGGGAAAGCGGAATAGAATCGCCGGTTACAATCTGACTGTCAATTTCACCGTTTTGCACGAAATAAAAAATCAGGGTATCAATATTCGGTGCATCAACACTAAGCACCAGATTTGCAAACGCCATATTCTCGGTGGTCAGTGTCACGTAAAACCAGTGAGTAGATGTTGACAATCCAAGAGTTGGAANCGACTCGCTGCTCCTGCGCCAGTCGAGCTCCCCGGCCAGTATCTCCTCGAAACTGAGCAAATTTTCACTGTCCTCCAGATAATCCAGATACTGCCCGAGGGATACCGGCAGTTGATTTTGGGATATATTCAGTTCGGCGGCATGGGTAGCCGGGGGGAGCATCATCGGGAGCGAATACAGGCTGATGCAGAGCAGCAATCTGTAAATCCATGCTCTTGCCGATTCCCCGCATAGTCGTTTTAGTGTGTTTACAACGAACACGCTGATTGCTTATCCCGAATTTATGATCTGCGCATTATATGTCAGCTGGAAACGGCCCGGCTGTCTGAAATAGGGTTGGCAGCNGGCAAATTTCGGCATTATTGTACGAATGCAGCGAAAAGCGGCGGGAATTCTGTTAATTTTAGGCCTTTTGGTGGCGAGGACGAAGGGGACAGCGACAAGATGCAATTCAGAATAGTCACAATACTGTTGTTTATGGCAGGCTTTCTGGTTTCCTGTTCAGAGTCAGATAACACATCACCGACAATGTCGACAGGAGAAGATGACACTGTGAATCCTTTAGTGACTTCAGCAGAAGTCTCGAACGCTTCTGAGAATCCCTTCTTCAATCCCAGCCCACTTTATTTTAATTACCCACAGTTTGATCTTATCCGTAATGAGCACTATCTGCCGGCCTTTGAACGGGGCATAGCCGAACAATTAATTGAAATTGAGGCGATTGCAGAGCAGGACGCAGCACCCACGTTCGAAAATACAATTCTGGCCATGGAGTTATCCGGGCAGTTGTTGCAGCGAGTATCTTCGGTTTTCTATAGCCTGGCCGGTGCGCACACCAACGATGACATTCAGGCACTGCAACAGGAACTCGCCCCGCGAATGGCAGCACATGATGACAGTATTGTTTTAAATCCGCTGTTGTTTGATCGAATAAACACAATTTATGAAACAAGATCAGAGTTAGCTCCAGAGTCAGCCCGATTGGTTGAGAAGTACTATGTTGATTTCGTAAGGGCCGGGGCTGCGCTGAATCCCGGTCAGCAAGAGCGCATGCGCGAACTAAACGCACAGATTGCCTTGCAACGAACCCTGTTTAGCCAGAATGTGCTCAGTGAAGTAAACGATCTGGCCATTGTGGTAGATTCCCGGGAAGAACTGACCGGGCTCGATGACACCGCCATAGGCGCCGCTGCAGAGGAAGCGCAAAGTCGTGACCTGCCGGGAAAATTTGTAATCCCCCTGCTAAATACCAGTGGACAACCGGCGCTGGCGAAGCTTCAGAACCGTGCTCTGCGCGAGAGAATTCTGCAAACTTCCCTGTCCAGAGGTAGCCGGGGAGGGGCATTTGATAACCGCGAGGCTATTTCCACTATTCTTCGCTTACGGGCCGAACGGGCCCAGTTGCTGGGTTATGATAATCACGCCCAATACGTACTCGAAGACGAGACAGCCGGATCAGTGGCTGCAGTAAATCAGCGTTTGGCGGAACTGGCGCCGCCGGCGGTAGCCAATGCCCGGCGGGAAGCAACAGATCTACAGGCACAGCTTGAGGACAGTGGTGGGGATTTTAACCTCGCTGCCTGGGACTGGGATTTTTACGCGGAGAAGCTCGGAGTAGAACGTTTCGAGTTTGATGATGCCCAGCTCAGACCCTATTTCGAGCTGGACAATGTACTGACCAACGGCTTGTTCTTTGCCGCAGAGCAGCTCTATGGCATCAGCTTTCAGGAGCGCACAGATCTACCGGTCTATCAGGAAGACGTAAGAGTATTCGAAGTATTCGATGCAGTCGGTACCACGCTGGCACTGTTTCTGGGTGATTACTATGCCCGGTCCAGCAAGCGGGGCGGTGCCTGGATGAATGCTTATCTCTCTCAAAATGACCTGCTGAATACGCAGCCGGTTGTCGCTAATCATTTAAATATTACCGAGCCGCCAGAAGGGCAGCCAACCCTGCTAAGTTTTGGCGAAGTGACAACGCTGTTTCATGAATTCGGGCATGCGCTCCATGGTATGTTTTCCAACGTGGATTATCCGTATTTCTCCGGTACGCGGGTACCCCGGGATTTTGTAGAATACCCATCCCAGGTGAATGAAATGTGGGCGACATGGCCCGAAGTATTAGAAAATTATGCTGTGCATTATCAGACTGGCGAACCGATGCCGACGGAGTTATTGCAGAAGGTATTATCGGCGCGACAATTTAATCAGGGATTTGCCACTACAGAATATCTCGCTGCTTCGCTACTGGATCAATCGTTCCACCAGTTGACACCGGAACAGGTGCCAGCGGCTGATGAAATAATCCAGTTTGAAGCCACGGCGCTGGAAGCTGCAGGTATCGCCCTGCCCGAAGTACCACCGCGTTACCGCAGCACTTATTTTTCCCATATCATGGGTGGCTACGCTGCCGGCTATTATTCCTATATCTGGAGCGAAGTGCTCGATGCGGATACAGTGGAGTGGTTTAAAGAAAATGGGGGCTTGCTCAGGGAGAATGGAGATCATTTTCGCCAGACTCTGCTTTCAAGAGGAGGGAGCGAAGACGCGATGGCTTTGTTCAGGCGCTTCAGAGGACGGGATGCCCGAATTGAACCGTTGCTGGAACGACGAGGTTTAAATTGAATTATGGGAGAGTCAGGTGAGTGAGAAGAGGATTAGGGAATTACTGCAGGAGCTAGCGCAGGAGGTGAAGGAAACACCAGGCATAGATGGGGAAGTTCTTGGTCTGGTGAAGCAACTGGAAACAGGAGTCCAGGACATGATAGATCCGGTGCTTAGCACTGAAGACAACACGGTATTGGACGATGCGATTGCCCTGGAGGCTCTGTTTGCGACCAATCATCCTGTAATGGAAAAAATTATCAGGGAATTGGTAAATACGCTTAGCAAGATTGGTATTTAGCTCTGAAGTAGTCAAGCACGCCCACGTCTTGTTTATACCTTCCTCCTGGAAAGAGGTTAAACATGATACAAGATAAAATAACCAGAGTACTGGTGGTAGAGGACCGATCAAAGGACCGATCAAAGGACCAAATAGAATCTCCCTAGTTCGATATACCATGTTGCAACACTCCGCTTTTTGGTTAAATATAGCAGTGTGTTGCACTGACCGGTTGAATTCGCATTTGTTAGCAGACATTTACCCAGAGGTAGAAGTTTACTTTGGACCTGATTTTCGTTCTGCCCCTAAATAATAAATAAGAACAAAAGGAGAAAGGCATGTTGATGAAATTCTCCAATCACTATTTTCAAGATGCCATCATTGGATTTGTCCGCTTTCTTCCGGTCATTGGACTGCTGTTGTTTTCGAATTTGCAAGCGGCAGAAAGCAACTGGGTCGTGCCTCGAACTGAACATGGATTTCCTGATCTGCAGGGTAACTGGTCAAATCCCTTCCAGACTCCATTGGAGAGACCACTTGCGCTGGGACTGCGCCGGGCCTATACAGCGGAGGAAGCCCAGGCGTTGGTCGACAGGGCACTGGCCATAGATAGTGAGAGACTGGCACCGAGCGACCCCAATCGATCAGCACCGGAACTGGGCGGCATAGTGACTAACATTGCCGATGGTAATTTTGACGTTATGCCAGCAGAAATGGCCGTGGTAAATGGTGAGTACCGCACCTCCTATCTGATCGATCCACCCAATGGGCGCTTGCCTTATCTTCCTAATGCGCGCGATCGTGACATTTTTGGCATTCGTCGTGCTCAGGGCTTTGGGCACTACGACGGGCCGGAAAACCTGACCCCCCAGGATCGATGTTTAACTCCCGGTACTCCGCTACCGCTATTACGGGCATTTGGCGACGTAGTCGTGGATAGTGGCAATCCAGCCGGAGATAACCCGGTGCGCAATGTGAAAATTGTACAAAACAAAGATTACGTAGTGATTCTGGCGGAGTATTTTAGTCTCGTAAGAATCATCCGACTGAGTGACAAACATCTACTTAACCAGGGCAGGAAGTGGATGGGGGATTCCATCGCACGTTATGAGAATGATTCGCTGATAATTCATTCCAGGCATTTCCGGCCCGAACAATCGATGCCCTTTTTGAGATCATCCGAGCAGTTTGAGGTAAAGGAACAATACACTCGCATAGCCGATAACGAAATACTGTTCCAATATACTGTCACCGATCCGCTGATCTATTCGCAACCATTTTCCGCCGAAATGTCCCTCAGGCGCATGCCGCCCGAACACAGGCTTTTCGAATATGCCTGCCACGAAGGAAATTATGCAATTCCTTTGATGCTGCGCGCGGTTAGAATGCAAGAGCAGGGACTACTGGACTGATTGCACTCCGTCAAATTCTAAGTACAGAGTACGAATCGCTTGATTCTGTAGTAGCTACAGGAAGTATGCTGCAGCAATCGTAGTTTCTTCTATATCCATTTTCGGAGCCGTGATATGACGGAACATACTGAATTACAAGGTAAAATTCATTATGACCCGGCTGGCACACTGGTCCGGCCTGGTCAGATAGGCCGCCTGTTACGCCTGTCGCTGGGTTTTCTCTGTCTTATGATCGTATGGGACATATTCACTGCTGCCGATGTCTCAGAACCAAGTTCGGTTTCCTAGTGGATTCTGGTTGGGCTGGGGCTTGTACTGGTAAATTACGTCGTTAACATAGGCTTTGGCCTGTCCATTGGAAACTGGCCATTCATCGTTTCAGCCTTGTTAATTGTGGGCGCGGCCATAACCTCTTTACTTACCACTGGGAATCTTCTCGATTACCCGCTGTGGGTTAGCGTGACTGTATGGCAAGTGTATGTGTTTGGCCACCTAGGCCTGTCATTCTTATTAGCGGCTTCGCTCGCGACCCCCGGGTGTGAAATGAGGGCGATACCGCAGCTCATTGGACTGGCTAAGAAAGAACAGGTAGCTGAGCATTATTGTCCCGCATTCATCGACAGTGTTGATAAATGGGAGCACGCCCGCAAGCAGGGCATCGATGAAGTGGAAAAACTGGCGGCCAATGATCCCCGTGCGCGGGATATATTCGGCTCGGTTGACAGGGTGTTGTTAATTTATGGCCTGTCGTTTGTAGCAATTCAACTGGCGGGTAATTTTGGTAATTTCGCCATCGCAACCCGAGTGCCGGCGCTGGTGTTTCTGTTAATTTCTGTGGTCTGCCTGAACAATACAGCGCGCTGCCGCCGGGTGCACTGCTACCTGATTGGACCACTCTCCCTGGCGCTGTACAGCTTTCGCCTGTTCAGCTTCGGATCAGACACCTGGGCCGTACTGGTAAATTCAGGCCTGATTGGCGGGGCCTGCTTGTCCTTTCACATGGAAATGATTTGGGGTCGTTACTTTGGCGATAAACCCAACGCCACCTGACTGGTCTTAGCTAAAATAATCAGCCGGGTAATCATCAACCTGAATTGCGTAACTACGTGCCGATTCTGCCTCCTTGTAGGATTTTGCTTCTGGCCTCGTGCAGACCTTCAGTTTGACTGCCTTTCTTAATAAGCGATCAATGTTGAGGTCAGCGGCTAGTTCACCGGATTTGATGGCATCCCTGATCGCCAATCGTGTGGGTTTAGTGGCCGCCACTTTAAGAAAAGCATCCTCAATAATGAAGGCTGGATCATTCTTGTCCTTGCCGATAAACAGACCGCGACTGATCCTGTCCCTTACTTCACCGTCGTTTAACATGGTTTTGACCATGCGCTGCTCCAGATCATGATCGGGTCGCCGGTATCGGGCGCCGTAGGGGAATACGATTAGTTTCAGTAGCCAGGCAACGGGCCGGTTGGGTAAGTTCTGGAAAAATTCCATGAATGCGGACTGACACTTGAACAGGGCCAACTGCATATTCCAGTCGACATAGGGCAGGTCGGATTGCGGATTGTCATTGTCGCGATAATATTTCAGCACGGCGCTACCCAGATAGAGCTGGCTCAATACATCGCCGAGCAGTGCAGAAAGTCGCTCCTTGCGTTTCAGTGCGCCGCCCAATAGCAGCATGGATATATCCGAGACTAATGCCAGTGCTGAGCTCATGCGGGTCAATTGCTGGTAATGCCTGGCGGTTTTGTCAGTCACGGGTCGCCGTGCGCTCCATCCGGCGCTGAGTCCCAGGCTTAATGTGCGGACGAAATTGCTGATTCCATAGCCAACGTGGCGAAAGATAAGACTGTCGAATTCCTTGAGTCCAGCTTTGCTGTCTGGATTCTTCGCTGCCTGCATTTCCCGAAAAATAAAGGGGTGGCATCTAACTGCCCCCTGACCAAAAATGATCAGATTTCGCGTGAGGATATTAGCACCTTCGACGGTGATTGCTATTGGGGTGCTCACATAGGCGTGGGCCAGGTAATTGCGCTGCCCCATAATCAGACCCCGGCCGCCGTGTACATCCATGGCGTCGGCGATAATCTGCCTCGAGTTTTCAGTCATATGGTATTTGGCGATCGCCGATACCACAGAAGGTTTGATATGCAAGTCCACGGCGCCTGCCGTCATGATGCGGGCAGCTTCCAGTTGATAGGTATAACCTGCAATTCTTGCCAGCGCCTGCTCTACACCTTCAAAATTGCCAATGGCAAGATTAAATTGCTTGCGAATCTTGGCATAGCCACCACTGAGTCTGTAACACAGTTTTGCGGTGGCGGTACTAAGTGCTGGTAGCGAGATGGCCCGGCCTTCGGACAGGCAGTCGACCAGCATACGCCAGCCCTGTCCGGCATAGTCGGGGCCACCGATTATCCAGTCGAGAGGAATGAAGACCTCTTCACCCTGAGTGGGTCCATTCATAAACGCCATGCCCATAGGTATATGTCGATTCCCCGTGACTACTCCCGGATGACTGGTTGGAATCAGTGCCACGGTAATCCCCAATTCTTCCTCATCGCCGAGCAGGTGTTTCGGGTCATACATCTTAAATGCCAGACCCAAAACTGTGGCAACTGGCGCTAATGTGATATAGCGCTTGTTCCAGGTTAGCGACAGGCCCAGGCATTTTTTCCCTGCAAATTCTCCTTTACACACGACACCTCTATCAATCAATGCGCCCGCATCGCTGCCGGCTTCAGGACTGGTCAGTGCGAAGCAGGGGATTTCGTCGCCACTTGCCAACCCAGGCAGGTATTGCTGTTGCTGCTCTTCAGTACCGTATTTAAGGAGTAACTCGGCCGGTCCCAGTGAGTTGGGTACCATAACAGTCACGGCGGCGCTGCTACTCTTGCCGGCAATCTTCGTCACTATCGTGGAGTGGGCCAGCGCGGAAAAACCGAGTCCGCCAAACTCTGTTGGAATTATCATTCCCAAAAAGCCCTGCTGCTTTATGTATTGCCAGACCTCGTCGGGCAAATCCTGGTGTTGATTGACGATTTCCCAATCATCGAGCATGGCACAGAGGGTTTCAGTTTGATTGTCCAGAAATGCCTGCTCCTCTTCATTCAGTTCCGGTTTGGGATAAGCAAGCAGTTCCTGCCATTCCGGATCGCCCTGGAACAGTTCGCTTTCCCACCAGACATCACCGGCTTCCAGTGCTTCCATTTCTGTGGCATTCATAGGGGGAAGAACCGATATGAAGAATTTATAGACCGGTAGGCTGAGTAGCTGCATACGTATGCTGTCGGCGAAGTAAAAGAAGGTGACGACCAGCAGAATCAACCAGGGTAGCCAGGCGATACCGGCGAACCAGGTAAGCACAGCGAGCGCTGTAAATACGATCAACAGGATTGTTGACATGCGCGCGCGTTGGTAGGCGAGTACCCAGATTACTGCCAGGCTTATTAAGGTTTGTGCCAGTACGCCCATCATGAGTTCCTGATGTCAGCCAGTTGAGCTTTAAAAATAGCGTATAAACTTCCCCGCTGTCTTGATAGATGACAATTATTCGACTGATTTGCTCTGTTTATGGGGTTTCTGAAGCCCTTTTTGCCTTGGGGCACTACATACTGGCGGTTTTGCTGCCACTCAATTTCAGGATGAGCAAGCTTAGCTCGTCCCAGGTGTCAGCCAAAGACAGGCCTTTGATGGTCTGATCTATCAATCTGGCATGTTCGAGGAGTTCCCAGACCAGAGTTGCTTTCACCCTGCCAAGGGCATTGCCAACCGCTGCTTTGCGATTAAACCAGATTTTGCTTGACTGCATTACGCCATTCGGTGTCTGACCCTGTTGTATTTTTTCCAATAGCGGTAGCAGACTTCTGAGTACCCTGGTAATTGCTCCCAGTATGATTAGTGGATAAGTGTCCTCGCTTCTCAATACAGCCAGAATCTTGAGGGATTTACCCGAGTCACCGAGCAGCGCCGAATCTACCAGGTCGTAAACACTGTAACGGGAGCTGTCTGCAACTAACTGCATGACAGTATTGATCTCCAGTGTAATGTTTTCGTCCTCGGTTTTGGCAAGCAGCTTTAATTTACTAATTTCCTGCTGCGCCGCGAGTAAATTGCCTTCCACTTTATCGGCGAGTAAATTCAGTGCGTCAGGATTGGCGGTAATGCCTTCTTTACGCAGCCGTTGTCGCAGCCAGCCGGTGAATTCATGCGGTCGCACCGGCCAGATCTGGATTACCACGGCCATTGCTGCAATGGGCTTGAACCATTTTGAATTGAAAGTTGCCGGTTCCAGTTTGGGGCTGGAAACCAGCAGCTTATAGTCCGGATTCGGGTTTGCCAGATACTGCTGTAGAGCTGATTTCCCGGCGTCCTCCACTTTGGCAGAGTTCAGGCGCAGATCGAATAATTTCTGCTCTGAAAACAGGCCGAGATTACTCACAGCGTGGGAAAATACATCCCAGTTAAAACTCTTGTCTATATCCAGTATCTCGCGTTCACTGTAGCCCTGTGCTCTATAGTGAAGTCTGACTTGATCCGCAGCTTCCTGCAGCAAAAGCGGTTCGTTACCGGCAACCCAGTATACTGGTGCAGTGCCTCTTTGCAGGTAGCCACTAAGTTGATCGGCTTTGATTTTCATATCGGAGCCAGTAGGGCTGATTCTATCGAACCTGGGTGTTTACTCGTTCCAGTCGTCGCATGAGTTGGTTGACCAACTCCCGTCGCATCTCATTTGTTATGATTTCAATTTCATCCTGTGTACCGCTGATATTCTCAATGTCTTCAAAATAGACATCTTCAACAAATAATGGCTCAGGCCCAAGCAGAATATCCTCGCCCCGGCCAAGGGTGAAATTGATGGATAACAGAATTTCGTATTGGGCTGCTCTTGCTCTGGGATTGATTGTAATTGGCCTGCGATCGATCTGTTCATCACTTACCACGAGGATAAAATTAGCGGCGTCAGTGTCTAGCCCATCAACCAGTTCAACTTCGACTCCGGCGCCAGTGAGAGAGCGCCTGAGCAGGCGCCCAAATTCACTATTCTGCTGTGCGAGATTGAGCCTGAGCTGCTGGAACTGGCTTGTCAGTACTTCACTGCCACGCAATGAATAGCCGCAGGCGCTCAGCAAGCCTGCCACAAGTAGTGGCATCATCAATCTGGTAAGTAAACCCGTCCGATGAATCTGTGTCTTCATTTGTTCAACCTTGCCTACACAACTATGTTCACCAACTTTCCCGGTACGATGATGACTTTGCGCACTTCCTTCCCTTCAGTATATTTCTGCACAGATGGATGAGCCAGCGCCAAGTCCTCCAGTGCCTGTTTATCGATGTTCTTGTCCACTTCAATTCTGGCGCGTAATTTTCCATTCACCTGTAAAACAATCAGGATGCTGTTTTGAATTAACGCACTTGCATCCGCCTGTGGAAATCGGACATCCATCACGGCGCCTTCATGCCCCAGGTGTTGCCACAATACATGACTAAAGTGCGGAACCACAGGGGCTAACATGAGAATAGCCGACTCCAGGGCTTCCTGAATAATTCGTCGATCAACTGTGGTCTGCTCGGGAGCGATGAATTTCTGAATGGTATTAAGCAACTCCATCGTCGCCGCTATGGCCGTATTAAAGGTGTGTCGCCTCTTGTAATCATCGTTCACCTTCTGCAGCGTGGAATGGGTCTTGAAACGAATCTGTTGTTGCGTTTCATTCAGCGCTTCGCCGTTAAGTGTACCCACTTCGACCGCCTGGTGACGGGCCACTATTTTCCACAACCTCTTTAGAAAACGATAACTACCCTCGACTCCACTGTCTGACCACTCCAGAGTTTGATCGGGCGGAGAGGCAAACATCACAAACATGCGCACGGTGTCAGCACCGTATTTTTCGACGAGACCCAGTGGGTCGACAGTATTTCCCTTTGACTTGGACATCTTGCTGCCGTCTTTCAATACCATACCCTGCGTTAACAGGCGGGTGAAGGGCTCATCTGAGTTTACCAGGCCCTCGTTACGCATCAGCTTGTGAAAGAAGCGCGCGTAGAGCAGGTGCAGGATGGCATGCTCTATACCACCGATATACTGATCGGCTGGCAGCCAGTAGTGGGCACGCTCATCCAGCATAGCCGAATCCTGGTCCGGGCAGGCGAATCGTGCGTAATACCAGGATGACTCCATAAACGTATCGAAGGTATCGGTTTCCCGCTTCGCCGCAGCGCCGCAGGTCGGGCAGTCGACCGCATAGAAATCCGGCATCTTTGCCAGGGAAGAGCCGCTGTCATCGAAGTCGATATCCTCAGGTAAAATAACCGGCAGGTCGCTGTCTGGAACAGGCACGGCGCCACAGCCCTCACAGTGAATAATGGGAATGGGCGTACCCCAATAGCGTTGCCTTGAGACGCCCCAGTCCCGTAATCGGTAGTTAACCTGCTTTCTGCCTTTTCCCTGTGAGTTCAGGTGGGCTTCAATCTGATCGAAGGCCTGCTGGAAATCCAGTCCGTCGAATTTGCCGGAATTAATCAGAATGCCTTTCTCGACGAATGCGCACTGCTTAAGGTCACAGCTATGCTCCGCCGACGCGGGTGCGATTACCTGCGCAATCGTAATGCCGTATTTGTTGGCAAATTCCCAATCGCGTTGATCATGGGCTGGCACCGACATCACCGCGCCCGAGCCGTAACTCATTAACACGAAGTTGGCTACATAGATTGGAATCAGTTCCTGGCTAATGGGATGGATGGCCTTAAGTCCGGTATCCATACCCAGCTTTTCCATCGTAGCCATTTCCGCCTCGGCCACTTTTACCTTATTCTGCTCTTCGATGAAATGTTTCAGATCATCTGACGAATTGGCAGCAAATTCAGCTAAAGGATGTTGCGGTGCCACAGCGACATAAGTTGCACCCATTAAGGTATCGGGTCGGGTGGTATAGACGGACAAATGTTTCTGCTCTGCCGCGACATCGTCGGCCACTTCGAAATCCAGTTCCACACCAACTGATCTGCCAATCCAGTTCGCCTGCATGGTGCGAACTTTTTCCGGCCAGCCATCCAGCTGTTCCAGCTCGTCGAGCAACTCCTGGGCAAAATCTGTTATTTTGATAAACCACTGGGGAATTTTACGGTGTTCAACTATTGCCCCCGAGCGCCATCCCCGCCCTTCGATGACCTGTTCGTTTGCCAATACAGTCTTGTCCACCGGATCCCAGTTAATCTCGGATTCCTTCTTGTAGACCAGGCCTTTTTCGAAGAGCCGGCAGAAAAACCATTGTTCCCAGTGGTAATACTTTGGGTGGCAAGTTGCCAGTTCGCGATTCCAGTCATAGGCAAATCCCAGTTGCTGCAACTGTTGGCGCATATAATCAATGTTATTGTAGGTCCACTTCGCAGGCGGTACTTTGTTTTTCATTGCCGCGTTTTCTGCAGGCAAACCGAAGGCGTCCCAACCCATGGGTTGCAGCACGTTTTTACCCAGCATACGCTGAAAACGTGAAATCACATCACCGAGGGTGTAATTTCTCACATGGCCCATGTGCAGGTGACCGCTTGGATAGGGGAACATGGAGAGACAATAGAACTTCTCCTTATCCTGCTGTTCGGTGACCTGAAAACTGTGATTGTCTTGCCAGTATGATTGGGCCGCTGCCTCCACCTGCTGCGGTGAATACTGTAAATCTATAGAGCTGTTCATGTCCTGCCGGGGGCGTCGCGCCTGATGCGTAAGTTTGTTAGGCTGGCTAGGATAACCCAGACCCGCCGTAACGTGTAGTGGTTAAGGCGCATTTTTCAAGACAATGCGGGCCAAACCATGAAATTTTTGGATTCCAATCTTAGTCTGTTGCAGTATGAATCTGCACACACCGTGTGGGCGTGCTGAAATAAGGAGATAAAAAGAACAATGACTATGGATTGTAAGACAGAATCGTGGGCTAAACCTCGATTGCTACGTTTTTTAATGATGACAAAAGGAAGGGGAGGGTATTTTATTCTGGAACCGATCGTTGGAGAGGTTTAGAGTGTGTTGAATGGTTAGAAGGTTTTGAGAAGCGTTTGAAAGCTAAAGTAGGTGGATG
>PBTO01000123.1 GCA_002726595.1 Gammaproteobacteria bacterium | reverse complement strand
ATGGGCCATCCCTGGCCCGTCCCGCGCAATCGTCCCTGGCGCTAGTCACTCAAATAAAATATTCCTTCCCTCAGAAGCTAGATCCAAGATGAATTCTAATTTGGCACAACTCTTACAGCCAGATCGATTAGGCAACCTTGTACAAAAAATCGATTATAGAGTTTCGTCAAATTAGCCACCTTAAATTCACAATGTCAAAAACCAGCACGTAGTCCCTCAGGAGTGTACAGTGCGGTTTTCTCACGACTAGCGCCAGGGATGAAGCGCGGGACGGGCCAGGGGCAGGTTTTTGCTCCTGCAAAACCTGCATACCGTACATCCATGTACATAACGGCCCAACGGAGTGAGAAAACCGCACAGTACACTCCTGAGGGACGGGCCGCATTAAAATCTATTGTTAAGGACGAGCTACCTAGTAGTTACGCCGCCGAGCCGGTGGTCGCTTCCCCGTACCGGGCTTCTTCGAGAATGTAGAGGGACGAGAAAACTTCGGGGTTTCTTCCAGCAAGTGACCATCCGGATGAATGCAAGGTAGTTTATTGCCGATTTTCTCCTCGATAGCCGGCAGCAAAAATGAATCTTCCTCACAGGCAAAACTGATTGATGTGCCAACTGCCCCTGCCCTGCCGGTCCTGCCGATGCGATGCACATAATCTTCGGCTTCTTCGGGTAAGGAGTAATTAATGACATGGGTGACATTTTCAATGTGTAGTCCACGACCGGCTACATCGGTTGCAACCAGCACTTTGAGCTTGCCCCCTTTAAATGACTCCAGGGTTCTGATGCGCTTGTTTTGCGGAATTTCACCGGATAGCAGGCCACAGTCGATTCCATTGCGGTACAGATTATCCGCCAGCCGACGCACCTGATCTCGCCGATTGTTGAACACCAGAATTTTTTCCGCACCTGGTTCAGATATCAGGTTGTAAAGCAATTTGTATTTATCCGCCATGGTAACCAGATACACGATCTGCTCGACTGCCTCCGCGGCAACTATTTCTGGCTCAACCTCTACCATGATAGGTTCCATCGCCCAGCGAGTAGCCAGCTCTATTATTTCCGGTGTGAAAGTTGCGCTGAATAACAGGGTCTGGCGACAGTCTTTCTTGGGAGTGCGAGAAACTATCTGGCGAACCTGTGGGATAAAACCCATATCCAGCATGCGATCCGCCTCATCCAGAACCAGGTGTTCGATCAAGCCCAGATACAGGTTGTCATTCTGAATAAAATCGATCAGGCGCCCCGGGGTAGCCACGACGATATCGACAGGTCCAATCTCGAGTGCCTTGTTTTGCTTCTGATAGTCCTCACCGCCCACTATGGTAACGGTGTGAATTGAACAGAATTTGCTTAATTGTTCTGCATCACTGGCAATCTGAATCGCCAGTTCGCGAGTTGGGGCAACTATCAGAGCTCGTGGCTCGTTTAAGTAACGCTCTTCGACCGGATTATTTAACAGGTCGTTGATGATGGTAATCAAAAAAGCGGCCGTTTTACCGGTTCCGGTTTGTGCTCTTCCGGTTACATCATGGCCTGCCAGTGTGTGCTCAAGGCTTTGTGCCTGAATCGGCGTACAAAATTCGAATCCTAAATCATCAATCGCCTTGCGCAGTGGTTCCTGCAAATTGAATACATCGAAAGATACTGACTGGGATAAACTGCTAGATTCCATTTACGGTGACAAGCGGACTTCTAAATTGAGTGTGGATTAGGTGAAGCGCCCGCATAATAGCGGTATGCCCGGGTCATATCAATCTATAATCCCGCAAACCCCCACTGGGCACGACGAAGAGTTGAAAAACAAATATCACAGGCTTTTACAGGCAGGACACTGGGGATCACGCGGTAGTCGCATTTCTCGCCACTGCATAGTTGTGGCGTCCAGTAACAGCAAGCGACCGACAAGAGTCTGGCCGATGTCGGTTAGCACTTTAATCGTTTCCATGGCCTGCATCGAGCCAATAATTCCAACTAATGGTGCCATTACACCGTTCTGGGAACAGCTTGCCTCTTCGTCATTACCCTCATTGTAGAGGCATTGATAACAGGGACTGTCCGGGTTGCTGCTATCAAAAACAGCAACCTGACCCTCCATACGAATAGCGGCACCGGAAATCAGTGGTTTCCTGAATTTCAGGCAGCACGCATTTATTGCAAAGCGCGTAGTGAAATTATCACAGGCATCGACTACCACCGTTGTGTTTTTTACAGCTTGTTCCAGTTCAGCACCCTGCAACCGATTGGGAATAACAGTTACCTTGACTTCGGGGTTTAATCCGGTCAGGGTTTCCTCAGCAGACCCTACCTTCAGATCACCCAGATTTGCCTGATTGTGTGCAATTTGTCTCTGCAGATTGGTCAATTCAACGCTGTCATCATCGGCGATGACCAGATGACCAACCCCGGCGGAGGCCAGATACATGGCAGCGGGACAGCCCAGACCGCCCATGCCAACTATCAGCACGGTTGCATCGGCTAACTTTTGTTGTCCAGCAATATCCATCTCGGGCAACATAATCTGCCGGCTGTATCGAAGCAACGTCTCTTCTTGCATTATCATAGCTTACACTGACACCATTGCGCCTGGGTCATTCGATCCAGGCCCGCCAAATCCTGGCGACATACAATATTCTGAAATCCACAGTTGGCAAAAATGTCTTGCACTTGTGGCGCCTGACTATAACCGTGCTCCAAAAGGAGCCAGGCATCCTCTTTTAAATGTGTAGCAGATTGTTGCGCAATCTTCTTGATTTCTGCCAAACCATCTTCTTCAGCAATAAGCGCCGACTTCGGTTCGAACCGGATATCGCCCTGTTCCAGATGGCGATCGTCGGGCGCAACATAGGGCGGATTGCTGATGATCAGATCGAACTGCTCACCGTCAAAACCATCACACCATGATGCCAGGCTAAATTCAACATTATTGAGCCTGAGCCGCCTGGCATTAGCTTTTGCTACTGCCAATGCGGCCTCGCTGACATCGATTGCCGTTATGCACCAACGAGGAAACGTGTTAGCCAGGGCCAGAGCGATCGCCCCGCTACCCGTACCCAGGTCTGCTACGCGCATCGACTCATTGAAACGATTCTGGTAAAGCGCAATTGCAGATTCAACCAGCAGCTCAGTTTCGGGTCTGGGGATTAGTACATGCTCATTAACAACAACTTCAATATCCCAAAAACCCTGCTTACCAACCAGATAGGCAACAGGCTCACCTCGCTCGCGCCGCTGCATGGCCCGTTCGAAAGTTTGCGCTTGTTCGAGAGTTAACTCAGTATCAGGCCAGGTATGCAAATAGTCGCGTTGCTTCTCCAGAACCGCAGCAAGCAGTATTTCTGTGTCCAACTGCCAGCTATCACTTGCCGTCTGCAACCGGCGAGCAGTACCAAGGGCAGCGTTTATGGTCTGGCTCATTCCCCGGTTGCCAATCCGGCCAACAGGTCAGCCTGATATTCATTGATCAATGGTTGGATTACTGCGCTCAGATCACCGGACATTATTTCTGCTAAGTTATACAGCGTAAGTTTTATACGGTGATCAGTAACTCGGCCCTGGGGATAATTGTAGGTGCGGATTTTTTCTGAACGGTCGCCACTGCCAACCAGTTTGCGCCGGGTATCCGATTCTTCCTGCTGTTGCGCCTGTTGGGCCTGATCGAGCAACTTGGCCTGTAACAAACTCATCGCCCTGGCTTTGTTCTTGTGCTGCGATCGCTCATCCTGACATTCGACGACAATGCCAGTGGGGATATGGGTTAGGCGAATTGCCGAATCGGTCTTGTTCACATGCTGTCCACCCGCGCCGCTGGCTCGGAATGTGTCTGTACGTAAATCATTCTTGTTGATTTCAATTTCATTCACGCCCTCGATTTCCGGCATGATAGCCACAGTGCAAGCTGAAGTATGTACCCGGCCCTGAGTTTCGGTTTCCGGTACGCGTTGCACACGGTGTGCTCCAGATTCGAACTTAACTTTTTCATACACGTTCTTGCCTTCGATGCGCGCTACAATTTCCTTATAGCCGCCATGCTCACCGTGTCGTTCGGTGATCACTTCCAGCCTCCACTTCTGGGATTCGGCGTATCGGGAATACATGCGAAATAAATCACCAGAAAAAATAGCCGCCTCATCACCACCGGTACCGGCCCGAATTTCCAGGAACACATTGCAACTGTCGTTGCTGTCTTTGGGAAGCAGCAGTCTTTGTAATTGTTGCTCCAGCGTTGCTAATTCCTGTTCACCGGCTTCGATTTCCTCTCCAGCCATGATACGCATATCAGGATCAGAATCCTTCTGTATTTCACGGGCTGCTTCCAGATTCTCAGAGACGACAAGAAACTGATCGAAGCTGGTTACTACTTCTCCAATCTCGGCATATTCTTTGGAAAAATCGCGAAACCGATCTTGATCGGCGATGATATCTGCATCACTGAGCAATGCCTCCAGTTCATCATAACGATCTTTCAGATTTTCCAATTTGCTACGAATCGATTCTTTCATGACACTACACTTTTATTTGGACACTCAAACAACTCGCTGGATTGATCAATCCTTGTCTTGATCACTCAGTTCGTATAATTCCTGAATTAACTGCAATAGTTCATCTCTTCCCTGAGAACTGGCTTTTTTCATTTGCACGCTGGGCGAATGAATTAATTTATTGGTAATAGCCCGGGCCAGGCCTTCCACTACCTTATCTGCAGTTTCCCCTTTCTCCAATGCCTTCACCGCGCGCTGTAATTCTGTATCGCGGATAGTTTCTGCCTTCTCTCTGAACGCGCGCAGCGTAGTTACCGCATTTAGCGACCTGAGTCGACTCTGATACTCTTCAACACCCCGCTCTATGATCGAATGTGCCTGATGGGCTGCTTCGGCACGACTTTTTACGTTGTCTTCAATCACTTCACTGATATCGTCAACGCTGAACAAATAGGCATCCGCTATTTCGCCGACTTCGACTTCGATATCGCGCGGTACCGCCAAATCCACCAGCAGCATGGGTTTATGTCTGCGTTGTTTTAAAGCCCGTTCTACTGCGCCCTTGCCTAACAAGGGTAATTGGCTATTAGTGGATGAAATCACGATGTCTACCTTAACCAGTTGCTCCGGTATATCGGAGAGCAGCGCACCATGAGCGTCAAATTTTCTCGCCAGCTCCAACGCATGGTCCAGCGTGCGATTAGCCACTGCAATTTGATGTACGCCTTTGTCTGCCAGATGCCTGGCAACCAGTTCAATCGTGCGGCCTGCTCCTATGAGTAAAATAGACAGGCTGGACAAATTAGAGAAAATTCTCTCAGCCAGTGCGACGGCTGCATAGGCAACCGACACCGGATTTTCTCCAATTGCCGTATCCGTGCGCACTTCTTTGGCAATGGAAAAAGCCTCCTCAAAGGCCCGACCTAAACTGACACCCACCGCATTCAACTCCCTCGACACGGCAAAGGCTGACTTGATCTGGCCCAGAATCTGAGGCTCTCCCAATACCATGGAATCCAGACCACAGGAAACTTTCATTAGATGTCGCACCACATCTTCCTGCCAATAGCAGTAGCTGCATTGCATTAATTCATCTGCCGATAACTGATGATATCCGGCCAGCCAATCCACCATCAGCCGCTGCTGTGCCACTGATTCATCCGACCCAATAGACTCATCTACACCATTATTGGGCGTCTCTCCCATGCTGGTTTCCAGATACAACTCAGTGCGATTGCAGGTTGAAACAATGATAACTTCTGCAATGTGATCGATAGCAATCAGCTGATTAATTGCATCGCCCACAATTTCCGGTGGAAACGCAACCTTTTCCCGCAAGTCGATGCTCGCTGTGTTGTGATTGATGCCCAGTAAAACCAATGCCATCGGAAATCGCTTAACCCGTAGTAAAAGGCCCGTTATGTTACTAAATATCGGCCGTAGTTCCCATTAGCGACTGATTTTGAGGGAATTCCAGTCAAAACCCTCACCTGCCACGGATTAAAGCTAAAACCGCATATATGGAAGAAATATGCGGCTTTATCGGTCCTACCTAAAACTGGAGAAAAAGCTGGACAAGCTGATACAATGGCACTCAGACATGCTTTTTGGAGTAGCGGTTTTCTAATCATGAATCCAGATATAAAACTCAGCATTTTTTTCCCATTTGTGTGCCTTCTTGGCGCTTGTGCCTCGATCGAACCTGATGTGCTCGATCCAGCACCGCCGGCTATCGTCCAATCACCGGTCGAGGTTGAGGAGGAAGAGGTTGATCCCGGTTCCTTTACTGAAGATCAGTTGTATCAGACCATTGTTAGTGAACTGGGCGCGCAAAGAGGCAATTTGGAAGTTGCTACTGAAAACTATTTCGACCTTGCATTCGAAACCCGGGATCTGAGTATTATTCAGCGGGCAATTCAATTTGCGTCTGCCAATAACGATTTAAATGCCTTGTTGCAGCTCAGTCTGTTATGGGCTGAAATTGCTCCAGACGAACCCCAACCACACCTGATGCTCAGCTTTCAGTTTCTCGAAAGTGGCCGTTTTGATCAGGCTCTTTCCCATATGTCCACCGTGCTGGAGCTCGGCGGCACCATCGACTTCGGTGCGCTGGCCTCACGTACGGGAGCGCTTGAACCGCAACAACGCGTCGGACTGATCAACAATTTGAAACTACTCAGCGAAAGATTTCCCGACCACACATCGATTCGGATCGCGCTGGTTCAGTTATTAGCCCAGGGCCAGCAGCTGCAAGCTGCGCTGGATGAACTGACTAGTCTCAAAGAAAGTTCGGGCAACAGTGAACAGATCGCCCTTCTGGAAGCACAGTTATGGCAAGGTCTGGAACAGGGCGACCGCGCCCTGCGCGTATTAAATAGAGCGCTCAGAGAGTTCGACGACGACAAGACTCTGCGATTCAGTTACGCCCGCCTGTTGATTCAGAACGAGCAATATGAGGATGCTCAGGAACAATTTGCCATACTGGTGCAACAGGACCCTGAGGATTATGAGACTTTCTATTCCATTGCTCTGCTTGACATGGAAATGGAAAATTATGACAAGGCGGCAGAGACATTCCTGCACCTGATAGAAGTCGATCACCGCGCCGATGACAGTCAGTATTATCTTGGTTACCTGTATGAACAACTGGAGCAACTGGACCGAGCAATCGAGCACTATCGGCAGGTAAGTATAGGCACCAACAATTTCCTCGCTGCCCAGCAGCAGGCAACGCGTTTCGCCATTGAAGCAGGGAGATTGCAAGATGCACATCAATGGCTAGGTCGCTTGTCTCAGGGGCAACCGCGTCTGGAAGTCCTGTTTACCACCATAGAATCCGGCATGCTGCTTCAAAACGATTACATCGATGAAGCCACGGAATTATTAAACACCGCGTTAAATAAATTCCCCAACGATTCCGATCTGCTTTTTTCCCGCGTTCTGCTCTACGATACAGTAAAAGATCGGGCCGGATCAGAGCGTGACTTGCGCCAGATTATTCTTATGCAGCCCGATGACTCCAGGGCACTAAACCACCTTGGTTATATGCTTGCCGATCAAACCACCCGGTTCGAAGAAGCGCTGGAATTGATTCAACGAGCTATTGCCATTGCACCGGATGATCCCGCGATCATTGACAGTCTGGCCTGGGCCCAATATAAATTGGGCAACTATGAGCAGGCCCTGATTAATCTGCGCCGCGCCTTCGCGGCGTTCCCGGATCATGAAGTAGCCTCACATCTGGGCGAGGTGCTCTGGCAAATGGGCCGCGAGGAAGAGGCCAGCGCAATATGGCAGAATGCACTCGAGGCCCGACCGGACAGCGAATTGATACGCGATGTAATCGAGCGCTTTCAGCCCTCCAGTTAACCGTGATCTCACATCTCTTACACCCACATGAGGCAGCCAGGTTGAGAGTGCCTGCCCTGCTCGTTCTGACCGTTATACTGACAAGCTGTGCATCGGCGCCTCCGGCGCTTGAGAATAGCATCTGGTCACTGCATCAGCGGCAACTCACAACGCTGGATTCCTGGCAACTGCAGGGACGGGTAAATGTGCGCTATGACAATGAATCCCACACGCCACGTATCCGCTGGAACCAGCAAAATATTGGCTACCAGATCAATCTCTTTGGCACCTTTAACGCGGGCAGTACTGTCATTGTTGGCCGCCCGGGCCTGGTGACGCTGGAACAGGGCAACGAAGTGCTTACCGCCAGTACCGCTGAAGTCCTGATCCTGCAGCAACTGGGTTATGAACTACCCGTTTCCAATCTAAGTTACTGGATTAAGGGCCTGCCTTCACCGGAGGCCGAACGGGATTTGCTGTTTAACGAACTGAACCAGTTAATTCAAATCGAGCAGGACGGGTGGACAGTCAATTTCACGGATTACCGCCAATATGGCTCGATCGCCTTGCCCAGGCGAGTGGAACTGACCCGTCCCAGAAATGATATCCGACTGCGCTTTGTCGGGCTTAACTGGACCCTGGATGCATCTGCTAACTGATGTCTAGTTTAAGCTATCTGGCCCCGGCCAAGCTCAACTTGTTTCTGCACATAACCGGTCGTCGTCCGGACGGCTACCATGAATTGCAGACCCTGTTTCGATTGCTGGACTATGGCGACCGACTCGACTTTGAAATCGCAAAAAATGATACTCTCTCTCTACATTCCAACTCGCCCCACCTGCCGCTCGATAACAACCTCATAATCAGGGCGGCCAGGAAACTTCGGTTAGTTTCCGGGCAAGAGAATGCCGGCGCAAAAATATACCTCGAAAAGAGAATTCCCCTCGGAGCTGGCCTCGGCGGCGGCAGTGCAGACGCTGCTATTACCCTTATCGCGCTTAACCGGCTCTGGAACACTGGATTATCGGATTCCCAACTGTGTGAAATCGGGCTGGAACTGGGGGCGGATGTGCCAGTATTTATAGGCTCCAGGACTGCCTGGGCCGAGGGCATCGGGGAAATTCTCAGTCCGGTGGAATTACCCGACTCCTGGTATTTAGTCCTTACCCCGAATTGCCTGGTTTCGACTGCCGAGATTTTTTCCCATGAACAATTGACACGGGACTCCACAGCCATCAAAATGGCCGACTTTCTGGCAGGCCGGGCCCGAAATGACTGCGAAATCCTCACCAGGCGGTTGTATCCTGCAGTAGATGAAGCCCTGCAATGGTTAGGCGCCTTTGGCAAAGCCAGGATGACAGGTACCGGGTCCGCTATCTTTGCCAGCTTTGAGGATGAAGCCGCCGCCGGGGCAGTATTGGCAAAGTTACCCAGGAAATTTAACGGGTTTGTAGCAAAGGGCGTTAATTCGCTGGAATACGAATATAACGCGACATAAAATAGTGTGATCGTAACCCTTGACTGGCTTGCGATACATAAATTGGATATCTCAAAAAAAGTAGACAAGCTCGTTGGGGNGTAGCCAAGTGGTAAGGCACAAGGTTTTGATCCTTGCATGCGTTGGTTCGAATCCAGCCACCCCAGCCATTTTCCTGACCTGAATCTGAAGCAACACATAAGCACCCACACTCCTTTTCAAAGGTATCAACGTGGCAAACAATTTAATGGTCTTTACGGGTAACTCGAATCCGATGCTGGCAGACAATATCGCCAAACACATCGGTGTCCCTCTGGGTTATGCCAGCATCAGTAAATTCAGCGACGGCGAAGTGTCGGTTGAATTGAATGAAAATGTTCGTGGTAAGGACGTCTTCATTATCCAGCCTACCTGCGCACCGACCAATGACAGTATCATGGAATTACTGCTGATGGCCGATGCCCTGCACCGTGCCTCGGCTAATCGAATTACTGCGGTGGTTCCCTATTTTGGCTATGCCCGTCAGGACCGCCGAGTGCGTTCTGCACGAGTTGCCATCAGTTCCAAGGTGGTCGCCGATATGATCAGTGCCGTCGGCGTAAACAGGGTGCTTACGGTGGATCTGCATGCCGAACAGATTCAGGGTTTCTTTAGTATTCCGGTGGACAACGTATACGGTTCCCCGGTTCTGACCGATGATATCGAACGCCAGCGCTATGAAAATCCAACCGTGGTTTCGCCAGACATCGGCGGCGTAGTGAGAGCGCGGGCCGTAGCAAAACAGCTTAATGTGGATCTGGCCATTATTGACAAGAGGCGACCACAGGCCAACGAAGCACAAATCATGCACATCATTGGCGATGTGGACGGCCGTAGCTGTCTGATCGTGGATGACATGGTGGATACTGCCGGTACACTTTGTAAAGCGGCCGAAGCACTGAAAAATCACGGCGCCCAGAAAGTCTATGCCTATTGTACTCACCCGGTGCTTTCCGGTCCGGCTGTCGCCAACATTGAGGCATCCGCTCTGGATTCATTAGTGGTAACAGACACGATCCCACTCAATGATGAAGCAAAGCAATGTAAGCGTATTCGTCAATTATCCATGGCAAAACTGCTGGCGGAATCGATCAGGCGGGTAAGCAATGAAGAATCCATAAGCGCGATGTTTGATAACACTTAAACTTGTTAAACTTCGGCGCGGATAGTCGGGTTAGTGGTAAAACAAATTACTAATCCGGTATTAGCCCTGTATTTAGTCGGTCGCAGACTATTTGCAGTTAATGACACTTTGAGCAAACACTCAGTGCAAAGTGTTACCTAAGTAAGGAGACAATAATGTCTAATGAATATGAGTTAAATGCAACAGTCAGGACCGATAAAGGGAAAGGTGCGAGCCGCCGCCTGCGTCGTCTGAACAACTCCATACCGGCGGTACTTTATGGCGCTGGCAAAGACTCGGTGTCTTTAACTATCGCCCATAAAGACATCGCCAAAGCAATTGAAACCGAAGCGTTCTTTTCGCGCATCATCACTATTAAGGTGGATGGCAAAAAAGAACAGGTTGTAATCAAGGCTTTGCAACGGCATCCCGCCAAACCTTTTTTGCTACATGCCGACTTCCTACGAATCAGTGCAGACCAGGCCATTACAGTCAGGGTTCCAATACACTTTTTGAACGAAGATAAATGTGTGGGCGTCATTATCAGCGCCGGTAATATCATCAAGGCGCTGAATGAAATCGAAATAAGCTGCCTGCCCAAGGACCTTCCAGAGTACCTGGAAGTGGATATGGAGGAAATCGATCTCGGTGATTCCGTGCACCTGACAGATATTACCTTACCCGAAGGTGTAACGAGTGTTGCTCTTGTGCAAAATGCGGACAACGATATGACCGTGGCTTCGGTTGCAGCACCTAAAGCAATTGAAGAAGAAGTAGAAGAAGAAGAAGAGGATCTTGAAGGCCTCGAAGAAGGTGAAGAAGGTGAAGAAGGTGAAGAAGGCGAAGCCGGCGAAGGCGATGCCGATGCGGAAGATAAGTCCGGCGACGACAAATAGGCTCGCCGATTTATTTCAGGTAACTGACCATGTCAGGCAATCCTTTGAAGTTGATTGTGGGTCTGGGGAATCCAGGCCCACAACACGATTCCAATCGCCATAATGCCGGTGTTATATTCCTGCACCATCTTTGCAAGTCTTATGACGGCACACTTCGCGGTGAAAGCAAATTTTATGGTGAGTATGCTGCCATAAATATTGCCGGGCGAGATGTAAAACTATTATTCCCAGCTACGTATATGAATAACAGCGGCAGGGCTGTGGCCGCAATATGCAATTTCTTCAAGATAGAACCTGAGAACATGCTGGTCGCCTACGATGAAATTGATTTCGAAGTGGGCATAACAAGATTAAAAGAAGGTGGCGGCCATGGTGGGCACAATGGCATCCGCGACATAATCAGCGCCCTGGGTGGAAAAAAAGATTTTTATCGATTACGCATCGGCGTCGGACACCCGGGTCACAAGTCCATGGTATCCAACCACGTGCTGAGTGATCCCTCCCGGTCTGAAGCCGATGTCATCTTCTCCAATATTGAAGACGCCATCCTGGTCATACCAAAGGCGGTGGTCGGGGATTGGGAAGAAGCCATGCAACAGCTGCATACGGAAAACGGGAAGGACTAATCGGATGGCGGTAAAGTGTGGGATTGTGGGCTTGCCAAACGTAGGTAAATCCACGCTGTTTAATGCACTGACAAAAGCCGGCATAGCGGCTGAAAATTTCCCCTTCTGCACCATCGAACCCAATTCTGGCGTAGTGCCAATTCCTGATAGCAGACTGGACAAACTTGCCGCCCTCGTCAAGCCGCAAAAAATCATTCCTACCACGGTGGAATTTACCGACATCGCCGGACTGGTTGCTGGCGCCTCAAAAGGTGAGGGGCTGGGCAATCAGTTCCTGGCCAATATCAGGGAAACCGACGCAATCGCCCATGTAGTGCGCTGCTTTGAGGACGGCAACGTGGCCCATGTCTCTGACCAGATCGACCCGGCTACAGACATCGAGATCATCAACACTGAACTGGCGCTGGCCGATCTTGAGAGTGTGGAGAAGGCCCTGGATAGAATATCGCGCGTAGCCAACAGCGGTGACAAGGACGCCCAGAGACAGGCGCAATTGTTGGAGCGGGTGAAAGCACATCTGGATGAAGCCAGGCCGGTGAGAACCCTGAATCTACACAAGGAAGAGCAGGCTGACATCTACAGCCTGCATCTGCTGACTGTAAAACCGGTGATGTATATCGCCAATGTGGATGAAGATGGCTTCGAGAACAATCCCCATCTGGATGTGGTGACTAAAGTCGCTGCAGAGGAAGGGGCCGCGGTGGTGACAATTTGCAACAAGCTTGAGGCCGAAATAGCCGAATTGAAAGACGATGAAAACCTCGAATTTCTGCAAGACCTAGGAATGACAGAGCCTGGTCTGGATCGGGTAATTCGCGCCGGCTATGAACTACTCAAGCTGCAAACCTTTTTTACTACCGGGGACAAAGCGGCACGTGCATGGACAGTTAAAATTGGTGCCACCGCACCCCAGGCCGCCGGGATGATTCACACCGATTTCGAGAAAGGATTTATCCGCGCCGAAATCGTCTCCCACACCGACTTCATCGCCAACGATGGTGAAGCCGGTGCCAAAGACGCTGGCAAATGGCGACTCGAGGGCAAGGACTATGTGGTGCAGGATGGCGATGTCATCTATTTTAGATTCAATGTGTAGTCACTACATGCTTGCTACGAACTCACCACAAGTCTAAAGTAGATCGCTTCCGATCCGAAGTTGTCAAACAAAAGGTTATTGACCAATGAATCTAAAAGAACCCGCTCTCTTCAGACAACAATGCTACATCGACGGTAGCTGGGTTGATGCCGATGACAACTCCACGTTCGAAGTAAACAATCCTGCTACTGGAGAGTTGCTGGGCACGGTTCCGAAAATGGACGAGAGCGAAACCCGCCGTGCCATCGATGCAGCCCAAAAATCCTTCGCGCCCTGGGCCAAAAAGACGGCCAGAGATCGCGCGGTCATACTGCGACGCTGGTTTGAGTTGATGCTGCAGCATCAGGAAGATCTGGCCAGGCTGATGACCCTGGAACAGGGCAAGTCCCTCACCGAATCCCGCGGCGAGATCGCCTATGCCGCCTCCTTCATCGAATGGTTTGCCGAGGAAGGCAAGCGTATCTACGGCGATGTAATTCCACCTTCACAGGCTGACAAACGCTATGTAGTGATCAAACAGCCGGTGGGTGTGGTAGCCGCCATCACGCCCTGGAATTTTCCCACGGCGATGATTACCCGCAAGGCCGGACCTGCCCTGGCCGCCGGCTGTCCCATCGTGTTAAAGCCAGCGAGTGGAACCCCTTACTCAGCTCTGGCCCTTGCCGAACTGGCTGAAAGCGCCGGTATTCCAGCGGGTGTATTCAATGTACTGACCGGCTCCTCAGGCCCCATTGGCAGGGAACTCACCTCCAATCCCCAGGTAAAGAAAATCACCTTCACCGGCTCAACCGAAGTCGGCAAGCAGCTCATCGCCCAGGCCGCTGCCACGGTTAAGAAAGTATCCATGGAACTGGGCGGCAATGCCCCCTTCCTGGTCTTCGACGATGCCGACCTGGATGCAGCCATCGAGGGCGCGATGGCTTCGAAGTTCCGCAATTCCGGACAGACCTGCGTCTGCGCCAATCGCATCTATGTTCAATCCGGGGTCTATGATGCCTTTGTAAGTAAATTGGAAACAGCGGTTGCCGGGCTTAAGGTGGGCAATGGCCTCGATGAGGGCGTCAATCAGGGCCCCCTGATTGACATGACCGCCGTCGCCAAGGTGGAAGAACATGTAGCCGATGCCGTAGCAAAGGGCGGGCGCGTGCTCTGCGGCGGCAAGCGCCATGAAATGGGCGGCTCCTTTTTCGAACCAACCCTGATCGTCGATGCCACACAGGACATGGTCGTCGCCCGGGAAGAAACCTTCGGCCCATTGGCACCGGTTATCCGCTTCGAGACAGATGAGGAAGGTATCGCCATGGCCAACGATACGGAATTTGGCCTGGCGGCTTACTTCTATGCTCGAGACCTGTCCCGTGCCTGGCATATCGCCGAGTCACTGGAATCCGGCATGGTGGCCATTAACTCAGGCATTTTATCCTCTGAAGTCGTACCTTTTGGCGGTGTGAAGGAATCGGGCCTGGGCCGCGAAGGCTCGAAGTATGGCTTGGAGGAATTTGTGGATATTAAATATCTTTGTATTGGGGAAATGCGGTAGAGTGAGATCCTGCACCGCAGCTTCTTCAGGCACCTGGGCCATCACTTGACAATTTGAGCTGAAATGGCCAGAATTCGCAGCCCTTGGGGGCTTGGCCTTCAATATAATAACTACGAATTCTAAAGATTTAGGATTTGCTAGCGAAAGTATCCAAAAAGGCGAATATTAATGTAGTGTGTGCTAATTGAATCGCAGAACGCACTATAAAGATCAAAGGCTATGTAGCTCAGCTGGTTAGAGCACAGCATTCATAATGCTGGGGTCGGTGGTTCAAGTCCACCCATAGCTACCAATAAAATCAAAGGCTTACAGAAG
>PBTO01000122.1 GCA_002726595.1 Gammaproteobacteria bacterium | reverse complement strand
AGAAAACCATGATCATGGCCCAACGTCTGTACGAAGCTGGTTACATTACCTACATGCGGACAGATTCAACGCACTTGAGTGACGATTCAGTTGCTATGTGTCGGAGCTATATTAAAGACAATTTTGGCGGCAAATACCTGCCAGATGATCCCCTACGATACAGCTCCAAAGAAGGTGCACAGGAAGCGCATGAGGCAATCAGGCCTTCTGATGTTCGGGTGACGGCTGGATCTTTGCAGAATGTAGAGCAGGACGCGATTCGATTGTATACGCTTATCTGGCAATTTTTTGTCGCCTGCCAGATGCCTCCTGTTAATTATCTAAGCAGTTCCATAACAATTGAAGCGGCAGATTTCGAGTTAAGAATTAAAGGACGCATTATGCAATTTGATGGCTATCTGAAAGTGATGCCATCGAAAGAAGAAGATGTTGTCTTGCCGGACGTAGAAGTTGGCGAGGAATTAGTTCTGCAACAACTGGAACCCTTGCAAAATTTCACCAAACCACCAGCCCGATTTACCGAGGCAAGCCTGGTAAAGGAGTTGGAAAAGCGTGATATTGGTAGACCGTCAACTTATGCTTCGATTATTTCCACGATTCAGGATCGGGGCTATGTCAAAGTGGAAAGCAAACGGTTTTATGCTTTGAAGATGGGTGACATCGTAGCGGAACGCCTGATAGAAAGTTTCAGCGAACTGATGGATTATGATTTTACCGCCAAAATGGAAGATTCGCTGGATGAGGTAGCAGCAGGTCATACAGACTGGAAGAAGTTGCTGAATGAATTTTATGCAGGCTTCACCAGTCAGCTCGCCAGGGCAGAGCAGGAAGATGGCGGCATGCGGACTAATAACCCTACGGATACCGATGTAAGCTGCCCAAAATGTAGCAGACCCATGCAAATAAGAACGGCATCTACTGGTGTTTTTCTCGGCTGTTCGGGTTACTCACTGCCACCTAAAGAGCGTTGCAAATCAACTATCAACCTTACACCCGGTGAAGACACTATTCGTACTGATACGGCAGAAGAGGCGGAGAAGCAGGAGAATATACTGCTGCGGAAAAAGCACCGCTGCAAAATCTGCAATACAGCAATGGATGCTTATCTAATCGATGAGGATCGCAAATTACATGTGTGTGGCAATAATCCTGATTGTCCCGGTTACGAAGTAGAGCAGGGTAGTTTCAAGATCAAAGGCTACGATGGCCCGGTAATCGAATGTGATAAATGCGGTGCTGATATGCAGTTGAAATCGGGTCGCTTTGGTAAGTACTTTGGCTGCAGCGCTGATGACTGTAAAAACACACGGAAGTTGTTACGCAGCGGTGAGGCGGCACCACCAAAAATGGATCCAGTGCCCATGCCGGAACTAAGCTGTGACAAGGTTGAAGATCATTTTATATTAAGAGATGGTGCGTCCGGGCTGTTCCTGGCAGCCAGCAAATTTCCAAAGAATCGTGAGACCCGCGCGCCTCTTGTTACCGAACTCATACCTCATCGAAAGGAGATCGATCCGAAATATGACTATCTCATGGACGCGCCAACAGAGGATGATAAGGGCAATAAAACCCTGGTTAGATTCAGTCGCAAGACCAGGGAGCAATATGTCCAGAGTGAGGTGAACAAAAAGGCAACGGGCTGGAAAGCCTTTTACAGGAACGGCGAGTGGGAAGTCAGCAAAACCCTGAAGAAAAGCCGGAAAAAAACTGCCAGTAGGGGACACTGAGCTATTAGTATCCCCTATACGCCCCTTCGAATGACCCCTACGCTAATACCTTCAATTGCAAAGCTCTGACTCCGCAGATCCACTTCAATCGGGGAATATTCTGGATTTTCCGGTAGCAGAGTTACCCGGTACTTGCTGCGTGAGGTTTGCAAGCGCTTGACTGTAACTTCATCCTCTATTCTGGCCACTACTATATCGCCGTTGTTTGCTTTGGGTGTTTTGTGCACAGCCAGCAGATCTCCTTCGTAGATGCCCACATCTACCATACTGGTTCCCGTGACCGTCAACAGATAATCTGCAGATGGATTGAACAAATCAGGTGGTACATCGCAGTAATCATCAATTGACTCTTCGGCAAGGATTGGGCTGCCGGCTGCCACGCGACCAATAATGGGAAGCCCCAGCTGCTCAGTTATGGGGAGACGCAAGCCCCTGGATGTGCCAGGCAGCATTTCAATTGCACCCTTACGGGCCAGTGCTCGTAGATGCTCTTCGGCCGCATTGGGCGATCGAAACCCCATCCGCTGGGCAATTTCAGAGCGCGTTGGGGGGAATCCGGTATCCTGCAGATACTCTTTAATGAAGGAAAGAATTTCTTCCTGTCTAGACGTTAACTCACGCATGGTGTGCCACCCATCGATGAATAGAACTGTAATTATATACAGTTATCTTGAGATGGCAATAAAACTTTAGGGCTGGGTTATATCCTGAGCCAGGCTAGAGTACCTGGAAGTCGTCACCGAAATCGAGCGAGTCCGGTTCTATGTCGGAGAGGGCGCCTGACCAGTTCTCTGGCACTATGGCGTGATCGGAGTAAGAATCGTCCTCTGAGTTCACTTCGTAAGGGCTACGCCAATCTTCCGGGGGTTCTGCGGGTATCAGGGAGAGTTCTTGCCAGGAACCTGTGTCGTACTCTCCCACCTCGCCGTCAACATGCTGGTATTCCACAGTCCCGCTCTGTTCATCGTAGGCAACTACTTCGAACAAGCTTCCGTTTGCTACATCCTTATACCAGGCGGATACTTCAGGTATGAGATTATTCATGGTCAGGTTCCCAAGAAAAATTATTTGCTGATAAAAGCTCCTGCCAGGGTTTAGTCGAATACAATCAATTCCAGCTACGCCTACTATATTAAGCAATTGAATAGAATGTAAAACAAATTTTGAATTATTTTTTGCCAGTTTAAGGCAGAATTTTAACTTTGAAACCTAAGCATTTGACACAGCGACAATTGCAAATTTTGCTCAGTTTTAACATATTTGTGATAATTCAGTCGGCCAACACATGAAATGGAAATAATGCCGGTGAACGGGGAAAGTTTAGGAGTTTTGATGCTCGATTTAGAGGGTTTGGAAGTCTCCTCATTTGAGCGGGAATTATTAACAAGACCAAGTATAGGTGGATTAATACTGTTTGACAGGAACTACCGCAGCAGTACTCAGTTGCAGGATTTGATAGCAGCGGTACGCGAATGCGAAGCAAATCTGTTGATAGCCGTAGACCAGGAGGGGGGTAGGGTCCAACGTTTCCAGGAAGAATTTGTACGCTTACCCGCTTTATATAAAATAGGAAAAAAATACCCGCAGGACAAAGCTGCTGCCTGTGAACTCGCTCGAACCTGTGCCTGGGTCATGGCTACGGAACTTCTTGCACATGGGTTGGATTTTAGTTTTGCACCTGTTCTTGACCTTTACAATGCCAACAGTCAGGCCATAGGCGAGAGGGCCTTCAGTGACAAGATTGATGTAACAACTGACCTTGCGTTGGCCTATATCGACGGGATGCATGCAGCGGGTATGCCTGCAACCGGCAAGCATTTCCCAGGCCACGGCTTCGTCGAAGCAGATTCCCATCTAGAAGTACCGGCAGACAGCCGGAGCATCGAAGAACTTCGCGAGCAGGACTTAAAAGTGTTCAGCAATTGTATTGATTCGCTGGATGCTGTGATGCCGGCACATATTCGATTTCCGGCAGTCGATGAGCAGTGCGCAGGTTTTTCTTCGGTTTGGCTGCAAGATAAGCTGCGCGGAGAACTGGATTTTGGCGGAGTGATTTTCAGTGACGATTTGAATATGACGGCGGCCTTCAGTGCCGGGAGTATTGAGCAGCGAGCGGAACAGGCGTTAACAGCCGGTTGTGATATGTTATTGGTATGTAATGACAGGGAGAATGCGCTAATTGCTGCTGATTGGCTGGAGTCGCAAAATTATCCACCGAACCCCAAATTACCGATGATGCGGGGAAAACCACCGCTGGTCAGACAGCATTTATTGAAGCAAGATAGATGGCAAGAAGCAAAGCGGCAGGTGGAAGCCCTTTGCCAGGGCAATTAAACGAGGAAAAACATGGAAAATCTGGTTGATAGCATTCGGGATCTTGGCTGGGGAGCGGAAGTCTTCGCGGCGGTTACTATCACACTCATAGCCCGTTTCATCGCGATACGCATATTGAGGGGCCTGGGCAAACACCTGCATAAGACCAGCAACGTCTGGGACGATGCCTTATTGGAATCGGCCCAGAGCCCGTTAAGCTGGTTCATATTGATCATGGGGCTGTTGTGGGCAGTGGCCATCAGCAATAGCTATGTGGCCACGGACTTGTTCGCAGAGGATAATCTCGATTTGGTGCGTCAGCTTACCTTTATTATCCTTATTATGCTGTTTGTGGTGCGGTTTATCGGCCTGGCTGAATCCAGATGGTCAGAAAAACTGGCACGCGATCCCACTTCAGAGCAGACGCGCCTGGATCCGACCACATTGGCCGCTCTGGCCAAACTGCTCAGGCTTTCTGTGGTTATTTCTGCTGCATTACTTGCACTACCAACAGTCGGTATTGAAATCACCGCCTTGCTGGCCTTCGGCGGTGTCGGCGGCATTGCGGTTGGCTTTGCGGCCCAGGATTTGCTCTCTAATTTTTTTGGCGGCTTGATGATCTACATGGATCGACCCTTCCAGATTGGTGACTGGATTAGATCGCCCGATCGCGAAATCGAAGGCACCGTCGAAGAAATAGGCTGGAGGCTCACCATTGTTCGTACCTTTGATAAGCGGCCGTTGTATATCCCCAATTCTGTGTTTAACAAGCTGGCGCTGGAAAACCCATCGCGCATGTCGAATCGTCGTATCTACGAAACCATCGGTCTGCGTTGCTGTGATGCGGCTAAAATGGGAGTCATCGTGGGCGATGTGAAGCAGATGCTGAAAGACCACAAAGAGATCGATAGCAAACAAACCCTGATTGTAAATTTTGTTAGTTTTGCACCTTCTTCGCTGGATTTTTTTGTGTATACATTTACCAAGACCACTGATTGGGTCAGGTTTCACGAGATAAAGCAGGACGTGATGCTGAAGATTATCGAGGTAGTTCAGTCCCACGATGCTGATCTTGCCTTCCCGACGATTACACTCGATGGTATCGAGCCCACATTGACCAATGCGAATAGCTAAACACTCTTTCGCCTTGCTGCCATGCCACAGGAAATAACCCCACAGCAGGCCCAGCGCGTACAGGCTAATGCAACGCGTTTGTATTCTCAGCGAGAAGTTGAAGACGTGCTGGATGTTATGGCTGCACAGATCAGTCAATCTCTACAGGCTGCCAATCCACTCCTTCTTTGCGTAATGAACGGTGGGCTAATCATAACTGGCCGCTTGCTGCCCAGGCTAAGTTTTCCACTACAAGTGGATTATTGTCATGCCAGTCGTTACAGAAATCAGACCAGTGGGGCGGCTCTTGAGTGGAAGCAACATCCCCATTGTGATTTGAAGGGGCGCACGGTGCTGATTCTGGACGATATACTCGATGAGGGGGCAACTCTGGAAGCTATAGCGCAATACTGTCTGGATGCTGGGGCGGAGCGGGTTTTGATTGCTGTGCTGGTGGTGAAAAATCATGAGCATAAGCTTTCGGAGATAGTGGCTGATTTTGTTGGGCTTGCTTCGCCTGATCGGTATTTGTTTGGTTATGGGATGGACTATAAGGGCTATCTGCGGAATGCGGATGGTATTTATGCTGTTGCTGAGGAAGACCTGGGCTGATTAGACCTTAGGTCTTAGGTTTAGGGGCATTTGGGCTCAGAGATGGCGCGCTGCGCTGCCGAATTCTTCTGCCTCAGCAGCTTGCACCCCTCCGGGGTTCCCTCACTCAGTCGGAAGCCCAAAAAACGGTCTTCCTCGGTCACTCGGTGCTACGCTTTAATCGCTGAGGCAGAAGAATTCGGCATCACATCGCTTGATAGGCCAGTACCCTCGAGTACGACATAGAATTAACCTAATTTCGCCCTTGCTGGGCGTTAAAAGGACACGAATCCGAGGGAGAGATTCCTAATTTGGCAGTTCCACTTCTACTAGTCTAGGGATGCTAGTGAGTAAGAGTGCTGTTTTTATCTGCCTGCCTTCCATTTGTTCATACAGCGCCCTGTAGCGGGCTAACTGCGGGCTATGTAGCTCAATCTGCAGGCTGATGAAGGTTTCGAGGCTTTGGTCGGCAGGCNCTTGTGCTGACTTGTAGTCGATAATCCAGCGTATATTCTCGGTATCGATGAAAGTTCGATCGATAACGTGGGTTTGTAGGTAGCCATTGTTCAGAGTATTTATGGCAATTTCAGTCTGGCTCGATTGTAGTGAATTATTAAATATCCAATTAAAATCAGTAGTTGCAATTGAGAGTTTAACTGAATTCTCTGTTATGGTTAGAGCGGTTTTTATTTCTTTTTGAGAATATCCGGAGCGGAATAGTTGTTTTTTCCATACCTGTCTGGTTTGTTCAAAATTGGCGTCGGGACCGTGGATTACGTGGTTTTGCAGGCTGCGGTGAACCAGGTTGCCGATTTCGGCGCTCAGGCGGGCTTCCCGGCTTGTTGGTTCGGTATTGAGTTCCTTTGGTAGGGTAGATTCCGGCTCTGCGACGCTGGTGAGGCGAGATGGCGGGGCTTTGAGTCGGCGGATCCTGGCGGCTTGGTAGTTGGGAACTTGTGCTGTGGATGGCTGCTCCGCGCCCTCGGCGTTAATGCGGATGTACTCAATCTCGGCTTGCTCGCTGTTATGTAGTGCTGGCCAGATGGTAGCGAGCAGACTGCGGCTACCCGGGGCTGCCAATTCGTCTTCTTTTTGCTGTAGCGAAGCCATTAAACTGGCGGTTTTTCGCGCCCTGGTTACAGCGATATAGAGTAAACGGGTGTTTTCCAGTCTATCCTTCAATGATTTTTCATGCCGGATTAGCTGGTAGAGTGCCCCATCGTCATTGCCGGTGGCGGACAGGGTAGCGAGGAAAAGTCTGGGCAATCCGCGGTAATTCAATCTCTCGTGCCATAACAGCAGTGACTTTGTGTCTGCGCGACCTGTTCTGGCCAGCCCCGGAACAATGACATGATCGAATTCGAGTCCCTTAGCCTTGTGCACTGTCATGATGCTGATCGGATTATCGGTAAGGGCTTGAGTGTCGCCTNAAATAGTGACCTGATCGATTCTTTGCTCGAAGCGTTCCATGTCAGTGAGTGTTCCCGCCACTTCCTGTTCCGCTACTAATTCGAAAAATCGCTCTGCACTTTTTAGTTCCAGCGTTGATGGATACAGCGATCGGCCCTGCAGCGTTTCCCAGCATACCTGCGCCACATGGCTGAGATTATTGTGTAACAAGTGCTGCAGTGCATAAGCCATCACCGTTACGAATGGTTCGATGCGTGACCGTGAACCCTGCTTTAATCCGCTCAGCTGATCAGCTTGTGTCAGGGTATGCCAAATGCTGTTGCTTTCAGCGTGAAGCGCAATAGTATGCAGATCTTCGCTGTCCAGCCCGCACCAGGGAGCCCGCAATATAGACAGCCAGGCAAGACGGTTCGCCAGGTTTGACAGGGCTCTGACCAGGCTGGTCAGGTCGATGATGACTGGCAATGCGGCAAGCTTATCGATATCGGTAGCCTGCCAGGGAATATTTGCTGCTCTTAACTCAGGCAGGATGTATCGCAGGTGGGTTCGATTCCTGACCAGGATTGCTACGGAATCTGCTGGGTGACTCTGTCTAAGCGAAGTAATCTTTCCAGCTACGTGCCGTGCTTCCTCCTGGTACGCTAATTCGGATTCTGATCCCTCATAAAGAAACACCTGGGTGCTAATGGCGCTTTCAAGTGGGTGGGTATGAAAAGCGGTGGAAGTCGAATAGTCGATGGCTCCTCTGGAAATATCACTGATTGGCGGGAATGCGGCTGAAAATACCGAATTGACCCAGGCCACTACACTGCTGGTAGAGCGAAAATTAGTTTCCAGGTTCAGGGCCAGCAGGGGCACTTCGCCGATACCGTACTCTCTGGCGGCAATAAACAGGCCGACATTCGCGCTGCGAAAGCCGTAACAGGATTGCATGGCATCGCCGACGATAAACAATGTTCTCTGATCCTCGGACTCCCAGCCTGCCGTGAGTTTTTTCAGCAAAGTTAGCTGCGTGCTGGAGGTATCCTGAAATTCATCTACCAGGATGTGCTGAATTCTATAATCCAGCGCCAGGGTCAAATCAGTCGGTGCACTGGTCTCGCCTAATGCCTCCAGCGCAGCACTGCTCACCTGACTGTGGTCGACCTTGTTGTGCCTGGCGAAGGCCAGGTTAAGTTGCGCCAATAGCGTGGGCAGTATGGAGGTTAGTGTGATCAGGAACTGCCATTGCTCAATTTCCCTGTCAGGGTCGGGCAGGCGTCTTATGTAATCCAGGCTTTCCAGCAAACCCTGCTCCTTACCTAGGGTTTGCAGTAGTGACTCCATGGCGACTTTAACTTGCTTGTAACCTACTGCTTCATCCTTGTCTTTGGCGCTGGAAGGTACGGGAAAGCCTTGTGCTTTGTTTATCCGCTTGCGCCAGGCTGGTTTGTCCCTGTCGGCCACTAGTAGAAACT
>PBTO01000121.1 GCA_002726595.1 Gammaproteobacteria bacterium | reverse complement strand
CCATGAATAATGCCTGAGAACCCTGAATCTACTCGATCTAGCCGGGTCAACTATTACTGCAAATCCTGGGTCAATTTTCAATGCAATTCAACATTCAACTGGATCAGAAATGCCTTTCAGTAACGCGGTTTGAACATCAGCAACAGAAATTACGGAATCAGAAAATACTCGCCGGATAAAATCCAGAAAATAGCGCAAATATTGTGACTCAATCTGCCGATATAAGTTAATGGTTTTCATGGAATCAAAATAGATGGAATCGCAGGAAAGAATCAGCAATCAATTTCAGAAAAGCATCGAGGCCAAGGTCGAGTCCATGGGCATAGTCATCCCCTCGATCACCAGGGCGGGCAACGCTATGGTTCAGTGCTTGCTGAATGACGGCAAGATACTGAGCTGCGGGAATGGCGGCTCCGCCGGTGATGCCCAGCATTTTTCATCTGAATTGCTGAATCGTTTTGAGAGAGAACGGCCGGGGCTACCTGCAATGGCGCTGACCACGGATAGTTCAACCCTCACAGCTATCGCCAATGATTATAGCTACAGCGAGGTTTTTTCCAAGCAGGTAACCGCATTGGGTCAGACCGGTGACGTTTTGCTCGTAATTTCAACCAGTGGCAATTCAGCCAATGTAACCGCAGCCATAAAAGCCGGCCATGACCGACAGATGTCAATTGTGGCGTTAACCGGAAGAGACGGGGGAGAGATGGCGAAACTGATAACAAAGGACGACATTGAGATACGGATACCATCACATTCCACAGCTCGTATTCAGGAAGTTCATTTACTGGTCATTCATTGTTTATGTGACTTGATTGACAATCAACTATTCGGAGGAGAAGACCCATGAAGTGTTTGAGATTCTTATTTTTTGCACTCCTGTTATTAATAACTTCGTGCACGTCCATATTAGTAAGTACAACAGGTGATCAGGGCATCGTAGAAGATCCCACTGAAAGAACTACCGGCGCGATGGTGGAAGATCAATCTATAGAGGTTAAAGTGGCCGTAAATATGAGGTCCCAGGATCCCGAGTTCAACCGAACAAATTTCAGTGTGGTCAGTCACAACGGCGTGGTTCTATTGATAGGTCAGGTTCAGTCGGAGAAATTGAAGCGCAAGGCTACCCAGATAGCAAGCCAGGCCAGCACCAAGATCAAGCGGATTCACAACGAACTGGAAGTTGTGGGCAGTATCGGTTTTCTATCACGCAGTAATGATGCATGGATAGCAACGAAGGTGCGCACTCTCATGCTAACCAATGGTGATGTGCCATCCGGTCAGGTGAGAGTGATTGCCGAAAATGGTGCCATATACCTGATGGGTCTGATTAGTGAACCCGAAGCTGATACCGCGGCGAATCTGGCAAGAAATGTATCCGGGGTGACCCGGGTTGTAAAAGTCTTTGAGTACATCAATTGATGTAAGGTAAAAACCCGGCAAGAGCTGGAAAGCAGGGGAAAAAGAACTTATTTCACCACCCGCAAACCCGGTTTGTTTTTGCTGGAAGATGATGGCTTGGGCTTATCACTTCCCCCAGAATCAGGAGCCGGGGGTGGTTCAGGATTGCCACTTTCAGAATCGAATACCATTCCCTGGCCATTCTCTTTCGCATAAATTCCCATTACCGCCTGCATCGGGACATAAACGCGGGTAGGTATCCCGGCGAAGCGGCCGTTAAATTCGAGTGACTGGTTTTCAACCAGTAGGGATTGAACCGCTGAGGGTGAGATATTGAGAATTATCTGCCCGTCCTTGACGTGTTCCTGGGGCACTTCCACACCATCGGCAAACGCATTAACAAGAATATAGGGAGTGCAATCGTTCTCCAAAATCCATTCGTAGAGCGCTCGTATTATAAACGGTCTGCTCGAGCTCATTGACATCTGACTCACCCTGTAAAAGGCGATAGCCTAGTCTTCAGGCCATTTCCTTTTCTTGTTCAGAAAAGCTGCAAGCAACAGATTCTCTCTCAAACAATCTATCCCTGTAGTCCAGTAATGCTTTCGTGCTTTTGTTCTTGGGCAAAGTGATTCCCATCGCCGGCAGACGCCATAAAATGGGAGTTACCACACAATCGACGATGGTAAATTCATCACTCATAAAATAGGGCTTTTCGGAGAAAATTGGTGCAATTGAAACCAGGCTGTCGCGTAAATCCTTGCGTGCGTTTTCAAGCTGGGCAGCCGAACCTTTCTCAGCCATAAGAGGATCCACCAGAGTACACCAGTCCCTTTGAATACGATATATCCATAGGCGGCTTTGCGCTCGCGCCACGGGATACACAGGAAACAGTGGAGGATGGGGGAATCTCTCATCGAGATATTCCATCATAATACCGGCTTCGTAGAGAACAAGATCACGATCGACCAGAGTCGGAAGGCCATTGTAGGGGTTCAGTGTAGCCAGATCTTCCGGTTTATTGTTAGGATCGACATCGATAGTCTCGACAGTAACACCCTTTTCAGCCAATACGATGCGAACACTATGGCTATAATGGCTGTTCCCATCCGAATAAAACGTCATCGAGGATCTTTTAGCAACTACGCCCATATTAATCCCTCTGATTCTAAATAATTAAACATCGATCTGACCCAAGAAATTCCTAGTGATAATCTTTGATGAATTCCCGGCCCATGAGCATTACCAGTACGTAAAATATGCCGAGAAACAGCAGTACCCAGATGCCAATTTCCTGCCGTCTGGCACGTATGGGTTCGCCTATGTAATAAAGAAAATTCACCAGATCGGCCACAGCGGTATCAAACTCTGACTCGCTCATGGACCCGGTTCCTGACACATGGCTTAAGTCACAGTTCGCTGGTTCCCCTGTACCATGATCATCACACAGAAGATCACCCTGTAGCTGCTGCATAACGTTGGGCATTGCTACGTTTGGAAATATTTTATTGTTGGTTCCAAAGGGACGCGCATCATCGCGATAAAACGACTTCAAATAGGTGTACAACCAGTCCGGGTGGCGAACTCGCGCAATCAGAGTCAAATCCGGCGGGACGACGCCAAACCAGTTATTTGCATCGTCTTCAGAGAGTGAACTCTCAATCAGGTCACCAATCAGAGAACCATCGAATACCAGATTTTCCAGAACCAGGTCATGGGTTATTTCCAGATCATCCGCAGTACGCTCGTAGCGGGCGTAACCGAGCGCGTGACAACCTACACAATAATTCATGTAGTACTTAAATCCCCGCTGCAGCGAGTCCTTATCATCAAAACTTGTCGTGATATGCTCCAGATCCAGATTGCCGGATTCGGCCGCTTCAGCTCCACCTGAAACCAGCATCAGCGGTAGCGCTACCAGAAAGATGATCACCAATACACTGGCAATGAGTTGGGGAATACTGATCCAGCGACCGGTAACACGTTCCGGTGGCTCGGTAGTCTTTTCCTTACGGGTATACCAGGGCATGGCAACGAAATAGGCAAAATATACCAACGTAAACAACTGGGCGAGGAGAGTTTTAGCCGGACTAACCGCCTGCGTACCCAGAATTCCCAGTATGATGAAACTGACCACAAACATCAGCAGGGCTATGCGGCTATACCAGCCTTTATAGCGTATGGACTGAACCGGGCTTCTATCCAGCCAGGGCAGCACAAACAAGATCGCAATGGCGCCGAACATGACGAGCATGCCCCAGAAACTTGCGTCTATTCCCAGCAGAGGATAAGTCACTGCCCGCAACATGGAATAGAAAGGTGTGTAGTACCAGACTGGAGGCACATGTTCCGGTGTCAACAACGGATTGGCTTCCTGAAAATTTGCCACTTCCAGAAAGTAGCCACCCATTTCCGGTGAGAAGAAAACGATGAAACAAAAAACGAATAGAAATAATACTATGCCGGCGAGATCGTGATACATCGTGTAATACGGATGGAAAGGTACGCCATCGAGTGGGACACCGTCCGGTCCCTTGTTCTTCTTGATCTCTATTCCATCAGGATTACTGGAACCCACCTCATGCAGGGCAAGTAAATGCAGAACCACCAGGGCCAGCAACACGATGGGTAATGCCACTACATGTAAGGCAAAGAATCGAGTCAAGGTAGCGCCGGAAATCAGAAAGTCACCACGCACCCAAACCAGCAGATCTTCGCCGATTACCGGTATGGCGCCAAACAGCGAAACAATGACATTAGCTCCCCAATAGGACATTTGCCCCCAGGGCAGCACATAGCCCGTAAAACCTACACACATAAGAATCAGGTAGATAGCCATGCCGAATACCCAGATCAATTCCCGGGGTTTTTGATAGGAGCCATACATCAGCCCGCGAAACATATGTATATACACCACCAGGAAAAATGCCGAGGCGCCGGTGGAGTGTAAATAACGCANNANCCAGCCCCATTCGACATCACGCATGATGTATTCAACTGACGCGAACGCCGCTTCGGCGCTGGGCGTATAGCTCATGGCCAGCCAGACCCCGGTAAGCAACTGCATTACCAGCACCACCAGCGAAAGAACACCGAAGAAATACCAGAAATTGAAGTTCTTGGGAGCATAGTACTTACTCATATGCTTTTCCCAAGCTGTCACGATTGGCAAGCGGGCGTCGGTCCAGTCCCGCAAGCCAATTAGCATCGAAACAATTCTGCCGGGCTTACTGGGAATCCCCATGCTTCTGTCTGTATTACTCATGCGGCATTCTCCTCGTCTATCCCTATCACCAGTATATTTTCANACTCATACGAGTAAGGAGGTACTTCCATATTGCGGGAAGAAGGTGAACCACTGTACACCCGACCAGCCAAATCAAAACGAGAGCCATGACATGGGCAGAAGAATCCACCGTTCCAATCCGCGTCAAACGGCTGCGGTCGAAGCTCTATATGGGGAGTCGGTGAACAAAATAAATGGGGACATAAACCTACCAGTACGATTACATCCTCTGTGCGGGAACGAAATTCATTCTGGGCGTATTCTGGTTGCTCCGGATCTTGAGAGTCAGGATCAGTTAGCCGATCCGGGTCTGCATTAAGCGCATCGAGTAATTCCGGGCTGCGCTTCACAATGAAGATAGGTTTGCCGCGCCAGGCCGGGATTGGACCCAGCATTTCTCCCACCTGTAAACGACTTATATCAATTCGAACCGGAGCACCTGCCGCCCTGGCCTTCGCGCTTGGACTCCAGGAGCCTATAAAGGGGACCGCCGCCCCTACCACCCCAGCGGCACCCACTGCTGAGGTGGATGTCACTAAGAACCTTCTACGGCCAGCATTTGCACTGTCGTCAGTCACTGTATTTCTCCTTCAGTACATACTTGTTGCAATGTGTATCGCAATGATGTTGCAAAAGAGACTTTTGGCCCTCTGGCGGGGCTCTATACCTCAAATAATTGGACTCGATCTAAAATTTATTGCAGGGCAGCAAAACCGGCTGAATATTAGTTAATTTTAGCAATCTTTTCAATAAAAAAGCGCCTGACTCCATTCTGGTGCCGGCGCTAGTTAGAGTTCAGTACAATCTGTTAACGTTTCGAATATTGCGGTTTTTTCCGAGACTTTCGCAAACCCACTTTCTTACGTTCTACTTCTCTCGCATCGCGCGTGACAAAACCAGCTTCTCGTAATGCTGGTCTTAGTTCCTCATCGTAATCCATTAACGCCCGGGTAATACCATGTCGAATCGCACCTGCCTGACCGAAACTACCGCCGCCGCGCACCGATACATTAATATCAAATTTCTCTGTCATTTCCACCAGTTCAAGTGGCTGCCTGACAATCATCCTGGCTACTTCACGACCAAAATATCCATCAAGTGGACGCTTGTTAACAACGATATCGCCTTTGCCGCTGGTAAGATAAACCCTTGCTGTGGAAGTCTTGCGGCGACCTGTGCCGTAATATTGCGTAGTAGCCATTGTCCTTAGCTTGCCCCTGAGATCTGGATTGACTGTGGTTGCTGTGCTCCATGAGGATGTTCGGTTCCAGCATAAACCTTCAGCTTCTTGAACATCGCCCGTCCCAGACGTGTGCGTGGCAGCATTCCCTTCACGGCCAGCTTGATCACCTTCTCAGGAGACCTGTCCAGTAAATTCTCAAATGAAATAGACTTCAATCCGCCCGGATACCCCGAGTGGGCATGATAAATTTTATCGGTTGTCTTGTTGCCCGTCACCTTCACTTTATCAGCGTTTATTACAACGACAAAGTCCCCGGTATCAACATGTGGGGTGTATTCGGCCTTGTGCTTACCACGCAGTCTGGATGCGATCGCTGTAGCCATGCGACCCAGTATCAGCCCCTCGGCATCAATCAAGAGCCATTTTTGTTCTACTTCATGGGGCTTGGCGCTGTAAGTTCGCATCACTCTATCCACNCTCTTGCGAGGGGCATCGGTATCAGGAGCGCGAATACTAACGAAGAGGCTATAATTATTCAAGTAATATTGCCCATTTTCGGGCCATCACAGTGCTTTTTTACTTAAATGTCAGGGCCTGCCACGGGGCTCTCCCTAAACCGGCCATTTGGTCTACGGCCTATGCTCCAATCCAAGGTATTCCCGGGATTGCATTTCGAGAAAGCGCGATTGAGCCCGTTCGAACTCGAACGTCAATTTTGTCCCACTGTACAAATTTTCCAGGGCGACATCAGCCGCTATAATAAGTTTCACATTCCTGTCATAAAGTTCATCAATCAAGTGGATGAAACGCCATGCCTCGTCTTCTCGGGTTGAGTCCATCTGAGGCACATTGCCCAGCAACACCGCATGGTATATTTTGGCAATCTCCACATAATCGAATGGACTACGTGGGGAGGCACACAAGATTTCGAAGTCAAACCACACCACATCATCAGCTGTGAATCGTGTAGTGAGCCGCCGACCTAGAATATCTACTATATCTGCTTCGATCGACTCGGCCCGGTCCGGTGCTAACGCCATCAAACTGTCATGCAGCTGTGTTTCCGCCGCATCTCCCAGAGGGTGGTGGTACAGCAGTGCCTGCCGTAACCGCCGCAGTCGGTGATCCGGTCCGTCTTCTAAATGCGTTACCTGCATATAGTGTTTGATGTACTCGATCGCGGGCACAAATCGATCCCGCTGCAAACCGTTTTCATACAGTGCATCCGGGCAAGACTTGTATATCAGGCTTTAAATTCGGTTTCTCCGGGTATCGTCCCACTCGCTGATAGAATTCCAGGAATGCCTGTTGGCTTCATGCTATTGACCCCGTTCTAAGGTATACTCAGCACTCTGTGACGTTTGACAGATTCGCCCAAACGAAATGAATATCTATTTGACGAGGCAAAAAAAGCAGTGATGATTTGGTTAGTGGGGATTGGCAGTCTTGCGGTTGGAATTGTTGTCGGAGTGGTCTTCGCCAACACGCTAAACACCAGTTCCTCGCGCATACAGGAATTGGAGAAACAAATTGTCGATCTGCAGGAGAGCCACACTGATTACCGGGATAACGTGAGTGATCATTTCAGCATGACGGCCGAATTGGTTCAGCATATGACAGAAAGTTATAGGGAGGTTTATCAGCATCTTGCTACGGGCGCGCAGGACCTGTGCTCGAACGAAGTTGCCAGGAAATTACTGCCTGCTGAATCAGATACAGTCTTTGAAAGTAATGGCAATGAAGAAACCACTGGTCTGATTCCACCGAAAGACTACGCAGCCAAACAGACTCCCGGGCAGAAAGGCGCCCTCTCCGAGGATTTTGGTCTGGGCGAATCCAAAACCACCAGTGATGACGATACCCCCGTCTAGGTTGACGTTTCCTATTTAATATAGTTATTCAATTTAATTAACAAATTGAATACATCTAGATAATTCAAAGTCAAACAGACGATTCAATATGGCAGAGTATAGCTTAACTCATTTAAAACAACTCGAAGCAGAAAGCATCTACATCATTCGGGAAGTAGCGGCGGAATTCGACAAGCCCGTTATGCTCTACTCTATTGGTAAAGATTCTTCCGTAATGTTACACCTGGCCCTAAAGGCATTCTACCCGGGAAAACTGCCATTTCCACTTATGCATGTAGACACCACATGGAAGTTTCGTGAAATGATCGATTTTCGTGATCAGCTGATGAAAAAACTCGGCCTCGATTTAATCGTCCATATCAATCAGGAGGGAGTCGATGCAGGGATTAGTCCATTTGTTCATGGTAGCGAAAAACACACTGACATAATGAAAACCCAGGCTTTAAAACAAGCAATGGATAAATATAATTTTGACGCAGCATTTGGCGGCGCAAGACGCGACGAAGAAAAATCCAGGGCCAAAGAAAGGGTTTTCTCATTCAGGGATAAGAACCATGTCTGGGACCCAAAAAATCAGCGACCTGAATTGTGGAATATTTACAACGGAAAAGTAAATAAGGGTGAGAGCATTCGAGTCTTTCCTCTTTCAAACTGGACTGAACTAGATGTATGGCAGTACATCCATCTAAACAACATCGACATAGTGCCGCTTTACTACGCCAAGCCAAGACCGGTGGTGAATATGGAAGGCGTTGATATTCTTGTTGACGATGATCGAATGCCAATCGGTGAAGATCAAAAGATTGAGACAAAAACCGTGCGCTTCAGAACTCTTGGTTGTTACCCGTTGACCGGAGCAGTTGATTCGACTGCAACTACGCTCCCCGAAATTATTCAGGAAATGTTACTAGCTACAAGCTCAGAGCGACAGGGCCGCCTGATTGATTCAGATAAGGCCGGGTCGATGGAAGATAAAAAACGCAAAGGTTATTTTTAAACAAGGCATACTGAGGACCCTCTGAATAATGTCACACCAGTCGGAACTAATTAGCACCAACATCAATGCCTATCTGGCACAGCACGAGCGCAAGGAATTACTGCGCCTGCTTACCTGTGGCAGCGTGGATGATGGCAAGAGCACTCTGATAGGACGGCTATTACACGACTCGAAGTTGATCTATGAGGATCAATTGGCCGCAATAGAAGCGGACAGTGTCAAGTCAGGCACTACTGGTGGCAAGCTAGACCTGGCACTGCTGGTGGATGGTTTGCAGGCGGAACGAGAGCAAGGCATCACAATCGATGTTGCCTACCGGTATTTCTCTACGGCAAAACGAAAATTTATCATTGCCGATACACCGGGCCACGAACAATACACCCGTAATATGGCAACGGGCGCATCCACCTGTGATCTGGCAATAATTCTGATTGATGCCAGAAACGGCGTCCAAACTCAAACTAGACGACATAGCTTCATTGCCTCATTACTGGGAATTAAACATATTATTGTCGCTGTGAACAAAATGGATCTGGTGGATTTTAAGCAAGATATTTTTACACGTATTAAGAGAGATTATCTGGAATTTGCTGAAAAACTCGATCCAGCCGACTTCCAGTTTCTGCCTCTCTCCGCATTGAATGGCGATAATGTTGTCAAGCACAGTGAAAACATGCCCTGGTTTGAAGGCGCAAGTTTGATGAATGTACTGGAGAATATCGAAATTGCGGAAGACCGCAATTACTCGGATTTCCGCTACCCCGTCCAATATGTCAGTCGCCCCAACCTGAATTTCCGGGGGTTTTGCGGCACTGTTGCCTCTGGTGTAATACGTAAGGGTGATGATATCGTAGTACTGCCTTCAAACAAGATTAGCCATGTTAAATCTATCGTCACCTACGATGAAGAATTAGAGCTGGCGTATGCTGAAATGGCAATAACGCTGACACTGGAAGATGAAGTCGATGTAAGTCGAGGCGATATTATAGTCCATTCCGATAATTTGCCTACCTCGGCCGACAGTCTAAAAGCCACTCTGGTGTGGATGTCTGAAGATGATTTACTGCCTGGTAAGCTATACGATTTTAAGCTTGGCACCAAACTGATCAGTGGACAGGTTAAGTCAATTCACAGTCGTATCGATGTCAACACGCTGGAAGAGTTACCTGCGCCTGGGCTGGTACTGAATGAAATCGGCAAATGTGAAATTGATCTCGACCAGGTCGTGAGTTTTGACGACTACTCTGATAATCGAGCAACAGGCAGCTTTATCGTCATAGACCGCTTAAGCAATGTAACTGTCGGCGCAGGTATGATTTATTGTGATCAACAAAAATCACAACCCGGCCATGAGATTAGTAACACCCATGTCACCAAGGAGGAACGAGCCGCCCGTTACGGACAAAAACCCGCCACAGTAATGTTCGTCGGTGTTTCCGGCTCCGGCAAATCCACTCTGGCCCATGGCCTTGAAAGAAAGCTGTTTGATAAGGGGCGAGTAAGCACCGTTCTGGATGGCAAAACCATGCGACTTGGAATTAGCAAGGACCTTCCCCACGACGCTGAGGGCAGAGCAGAAAATCTCCGGCGCAGTGCGCACATCGCAAGATTCCTGAACGATTCCGGTGTTATTTGCTGTGCCTCATTTGTGGCGCCAAACCGGGACTCAAGAGAGCATGCACTCAGTGTAATCGGTAAGGATAATTGCCTGATAATATTCCTCAATCCGCCAATGGAAGTATGCATCCAGCGCGATCCAAGTGGCCTGTATGCTGCTGCCGAGCGCACCGATTCGCCAAACATTCCTGGCATTTCCTTCCCCTATGATGAACTGGAAACAAGCCACCTGGAACTGGATACTTCAAGTTTGAGCGTGGAGGAGTGTCTAGAGCAGGTGACTCAATTAATGTCGGTGCATGGGATAATTTAGGCAGTATCTGATCGGGCTTTAACTGGCTTTTCAGCTCGCTATCTTGCTGAATAAAACTTAAGGAAATTGGAATCCGCTTGGACAACGTTGTATATTGATGCACGTGGTGGTGATATAGTGTAACTACTTGAAAGTTGAGCAAAAGATGATGAGCCGACTAAAGAAAATTATTCAGTTCACCAGCTGGCCAGCGATGTGCGGGATTCTACTTGCTATAGTGTTCCTGCAATACCAGCAACTACAGCGCCTGTCACAAATTACTGCCACACCAGCACCTCCCCAGCAAGCAGACGTCCAAGCAATTCCATACTCAACAGCAATAAGAAATGCTGCTCCTTCAGTTGTCAGCATCAATGCCACCAGCGTTAATGTTGAAAGTGTAGAGCGTGCCTCTCAAGACAGTCTGAATCTCTATCTTGAAGAAAGTGCAAGCCTGGGTTCCGGGGTAATTTTAAACCAGTCGGGTTTTATATTAACCAATCTTCATGTCGTCGATACTTTATTTGATGCCTTCGATACAGTGGTCACCTTAAATGATGGCAGATCGACACCCGCCACAGTAGTTGCCTGGGATGAAGCCAACGATTTGGCTGTACTGCACATTAATATGGACGATCTGACCCCTATCGACTTAGGCGATGAGCAGACACTGGAAGTTGGCGATATTGTCTTTGCCATCGGTTATCCGCGAAGGAATATCGGACAGTCCGTGTCACAGGGAATTATCAGTGCTATTTCCATTACAATCGATTCAGATACGACGGTGATACAAACCGATGCGGCAATCAATCCGGGTAATTCAGGAGGCGCACTGATAGACCGTAACGGCAAATTGGTCGGCATAAATTCTTCCATTTATTCAGAGTCAGGGAATTTCGAAGGGATTGGATTTGCCACTCCAGTGAGTCTGGTGTTGGAAGCCATGAAGGAGATGGTAGAACAAGCTATCTCGATCAACCCGGGCTATCTGGGTGTAACCACCGGTGAAGTGCTGAATGAGCAATCCAGCCAATTATTTTTTGGTGTACCACATATCCGTGGCCTGCTGGTCGAACAGGTCGATGAGGGCGGCGCTGCCCAACGAGCCGGTATAACACCCGGCGATGTGATCACCGGTGTCGAGGGGAATTCAGTAGTTAGCGGGCAGGATATTATAATGGATTTGCAAAACAAAAAGCCCATCGATCAAATCCTTGTTCAGGTCTACCGCGATGGACAAACAATCGTTCTGCCAACTATTTTGGGCTTTGGGCAGGCAGTCGTCATCGGACCCTAGCAGGTAGCTAAACGCCAGCCTCAGTCTTTCGATTTAAGGCACCCCTGATTAATTGCATACGGCCTCTGGCCTACAGGCTGTTTCGCAATCAAGGCGCCATTTTGACAGGTTTTTGCTCCTGCAAAACCTGCATTTCCGCCATCCATGG
>PBTO01000120.1 GCA_002726595.1 Gammaproteobacteria bacterium | reverse complement strand
ACGCAAAATTGATCCATTATCCGCGTATATTTGCATCGAATTTTGACCCATGAATAACGCCTGAGAACCCTGAATCTACTCGATCTAGCCGAGTCAACTATTACTGCAAATCCTGGGTCAATTTTCAATGCAATTCAACATTGAATGATTTTCAGAGGTGAAAAACAATTTGGGGGGTATATCTGAGGGTATTTTCTTGGTCTTATTGTAATGTTATTTATATAAATCAATGAGATAAGGCTTGAAGTCGATAGAGTTAGGCCCACCAATTCTTGCCATTGAGATTAGTTCAGGGTTAGTTGCAGTTGCCATTCAGGTTTCATGCTATTTGTAAAACCGGGCTCTGCCAAGCATGAGTCATTATCCCCTAAAACGGTGTGGTTCCCCCAACATTGGCGCTCTGTTTGCTACCAGCTCCCTGATTCCCTTCGGTATAACTCAGCCGATTATTGACATCCTGAAACGCTAACATCTCAACACATATATCGGAGTATTCCTGCTCAGTCATTAACTCGGGCATTTCGAGCATACTCATTTCAAATTTTTTGTCATTGACCGCCGAGAGGTAGTGCATGGTACTTTTATCAAACTTAAGCAGGCCCTCCTTCTTGGCGAGATCATAAAGAGGCGTGCCGCGTAAGGGTACATAGGGGAAGAAGAAGAAGAATTCTGGCGCGATAACCTGGTTGAGTTTTAGTGTTTCCCGCATATTTGCGGCGGTTTCCATTGGCAAGCCAACGATGTTAAAGGTTAACCGGTAAATACCGGCCTTTTTACAGTTTTCAGCCGCGTCGATTATTTGCTGATTCTTCATCTTGCGACCGAGCATCTCGGTACGAAACTTCTCATCTCCGGTTTCAATACCAAACCATATCGTATGACAACCAGCAGCGGCCGCAGTCTTGCAGAACTTCTCGCTCATTACCTCCACGCGAGAATTGATAGAAAATGGCAAATGAATTTTTTCTTTGTAGAGTTCAAAAAATACCCGGACGAACTTAAGGTTAGACAGAAACAGTTCGTCCCAGAATTCAAAATACTCGACGCCATACTCATCGCGTAATCGAATCAGCTCGTCTACCATGTCCTGCGGGTCATACTTGCGCAAGAAAGTCTTTTTGGTCTTCCAGCCATCGAGAATAGGCGTATTACAACAATAGGTGCAGCGATAAGGGCAGCCACGACCGGTCATTACGGGCAACACCACTTTGCCCTTGGGTCCGAATATGGATGTATTCACTTCTTCAATACTGCCGTTCTTTGAGTAGATGTCGTAATCAGGAAAAGGCAGGGAAGCTAACTCGCCAATCTGATGTGGCTCAGTCTTATAAATGGAGCCATCGCTGAGCTTTTCCCACATGCCATCCACTGGCCCATCTTTGCTGCCGAGCAAATGCTGCGATATATTGCCAATTGCATACTCCCCGTCCCCGACACAGATAAAATCTACATTGGGATTTTCGATGGTTTGTTCCTGTGACAACATCGCCTGATAGCCACCCACTAATACGGGCAATTCTGGCAGCTTGGCTTTGAGCATTTCCAGATAGGGCTCCATGGGATACCAATGAGGGCTCATAATAGAGAAGGCTATCAGGTCAGCTTCTGCATCCCTGATGCTTTCAGTGAATCTGTCGGGTGAGTATTCCTCTGCATCACGCAGCATCAATATGGGTTTTAAGAGTACCTCTACCCAGGGGAAGTCTCGTTTCAGATAGGCTGACATGCTGGCAAACGGCATCGAGATCTCGTTGCCATCGGGGGAATAAAAACTGAATACTATCCGCAGTTTGTCCCCGCGCGCCTTACCAAACCAGCGTGATTTATCTTGCAGGTAGACCGGGCTTGCGGTGCTGGCTACGATAATATCTGGCTTGGAGTTCATTTGCGTATCCCGAGTGTACAATCGGCAACTACGCCGACAAACTGGCCGTTATGCTATAGCGGTAAGGAAGGATAAGTATATCAGTGTTCTGCAGCAACGATAATGGGCTCTATAAAGGGTTAGCCTCCAGGTTGAGCCAAACTTTATATTAAAGCGAGCTGAATCCATGCCGAGAGATTCATAGGTCGCTGCATTGGCGTGTATCCCTAATCCACATTTTGTTATATTTCACTCCATTACACTTCCACGAGAGATAGAATGCCTTTCAGTCAAAGTTCGCAACTCGCCACAATTGTGGGTTTTATGGAAAGTGTCCGGCCAAGGTCGATATTGGATATTGGTGTGGGATTCGGGCAGTACGGCTTCCTGGCCAGAACGAACCTGGAACACCTTAATTTGTTTGACGTGAATGGCTCAAATGCCAAAAAAAGGCCGAAGTCAGAGTGGCAGATAACTATCGATGGTATCGAAGGATTTGCTCCGTATTTAACCCCTGTGCACGAATATGCCTACAATGAAATCTTTATTGGAGACGCATTGGAGTTAGTCCCGCAGCTGGATAGGCAATACGATCTGATCCTGGCTATTGACATTCTGGAGCATTTTCACAAAGAGCCAGGACAGGATTTCCTGCGGCAGCTAAAAAACATCGCTCTCGGTCACATACTGGTGAGCACGCCGAAGCAATTCATTGAACAGCACGAGGAAGCAAATCCCTACGAGAACCATCGCTCGCACTGGATTGAAAGCGACTTAATCAGCCAGGGATACAGCCGTATCCTGGACAACAGGGAAAGCTGGATAGCGGTTTATACTGTAGCCCCAGAGGGAGTTCGGTCCGAAAATGAGCAGGGGTAACTCTTCTTCCATGTGGCAGGTAGAGGATGCCAGGCCTGAACATGATTCCCAAATCCGTGAACTTTTTAAATCGGCGTTTAGGGAAGATATGTCCAGAGCCCAATGGCAGTGGAAGTATGACGAGGGCAGAGGGGTTGGTGTAGTTGTAAGCCGTGAGAGCGAAATCATTGCCTACTTCGGTGGCACAGAGCGTCGGGTTTTATTCAAGGGCGAAGCGGTTTGTGCTATTCAGTGTGGCGATTCCATGGTGGGCGAGTCACATCGGGGAACGCTGTCTAAAAAGGGACCGTTTTATCTTTCAGTCACCACATTTCTCGATAAGTATGTGGGCTTCAACCGCCCATACCTGTTGTCCTATGGATTTCCGAATGCCAGGGCAATGCGACTGGCTGAACATCTTGGTATGTACGCAGAGGTCGGTAATTTAGTAGATGTCGTCTGGAGTGCCGAAAGCAGTTCGGCATTTAGTTCGGTGGAATTCGATTTTGCCTCCGGGGATCACCAGCGTACCCTCGAAGAGTTATGGGTGAATATGGCAGCTGAATTTACTGACAGAACAATCGGTGTGCGGGATTTGGCCTATCTGCGACACCGTTATCATGATCACCCGGAATTGCGTTACCAGCTGCATCTGGTACATCGTAAAAGCGATGGTAAATTACTGGGCCTGATCGTTACTCGCCAGGTCAAAGACAGATTATTACTACTGGATGTGGTCGCGCCAACCAATATGATTCGAGAACTGGCTGGCTTCGGCCGACACCTGGCAAGCGAACTGGATTGTCGAGAGCTTTATGGCTGGTTAACTGAAATTGATTGTCACCTGGTGGCAGATTCATCACTGCAAATTGGGGAGACTCCACTTAGACTACCGCTGGGTGTTTATTGTGAGGGTCTGCAAGCTGCGGAAGTTAAAGATACATGGTTTTTTATGTGCGGCGACAGTGATTTTTTGTAGTTATTAAGCACTGAGGATTTAATTTGAACACTGACATATTTGGTAGCTTAAAAATAGTAGGAACACAGCAATGTTAATGGAACATGAGCTTCTTCCCTATACCGCATCTGAATTACCGGAAGGACCCTGGCTGGTATTCGCGCCTCATGCGGATGATGAGACCTTTGGTATGGGTGGTTCGCTGTTGCTGGCGGCAGAGCAAAACATAGAAACCCACGTGGTATTTGTCACCGACGGTGCACTTGGGGGAGAGGGCAATAGGCAGGCCTTGATAGATAAAAGAATTGAGGAAGCCACGCAAGCCACTAACGCATTGGGTGTTAATTCAATTCATTTCTTTGGGGAGCCAGACAGAGGCCTGCAGTTTGATGAGCAAATTACCAGCAGCATTGTAAAACTTATAGCTGAGTTGACTCCCCACAGTATTTTCTTTCCCACTCCGATGGAATATCACCCGGACCATCGTGTGACCACCAGGCTGGTCTGGCAGAGCATACAGCTCTCGGAAGGCTTTGCTGGTGAGGCCTACTCCTATGAAATCAGTACTTTGGCGCCGATCAACTTATTGCTGGATACTTCCGAAGTAGCGCAGCAGAAGTACGAAATTGTCAAGATCTATGCCAGCCAGTTGACCCAGGCCAAATACCTCGCGCTGGTAAAGGCAATCGATACGGCAAGAACATTTTCGCTCCCGATAGACCGCGTAGCTGCGGAAGGTTTTTTCAAGTTTGCAAACAAAAATGCCAGCATAGAGGAGCAACTAATCCAATGCATCCCACCTTTCTTCAAAGGCATCTGAGGCAGAGATATCCCCAAAATATATCGAGTTAAATCAAAAGATTTGACTAAGATAGAGTATGTAATGTAGCTATTTTTATTATTGGTGCCATACGTTTAGGACGCGAGCTTGGGATAAGGGGTTGTTTTTTTGCTCCGTTGGGCCGTTATGTACATGGATGTACATAACGGCCCATAGGAACGGAAAAACAGTAATCCTTCTCCAAGCCCCGATACACGCATCAACTCTAAATTTTTATGGGGGGGCGTCAGCATCTGAGCCAATGTTGCTGCACGATGCCTACCCTGATACACGCGGACCTAATGGCTAAGGATAATCCCGTTTTGTATGGCCCTTATAAAGCTGTCGCGGTCGACCTATTCGATAAGGATGGCTCAGCATTTCGTTCCAGTGTGAAATCCACCCCGGTGTTCTGCCAGTAGCAAAGATGACGGTGAACATACTGGTGGGGATTCCGATCGCCTTGAGTATTATTCCCGAGTAAAAATCCACATTCGGGTAGAGTTTGCGCTCGATGAAATAGTCATCTTCGAGGGCGATTTTCTCGAGTTTACGTGCGATACGAAATAGAGGGTCGTCATGTACGCCAAGGTCATCCAGTACCTCATCGCAGATTTGGCACATCACTTTGGCTCGCGGGTCGAAATTTTTGTAAACCCGATGGCCAAATCCCATCAGGCGGAAAGGATCGTCTTTGTCTTTTGCTCTTAAAATAAAATCTTCGATATGCGACTCGTCGCCAATTTCATAAAGCATTTTTAACACCGCTTCATTTGCACCGCCGTGGGCCGGACCCCATAAAGCCGCGATGCCTGCAGCGATACAGGCGTAGGGATTGGCACCGGAGGAACCAGTGAGGCGCACAGCAGAGGTGGATGCATTTTGCTCATGATCCGCATGCAGCAGGAAAATGGTGTCCATTGCTTTAGAAAGGATTGGACTAACCTGGGGATCCGCCCCAGGGGTGCCGAACATCATATGCAGAAAGTTCTCGGCATATCCAAGCGTGCCATGGGGTTCGACGAAGGGTTGGTTGATCCCATGTCGGTAACACATGGCAGCCAGGGTGGGTATCTTGGCGATAATGCGATGAGCCACCTGCATACGGTGCTCAGCATTATCTATATCCAGCGAGTCGTGGTAGAGCGCAGCGAGACCCCCGACTGCGGCAATCAGCATCGCCATCGGATGTGCATCGTGGGAGAACCCGTTAAAGACATGATGTACTTGCTCGTCCACATTGATGTGGCTACTGATCTGTTGTGCAAATTCTGTGCTGGACTCCGCGTTGGGTAACTCACCATTAAGCAGGAGATAGCAGGTCTCCAGGCAATTTGATTTTTCTGCAAGTTGTTCAATTGGATAGCCGCGGTAGAGCAGGACCCCCTTGCCGCCGTCGATAAAAGTAATATCGGAGTCGCAGGATGCGGTCGATACGAATCCCGGGTCATAGGTGAACACCCCCTGACTGACCAAACTTTGTACGTCTACTACGTCAGGGCCAGTACTACCTGTATAGACGGGCAACTCAATTGCTGCTTCTTTCCCGTCGATGACTAGCTGTGCCTTTTTCTCACTCATGCCTGACTCCTGTGAACAATTAACTGAACTAACTAATTGATAGTACGGTGATTTTTTTAGAAAAAGGGCAGTCTAGCCGCCTTATATTTTTACTTTTCCTGACTCTCATACAGCAAGGGCAAGGACGGCAATACTAGTGAGTGAGCAGGTCTTTTGTCAAATATTTCGTTTTTTCAGGCTGGTCCTTTCTACCCTGCAAGCGCTGGTTAAAAATTGAATTAGGTCCCGATAATCTGCCGGGATTAGTATTAGTCAGCCTGCTAAAGCGTACGACTAACCCGGTCTGTTTTTCTAGTGACAAAGAGTTGTCAATATCTCTGGCATGGGGCGAGAGTAATTGAATTCTCCAGGCCATAGGACTATACTTTCCGGCCATCGAAGCTGGTCAAATAGTGCAATTATTTCAACTAGTTTGAACAATATCAGGATATTCCAGTGGGCGCTGATTAATCACTTTTGATTGGCTTATGAATCAGGTATCACGTGAAAGACAATAGACCTAAAAATATCGATTTTTCGACGCTCAACCTCCCTCTACCTGCAATTATCTCAATTCTTTTTCGTATCTCGGGTGTATTTATCTTCCTGGGAGTGGCCGCACTGCTCTATCTGTTCGATCTGTCACTGCAATCTGAGACAGGATTTGCGCGAGTTCTTGAGCTGTTAACAAGCCCCCTGGTTAAGTTGATTGTCTGGGCCATAGTAGCCGGATTGCTCTATCACTTGATTGCCGGTTTGAAGCACCTGTTGATGGACGCGGGCATCGGTGAAACCACACAGGGAGCGCTATTTGCTGCCAGGGCGATGATTGTGCTGTTTGTCAGCGCTGCAGGTCTGGCGGGTGTGTGGATATGGTAAGTAGTGTAACCAACCTGGGTAGGAGAGGTCTGTATGACTGGCTTGTGCAGCGCTTCAGCGCAGTTATCCTGGCGAGCTACTGCTTTTGCCTGCTGGGTAGTTTTGTGGTGCACCCGGATATGGATTATCTGCAATGGAAGGCGCTTTTTGACTCTAACACGATGCGGATCTACAGCTTGATTACTCTGCTCTCCCTCTGTGCCCATGCCTGGGTTGGTATGTGGATAATTTCAACTGACTATTTGACGCCAATGTTACTCGGTAATCGGGCTACTTTCGTTCGGTTATTTTGTCAAGTGGGCAGCGCCATTTTGATTGCAATTTATTTGATCTGGGGTGTCCAGATTCTGTGGGGAAATTAAGTGACGAGCATGCGAACCCTATCTTTTGATGCGGTAATCGTGGGCGGTGGCGGTGCTGGCATGCGGACTGCATTACAATTGTCGCAATCTGGTTACAACACCGCTGTAATCACCAAAGTTTTCCCCACCCGTTCCCATACAGTTTCAGCCCAGGGCGGTATCACTTGTGCGATTGCCAGTGACGACCCGAATGACGATTGGCGCTGGCATATGTATGACACGGTAAAGGGCTCGGATTACATAGGCGATCAGGATGCCATCGAATATATGTGCAGCGAGGGACCGCAAACAGTTTTCGAGCTGGAACACATGGGCTTGCCATTTTCCCGTACCGAGAATGGTCGAATATACCAACGACCTTTTGGTGGCCAATCCAAAGATTTTGGCAAGGGTGGGCAGGCAGCGAGAACCTGCGCTGCCGCTGATAGAACCGGACACGCTCTCCTGCACACGCTTTACCAGGGAAATCTGAAGAACAAGACGGTATTTCTTAATGAATGGTATGCCACGGACCTAGTCAAGAATCAGGGTAATGAAGTGGTTGGTGTGATCGCAATCTGTATTGAGACCGGTGAAACCGTTTACATAAAATCCAAGGCAACCGTCTTCGCAACCGGCGGTGCCGGGCGTATTTATGCCTCAACCACCAATGCGCTGATCAATACCGGCGATGGTCTTGGCATGGCTCTCAGGGCAAGGTTTCCGGTACAGGATATTGAAATGTGGCAGTTTCATCCCACGGGGATCTATGGCGCCGGTGTGCTGGTAACTGAAGGTTGCCGTGGCGAGGGCGGCTATCTTATCAATAAAGAGGGTGAGCGATTCATGGAGCGCTATGCGCCAAATACCAAAGATCTGGCAGGTCGTGATGTGGTGGCGCGCTCGATAGTGCTGGAAATTCTCGATGGGCGGGGTTGTGGTGAAAAGGGTGATCACGTATTGCTGAAGCTGGACCACCTGAGTGAGGACGTCTTGACTTCAAAGCTGCCTGGAATTCTTGAACTTTCACGTACTTTCGCCCACGTCGATCCGGTGAAAGAACCGATACCAGTGGTACCAACCTGTCACTATATGATGGGCGGCATTCCGACGAACATTAACGGACAGGCCTTGACTCAGAACAGCCATGGGGAGGATAAGCCCATCCACGGTCTTTTCGCTGTGGGCGAGGCAGCCTGCGTCTCGGTCCATGGTGCGAACCGACTGGGTGGCAATTCCCTATTAGATCTGGTGGTTTTTGGGCGCGCTGCAGGCAAGTATATCGAGGAGATGTTATGCCAGGGTGTCTCCCAAAGAGATGCTACGGAATCTGATGTTGAACGGGCTTTAGCCAGGCTGGACAGATTGAACAACTCCGACGGTGGCGAGCAGGTTCCGGTTTTGCGCAGTGAACTGCAGAATATAATGCAGAACCATTTTGGGGTTTTTCGTAAGGGTGAGTTTATGCAGGAGGGTATTGAAAAACTCGCCCAGTTGCGCGGGCGTATCGAGAATAGTCACCTTGAGGACAAAAGTGCCACATTCAATACCGCACGCATCGAAGCATTGGAATTGGAAAATTTATTCGAAGTCGCCGAGGCTACAGCGATTGCCGCTGAAGCCAGAAAGGAGAGTCGCGGAGCACATGCTCGAGATGACTATAAGGTGCGGGATGATGAGAACTGGCTTTGCCATTCCCTGTACTTTCCCGCTAATAAGCGCGTTTCCAAACGGGATGTGAATTTTAAACCCAAAACCGTTGAAACATTCGAGCCAAAAATTCGAACCTATTAACTTATCAAGGTGAGCAGTGTTAGTTAGTATTTATCGCTACAATCCTGAAACCGATGACAAGCCGGTAATGCAGGACATAGAAGTCGAGATTCCACAGGATCAGGACCTGATGGTGCTTGATGTGCTTGAACTGGTAAAAGAAATAGATCCTACCGTTTCCTATCGCCGTTCTTGCCGCGAAGGCGTTTGTGGTTCTGATGGTATGAATATCAACGGCACAAATGGCCTGGCATGCATAACGCCCTTATCTGAGGTGGTTAAGCCGGGCAAAAAACTGATACTTCGGCCCTTGCCCGGTCTTCCGGTAGTAAGAGACCTTGTGATCGATATGTCGCTGTTTTACCAGCAGTTCGAAAAGATAAAGCCCTACCTGATTGATAGTAATCCGGCACCGGCGATAGAGCGCCTACAGTCACCTGAAGACCGTAAGAAGCTCGACGGTTTATATGAATGTATCCTCTGCGCATGCTGCAGTACCAATTGCCCTTCATACTGGTGGAACCCTGATAAATTTATTGGCCCCGCCGGTTTGCTACAGGCCTATCGGTTTCTTGCTGACAGCAGAGACACGGCAGCAACCGAAAGGCTGGCAAATCTTAACGATCCATTCAGTGTCTTTCGTTGTCGCGGGATCATGAATTGCACCGCCGTATGTCCGAAAGGATTGAACCCAACTCGTGCCATTGGTCATATCAGATCGATGCTTATTCAGAAAGGCTCCTAGTCGGGCAGGCGCTGGCGAAGCGAGCTCATCGGGAACGTCAAATCCAGTGTGGTTAGAATTGTTCAAGCCCGCGATAGGAAGTAAACATGCAAGATGGAATAATGGAATTGATGTGGAGCACCGGACACCTATCCGGGGCCAACGCTGCCTATGTCGAAGAACTCTACGATCAATTCCTGACCGATCCAGAGCAAGTCCCGCAACAATGGCGTGAGTTTTTCGAGACCCTGCCTGCCACCAACGAGAATAAACAGGCTGATGTTTCCCATATTGAAATACAAAATAATTTTCGGGATTTGGGCAAAGTCAGTCGCTACGCACAGGTACTAAGTAATGATGCGATAGTTAACTCCGAACACGAAAGCAAGCAGGTGCAGGTTCTACAGCTCATTAGCTCTTATCGTGATCGTGGGCATCAAAAAGCTAGGCTGGATCCTTTGGGTATAATGCACCGGGAAAGAGTTCCCGATCTGGAATTGGAATTCCACGAGCTTTCACCGCTAGATACTTCAACTATATTTCAGACTGGCTCGCTTTTCATAGCCAAAGCAAAAGCACCTCTGCGTGAGATTGTCGACACCCTGGAGAATATATACTGTGGCTCTATTGGCTACGAATTCATGCACATTGTTAATTTGGCAGAGAAGCAATGGATACAACAGCAGATTGAAAGCAAGGAGGGCTGCCCTGACTTTGAGATTGATGTAAGACGCCATTTGCTGGAGCGATTGACTGCGGCTGAAGGCCTGGAAAAACACCTTGATGCGAAATATCCCGGCACCAAGCGCTTTGGCCTGGAAGGCGGGGAGAGTCTCATACCCGCATTGGATGAATTGATTCAGGGTGCTGGCAGACACGGTACCAAGGAAATTGTAATGGGCATGGCCCATCGAGGCCGTCTCAACGTACTGGTAAATATTCTTGGGAAAAATCCTGCTGATCTGTTTGATGAGTTTGAGGGTAAGGCTATCTATCAAAGCTCTGGTGACGTGAAATATCATCAAGGCTTCTCCTCGAATATCATGACTGCAAATGGCGAACTTCATATGGCCCTGTCGTTTAATCCATCCCATTTGGAGATTGTGGGGCCTGTAGTTGAAGGCTCTGTTCGAGCTCGTCAATCCCGCCGCGAAGATAAAGAAGGACAACTTGTACTACCTGTAATTGTCCATGGTGATGCCGCTTTTGCAGGTCAGGGTGTGGTGATGGAGACATTTCAGATGTCCAAAACCCGGGCGTATTCCACGGGCGGTACGGTTCACGTCATAGTGAATAATCAGGTAGGCTTTACTACCAGTCGTCAGGACGATGCCAGATCGACGGAGTATTGCACCGACATAGCCAAGATGGTGCAGGCGCCAATATTTCACGTCAATGCGGATGACCCGGAAGCAGTTTTGTTTATTACCCAACTGGCGCTTGAATTCAGGTATCAGTTTAAGAAGGATGTGGTAATCGATCTGGTTTGCTACAGAAGAAGAGGGCACAACGAAACGGATGAGCCCTCGGCTACCCAGCCTTTAATGTATTCAGCTATCAAGCAACATAAGTCGACACGTGTTTTATACGCTGATCGTCTGGCACGTGAAAACATCATGTCACTTGATGAATCCGCTGCAATGGCCAGCACCTACAGAACAGAACTCGATACCGGCGAGCATGTCGTGAAGAGTCTGGTAAGCGAGCCCTCGGTTGAATTGTTTGTAGACTGGAGTCCCTACCTGGGCCATGACTGGATTCCCTATTTCAAAACCGCTATACCGCTGATGAATCTACAGGTACTTGCGCGAAAGCTGGCCGAAGTGCCCAGTGACTTTAACTTGCAACGGCAAGTGGGGAAGCTCATGGGTGATCGGGCCCGGATGGCGGCGGCGGAACTGCCAGTTGACTGGGGATTTGCGGAGTCGCTTGCCTATGCGAGTATTCTTACCAGTGGCAATAAAGTTCGCATCACCGGACAAGATGTAGGGCGAGGTACCTTTTCCCATCGCCATGCCATTTTGTATGACCAGCAGTCGGGCGAAACGCATATTCCGTTGCAGGAATTGGCCAAGGATCAGAAGAGTTTCGCCATCTATGATTCGTTCCTGTCCGAAATGGCGGTACTTGCATTCGAGTATGGATTTTCCACGACCACGCCCAACGCACTGGTAATCTGGGAAGCACAATTCGGTGATTTTGCCAATTCGGCGCAGGTTGTTATCGATCAATTTATTGCCAGCGGTGAGCATAAATGGGGCCGGCTATGCGGTTTGACTTTGTTGCTGCCCCATGGTTATGAAGGCCAGGGACCGGAACATTCCTCTGCCAGACTGGAGCGCTACCTGCAACTCTGCGCAGAACACAATATCCAGGTGTGCCTGCCTACTACTTCTGCCCAGGTATTCCATATGCTACGCAAACAGGTGCTTTGCCCGGTGCGTAAACCACTGATCGTCATGTCACCCAAGAGTTTGTTACGCCACAAGGAGTCGACTTCAAGTCTTCAGGAACTTGCTGATGGAAGTTTTCAGGTGGTTATTGATGAGACCGATAATCTGGATCCGGAAGCGGTTCGTAAAATTGTAATATGTAGCGGAAAAGTCTACTACGATCTTCGGGCAGAGCGGCGTGCCAGGGATATCGATGATATTGCTATTCTGCGACTGGAACAGCTCTACCCGTTCCCTGAAAAAGATTTTCAACATTGCCTTGCAGGCTATAACAACGCGACGGATTTTATCTGGTGTCAGGAAGAGCCGATGAATCAGGGTGCCTGGTATGCGAGTCAGCATCACATGCGGCGGGTTATTTGCAGTATTAATCCAGATATCTATTTGCAGTACGTTGGGCGCGATGCCTCAGCCGCGGCCGCGGCCGGTTATCACGCGTTACATCTGGAACAACAGAAACGGTTTATCGACCAGGCGTTGAGCTAACCCGGATACTTCACAGAGACGCTTGAAACTCGTGTTCAATTTCTTTGCGAAATATCCTCTCTGGCAACCCCTGCAGTTGTTTATAATAAAGAAGAAGGATCAGCCATGGCCATAGAGATTAAAGCACCGACATTACCTGAATCTGTTCCCGATGGAACCATTGCTACATGGTACAAAAACGTGGGAGACAAAGTCTCCCGTGATGAACTTTTAGTCGACATTGAAACTGACAAGGTGGTAATCGAGGTTGCATCTCCGGCCGATGGCACGATGGAAGAAATTTTTAAAAACTCCGGTGACATCATTGTCAGCAACGAGGCGATTGGCAGCCTTTTACCCGGCGAGGCGACCGCTGCAGCGGAGCCCGAACTGACACCGCAAATTGCACAAAAATCCGAACCTGCAGAAGCAATACTGAGTCCGGCGGCGAAAAAGTTATTAGAAGAAAATGCACTCTCAGCGGATGAAATCACAGGTAGTGGAAAAGACGGGCGCATAACAAAGGAAGATGTTGTCAATCACCTTGCTGCGGCAGAAGTTGAACAGTCAACACCGCTTACCCCCAACGCTCCCGATCCGGTGGCTGCGATGTCAACAGATGGCCGGCTCGAAGAAAGAGTGCCTATGAGTCGGTTGCGGGCAACGGTAGCTAATCGTTTGCTGGAAGTCAGCCAGTCCACGGCTATGTTAACTACCTTTAATGAGATTAATATGCAGCCGATTATGGAGATTCGGAGTCGCTACAGGGAGAAATTTGAAGAGACCCACGGGGGAGTAAGGCTGGGGTTTATGTCCTTCTTTGTCAGAGCCTGCACCGAAGCTTTGAAGCGGTTTCCGGCGGTAAATGCTTCGATCGATGGAAATGATATTGTGTATCATGGTTATCAGGATATTGGGGTCGCGGTTTCTTCTCCGCGGGGCCTGGTCGTACCGGTTCTCAGAAACGCCGATAATATGGGTTTCGCGCAAATAGAAAAGGAAATCAGGGAATACGGATTGAAGGCCAAAGAAGGAAAGTTGGCTATCGAGGAAATGACCGGCGGCACCTTCACGATATCGAACGGCGGCGTGTTCGGATCCCTGTTGTCCACACCAATATTAAATCCTCCCCAGACCGCCATTCTGGGCATGCACAAAATTCAGGACAGGCCTATGGCAATAGAGGGTGAAGTAAAAGCGCTTCCCATGATGTACCTGGCTTTGTCTTACGACCACCGGATGATCGATGGCAAGGAAGCGGTGCAGTTTCTGGTTACGGTAAAAGAGTTGCTGGAAGATCCAACCCGGTTATTACTGGAAATTTAGTTTTTAAGGAGCCTCTGAATAATTGATCAGAGGCTCCTTGATTTTTGTAGAGAATTAAGTATGGCAAAACAGTACGATGTTGTTGTGATCGGTTCGGGCCCCGCTGGATACGTTGCTGCGATCAGATGTGCGCAGCTGGGGTTCAAAACTGCCTGTATTGAGAAGTGGCTCAACCAGGACAATCAAACTGTGTACGGTGGAACTTGCCTGAATGTCGGCTGTATACCCTCCAAAGCGCTATTGGACAGTTCGTACAAATTTGTCGAGTCGCAAGCCAAATTTGCAGTACACGGGATAAATGTTGGCGAAGTGTCAATGGATGTGCCGGCGATGATTACGCGCAAGGACAAAGTCGTTACCAAGCTTACGCAGGGTGTCAAGGGCCTGTTTGCCGCCAATAAGGTCGATGGAATAGCGGGCAAGGGAAAGGTTATCGCTAAGGACACGGTCTTGGTGACCGCGCATGACGGCGCCAAAGAATCATTGACTGCGAGCAAGATAATTATCGCCGCCGGGTCTGTGCCAATCGACATACCACCGGCTCCGGTTGATCAGATTACTATCGTGGATTCAACCGGTGCTCTGGAGTTTATGGAAGTGCCAGCACGACTTGGCGTTATCGGGGCCGGCGTCATTGGACTGGAGTTAGGCAGTGTATGGTCCCGCCTGGGTTCAGAAGTTACCGTGCTTGAAGCGCTGGATGACTTTCTGCCGACTGTAGACCGCCAAATTGCCAGAGAGGCGNCGAAAATATTTTCCAAACAGGGGCTGGATATCAAGCTTGGTGCCACGGTAACCGGTAGTAAGCTAAGCGGTGGTGCAAACCAAACCGTGACAGTCAGCTATAACGACAGTGACGGCAGCCAGGAAATCACCTTCGACAAACTAATCGTTGCAGTGGGGCGTAAACCTTACACACAGGACCTATTGGACGACTCGGTGGGTATTGCGCTTGATGACCAGGGGTTTATCAAGGTCGATGATCAGTGCGCTACTAACATTCCGGGAATATTTGCCGCAGGTGATGTTGTGCGGGGGCCTATGCTGGCCCACAAGGGAATGGAAGAAGGGGTAATGGTAGCGGAGCGACTCGCTGATAAAAAAACCCAGGTGAATTACAATCTGGTGCCTGCTGTTATTTACACCCATCCCGAGATTGCCTGGATTGGCAAAAATGAAGAACAATTAAAAGCAGATGGCGTTGCCTACAACATCGGTGCCTGTCCATTCGCAGCCAATGGACGCGCGCTCGCCGCCTATGACGCGGACGGCATGGTTAAATTGCTGGTGGATTCGAAAACTGATCGAATTCTCGGTTGTCACATTATCGGTGCCAATGCAGCAGATTTACTTCAGCAAATTGTGATCGCAATGGAGTTTAGCGCCAGCGCTGAGGATATTGGGCTGACTATGTTCTCGCATCCAGCATTATCTGAAGCAGTCCATGAGGCCGCCCTGGCGGCAAACGGTCATGCTATCCATATAGGAAACCGAAAACGGCGCTAGCCAGTCGGTTCCCGTTTCCAATTGATCATAGGTGCCTTAACCAGCGGTGAAATCAAATGAATTTACATGAATATCAGGCAAAGCAACTGTTTGCCGAATACGGATTGCCTGTTTCCAAGGGCTACGCAGCCGATAGCCCCGAGGAAGCGGCGGCTGCAGCGGAAAGGATTGGGGGAGAGAAATGGGTGGCAAAGGCCCAGGTTCACGCTGGTGGAAGAGGCAAGGCAGGCGGAGTAAAACTGGTTTCAACTCTGGCTGAAGTCAAGGAATTTGCCAGGCAGTGGCTTGGAAAAAATATGGTCACATATCAAACCGATGCCAGCGGTCAGCCGGTGAGTAAAATTCTGGTGGAGGCGTGCTCGAATATTGCTCAGGAACTCTATCTGGGTGCAGTAATTGATCGCTCTAGCAGACGGCTGGTTTTTATGGCGTCCACCGAGGGGGGGGTGGAAATTGAGAAGGTGGCTGCTGAAAACCCGGAAAAAATCCTTAAAGTGGGTATTGATCCGCTGACCGGAGCCCAGCCTTTTCAGGGACGATCTCTGGCCTTTAAGCTGGGCTTGCAAGGTGCACAAATTAAACAATTCACCAGCTTGTTCCTGGGGCTGGCAAAGTTATTTCAAGAGCTGGACCTGTCTCTACTTGAGATTAACCCCCTGGTAATAACCGATACAGGAGACCTGCTCTGTCTCGATGGCAAAATAAACGTCGATAGCAATGCCCTGTATCGGCAGCCCAAGTTAAGGGAGATGCACGACCCAACCCAGGATGATGAAAGAGAGGCCCACGCGGCACAATGGGAACTTAATTATGTTGCACTGGACGGCAATATCGGTTGTATGGTCAATGGGGCTGGTCTGGCGATGGGTACTATGGATATTGTTCAGCTGTATGGTGGCAGCCCGGCCAATTTTCTTGATGTGGGCGGTGGAGCTACCAAAGAACGCGTTACAGAGGCCTTCAAGATCATTCTGTCAGATGAAAATGTAAAAGCGGTACTGGTTAATATTTTCGGCGGCATCGTGCGCTGTGATTTGATTGCCGAAGGTGTAGTAGGCGCAGTAGAAGCAGTCGGCGTGAAGGTGCCAGTGGTAGTTCGACTTGAAGGCAATAATGCGGATTTGGGAAGAAAGTTTTTGCAAAACTGTGATTTTAACATCATGGCAGCAACCAGCCTGTCAGATGCGGCCGAAAAAGCAGTTACCGCAGCAGGAGAGGCACAATGAGCATATTAGTTGATGAGAATACGCGGGTAATATGTCAAGGATTTACGGGCTCTCAGGGGACTTTCCACTCTGAACAGGCAATAGCCTATGGGACGAAGATGGTGGGTGGTGTCACACCCGGAAAGGGCGGGCAGGAACATTTGGGATTGCCGGTTTTTAATACGGTGCAGGAAGCATTCGAAGAGACCGGCGCAGATGCATCCGTGATCTATGTGCCGGCAGCTTTTTGCAAGGATTCGATACTGGAATCTGCGGCCGGTGGCATCAAGCTGATTGTATGCATCACCGAAGGGATACCAACACTGGACATGTTGCTGGCCAAGGAGAAATGTGATCAGGCTGGGGTGCGTCTCATAGGACCCAACTGCCCCGGTATAATTACTCCAGGAGCTTGTAAGATCGGCATAATGCCCGGGCATATCCACCTGCCCGGCAAAGTTGGCGTCATTTCCCGATCCGGGACACTGACCTATGAGGCGGTAAAGCAAACCACGGACGAAGGCTTTGGTCAGTCCTCTTGCGTCGGTATTGGAGGCGACCCTAT
>PBTO01000119.1 GCA_002726595.1 Gammaproteobacteria bacterium | reverse complement strand
CTTAGCCCGCATATTTCACAAAGGCGCTGGAAATCTCTTTCCAGGCCCTGCGATATCACGGATTGAAGTGTTCTAATCAAGCACACTAGATATTGTGAATCGCTGATCGGTTTTCTAAAAAATCTGGCGTTGCATTTTCACCCATCTCCCTTGAGCCCTGGAATCACCAGGGCTTGGCGGGAGATAAGCAAAACTGCTTAGCCAGATTTCCCAGAAAATCCGATCCCTTCATGAAATATGCGGGCTAGCCACTGGGTATCAGTCGTGCTGGTGCAGCTTGGGTTCGCAGGGGTGATTGCCGGTGACGGCTACCTCCGGGGCAGTCGAGTACTCCGAAGAATCAATAACATGGAATACCTTGGCTTCGATAAATATCTCTACCAACTCGTTATCCAGTAAATTGCGCTTCGCTTCTGAAACGAGTATATCGATGGCCCGTTCTGTATTCATGGCAGGTTTGTAGGGGCGATCTGAGGCGGTAAGGGCATCGTAAATATCACAAATGGTCATGATCTTTGAGCAGAGTGGAATTTCATCATCGGTCATGCCGTAAGGGTAGCCACTGCCGTCGAGTTTTTCGTGATGCGCTGCCGCGATCGTGGGAATGTTCTGAAACTCTTTTGTCCAGGGTATATGATTCAAAAAATTCTGTGTATGAACCACGTGGGATTCAATTTGCTTGCGTTCCTCAGGCGAAAGACTGCCTTTGGAGATGGCAAGTAAATTGAACTCTGCCGGGGTGATAAGGGATAATTCATCCTCCGCGCTACCAAGTCGGTATTCACTAATACGGTCGAGCATATCCCGGTTGTCTTGCTTGAGCATAGACGGCTCATTGACTTCAACGATCGATTCGTAGAACTTGTTCAACATCAACACGTCCTGTTGCAACTGCTTTTGCAGCGTTGCAATCTCTGCTTCGGAGGGTTGGCCTTGTTGGTAGAGGTCAAGCTGTCTTGACAATGCCTGACTCTTTAAGCGTTCCTGAGCCAGCAATATTCGGTAGTGAATACTGTCCAGCGTTCCCGCCCCCAATTTTTTCTCTTTAACAAGTACAGATTCTCTTACTCCAACTTTGCCAAAATCGTGCAACAGTGCTGCATATTTCAGCTCTTTGATTTCCTGGTCGGTAAAACGTACATTCTTGAGCTGGCTTAAATTGGAAACGGAGACGGATGTGGCGAGATTCACACACAAATCTGCCACGCGAAAGGAGTGACCGCTGGTTGTTGGGTCGCGTTGTTCAATTGCGGAAACTGAAGCGTTAACAAAGCCTTCGAACAGGTTCTTAATGTCGTTGTGAAGAATAGTGTTTTCGATTGCGATTCCCGCCTGGCTGGCCAACGCGCGCAGCAAGATATTTATATCGCTGTCGAAAGGCTCCGTGTAGACGTTAGCAGATTTTTCATCCGTTACTTTCAACGATCGTGCTTTTTTACGATTTATAAACTGTAAAACACCGATAACCGAATTCATTTTATCGGTCAGTGGGATGGTAAAAGTGGATTTGGTTCTATAGCCCGTTTTTTGGTCGAACATCCGGTTAAATCGGTAAGTGACATCCTTTGGAATATCGTAGACATCCGCGATATTCAATTCGCTGTTCGACAGCGCGACGTAGCCTGCTATGGAGCGCCCATCCAGTGGAAACCTGTTTTCCTCAAAAGGAAAGTCCATGGAGTCATTTTGAGTTAGCTTAAACACCAGTTCTTTATCATGGTCGTTGATTTCGTCAACAAGGAACAATGATGCCGCGTCACAGCATGCGATGTTTTGTCCTTCAGCAAGAATTTTTCTAAGCAGTGTTAGTAAGTCATCTTCGGCAGAAAGTGAAATACTGATATCAACCAGCTTGTTCAGGTATGTGACACTGGTATCACGCATCCGGGCTTTTTCGGTTTTCTCACTTTTCAAAATCCACTGATAACAGGCCATTTCCAGCATTTTGGCAGTCTGGTTGAAAGGCAAACTATTCGATAAGACCAGGTCGACATCGAGATCCATGGATTCGGTGCACAGGAATATTGCTTCCGGGAACTTCTTGACCCACTTGCTCAGTTCCATTTCCCGCATCAAGCGATGGTCGAGTAGTATCAGGGCCGGGTTGTAGCGCAGTGCAGCGGTTGCCGAGGCTATTTCCGTCGGCAGGATAGTCTTTGATCCTAAGGCCTTCCAAACCTCGCTACTGGCGTAGGATGCGCCATAGGCGATGGTGAGTGGTTGTTCGGTATTTGCGAGAGAATTCATCTACTTAATATCGTCATTAGATCGGCCGAGTCTAACTCAGCAGGGTCCCATATGCGATAGCTGACTAGGTAGGCAGAGTAGTGTGGAAGTTCCAACAGCTTGGTTGCTTTTAGAAGGAAACGGTTAAACTATTAATCTCGGGGGAGGCCGTTTGGTAACGAGGATCTATTATACGGAGGTGGTCTCCGCTAGCTTAAGGCCGCCACTAATCGAAATTAGCTCTGACCTGGAGGTCAGCAGGTAACCCTAAGCTAGCGAGTGGGCGAACCATAAACTGTGTTGCGAAAGAATAAAAGGGCGCAAATTATATGCCATTTTCGTGTTAGGTTTTTTTTCGATCAGCTGATTTTTTGGCTGGGAAAAACCACCGAATACAAGTAGTTGCAGGGTGTTTTGAAAATATGCGCGTGTTAATTATCCCGCTTAAACAAAGAGATAGGAATTCTTTCTAAGGTGAAAATATTTTTCTTATTATTTTTGTGCTTTCTTACCTAAGTCATTTACAGGCCAGTACGCATAAAGCTTTCAGCTTTTTTGAGATCATCCGGAGTATTGATATTAAAAAAATCTTTTTGTCTTTCCAAAGCAAAATTTATTACAACATAATCCAATTGTTGTGCAAAAAACTTGGGTCCATAGATCCCGGATTTGATCGCTGCATCAATTTTTGCATAGGTATCGACACGCCATAATGAAAATAATGGTTGCAACTGGTTTCCTGTTTGCACCATCGCCAGGCTCGAGTCATTTAACTGAATCGCATCGTGTAATTTGCCAATTATATTGCTCGGGAAGATAGGCACGTCGGTCGGGAAACAGGCCAGATATTTTATTTCGCTGAATCCATCGCCTGCAGCATTACTGGTAATCCAATTCATGGCACTGTGGATACCTAGTAGTGGACCTGCATATTGCTGGCAACGGTCTTCAATCAGCGGCAGATTGAAAGTTTGATAATTTTGGAGGTTTCGATTTACGCTGAGAACAATTTTGTCAACTTCACTTGCCGCTCTTTCGATAACGTAGCTGATGAGCTCCCGGCCACCCAGTTTCACCAGGGCTTTGTCGGTGTTGTTCATGCGGGACGCCTTGCCCCCGGCCAGAATCACTGCAGCGATGTCTTTGTACTTGCTCACTGCGCTAGCTTTATTTTTCCCTTTGTTCAACCCTGGCGATTATAATCAATTCTTATTCACCTTTATAGACATGGTCCGGGCATGTATAAATTCATTAATATTGAATAGTGGCAATTGATATGGGAAAATCGCGCACTTCTTTTACAAGTCAGAGTGATTTAACTCCTTGAATTTACTGTAAATCACAGGCTGCAGGTGGCTGCGAGCATTCACCGGATCGATGTGTCCCTAAGCACATACAAAATTTTTTTAGCATAAGGTCATGGGTGCGATTCGCCCCGGAACCAAGAGGTTGATACATGCAAGTTTCCATCGAAACTACAGAAGGCTTGGAACGGAAAATGACCGTTGCCGTGCCTAGTGAGCTAGTTGACACGGCGGTCAATGAACGACTGCAAGAGGCAGCCAAAACTGTAAATTTGAAGGGTTTTAGAAAAGGCAAGGTTCCGCTTAAGGTAGTTAGAACAAGGTTTGGCAAAGGAGTCCGTCAGGAAGTGGTGGGCGAACTGATGAACCAGAACTATTACGCCGCTATCAATCAGGAGAGCTTGCGGCCTGCCGGGCAACCAAAGATAGAAGCGACTAGCATAGAGGAAGGTGAAGATCTTGAATTCACAGCGATTTTTGAAGTTTATCCGGAAATCGAGTTACCGGATTTCACCAAACTAAGTGCGGAAAGAGTAACGGCCAAGATCAATGAATCGGACATCGATAATATGATAGAAACTCTGCGTGAGCAGCGCCTGACATGGGAAACTGTGGAGCGGCCTGCCGCCGATGAAGATCGGGTTAATATTGACTTCGTTGGCCGACTGGATGGTGAAGAGTTTGAAGGTGGCAAGGCCGAGGGGACGGACTTGCTACTGGGATCGGGGCAAATGATTGCTGGATTTGAAGCAGGCATTGACGGTAAATCAGCAGGAGAGAAATTTACTTTACCGCTCACTTTTCCGGAGAAATATCATAGTACAGAGCTGGCAGGAAAAGCAGTGGAATTCGATATCAGCTTGAATCGCGTGAGCGAAAAGGTCCTGCCGGAAATAAATGAATCTTTCTATGAGAGTTTTGGCATCGAAGAGGGAGACAATGATGCTTTCCGGGCTGAGGTGATGAATAACATGGACCGGGAATTGAGAGCTGCCAGCCGTAGTAAATTGAAAAGCAAGGTAGCAGATGCCGTGGTTAGTCTGGTCGATATCGATGTGCCGGAAAGCCTGGTGACTGCCGAGATACAGGGCTTGCGAGAACAGGCCCTCCAGCAGATGGGGGGGGGTCAAAATATTGACACATCGATGCTTCCGGATGACCTGTTTAAGGAAAAGGCGTCCAGGCGGGTTGTACTGGGGCTGGTTTTGGGTGAGGTTATAAAAGCGCAAGAACTTAAGGCTGATCCTGAGAAAGTGCGGGAAGCGGTCGAAGAATTAGCCTCAACCTATGAGGTGCCAGAGGAAGTGGTGAACTGGTATTACAACAATAAAGAAGAATTGGCCGGAATCGAATCAACTGTGATGGAAAATCAGGTATTTGATTACATCATCGATCAGGCTCAGGTGGTGGATAAGGTGGTAAGCTATGCAGATGTCATCCGCCCGGACCCCGCAGCCACCGAGGCGTAATCTGCTTTTTAAAGTAGCGTCAGGATTTGAAACTCGAAGTGTAACCGGATTAAGACACTTTATTACACCGTGGTTCAAGGAGTTAGGCGCGAAATTTAAGCTGACTGTACAAGTTGCCGTTTAACTCTTACATAAACTTAATCGATTGCAATGCCAGATCACTTTATCAAACGCGTTCTGTAGGTCTGAAACATCCCAACAGGCAGGATCCCAGTATATGGAAAATTCAAGAAGTAACTTAACGGCCAATCTCGTGCCAATGGTGGTGGAGCAAACTGCCAGAGGAGAACGGTCATACGATATCTATTCCCGGTTATTGAAAGACAGATTGATCTTTATTACAGGCCATGTTGAGGATCATATGGCTAACCTGGTCGTTGCCCAATTGCTCTTTCTCGAGTCAGAAAACCCTGACAAGGATATACATCTGTATATCAACTCCCCGGGCGGCTCGGTTACAGCGGGTCTGTCGATTTACGACACAATGCAATTTATCCAACCTGATGTCGCTACAATGTGTGTTGGTCAGGCGGCAAGCATGGGCACACTACTTCTGGTGGGTGGCGCGAAAGGCAAACGGGTGGCACTGCCGCATTCCAGAATTATGATCCATCAACCCAGTGGTGGAGCCCAGGGGCAGGCCTCTGATATTGAAATACAAGCTAATGAAATCATAAAGATACGTCAGAAACTTAATGTACTCATGGCGGAACATACCGGTCAGGATATAGAGACAATCGAGCGAGATACGGAGCGAGATAACTTTATGAGCGCCGAGGAATCGGTGGAATACGGTTTGATAGATAAAGTAATCGATAGAAGGGTAGATAATAAATAAAGGTATCGGGCAAACTGGTCGCTTAGTAAGTCAAATCATTAGACTTGCAATTGCGGTGGTTTGCCTGCATTTTAGTACCGGATAAAGATTGGCACCGGTCATGATTGTGTGGCCATAGATCAACAAAAAGAAGTAATCAGGAATGATGCACTAGGAAGAGTTATGTCAGACGATCGCTATAGCAAAGGGGATGATAAGGGCAAATTGCTTTATTGCTCTTTTTGCGGCAAAAGCCAGCATGAAGTGCGCAAGCTTATCGCTGGCCCATCCGTGTTTGTTTGCGATGAGTGTGTGGATCTGTGTAATGACATAATTCGGGAAGAAATCCAGGAAAAAGACTCAGAGTCTATAGGCCGGAAGCTGCCAATTCCTGAGGAAATCAAAAACACGCTTGATGAGTATGTCATTGGGCAGGAGAGGGCGAAGAAAGTACTCTCAGTCGCCGTCTATAACCATTACAAGCGTCTGAATTATGAAAAGTCGAGTGACGATGTCGAGTTAAACAAAAGTAATATTCTCATGGTAGGCCCCACCGGTACGGGCAAGACCTTGCTGGCTGAAACACTCGCTCGTTTGCTTGATGTACCATTTACCATTACGGACGCCACCACGCTCACCGAAGCGGGTTATGTCGGCGAAGACGTAGAGAACATCATTCAGAAACTTTTGCAGAAGTGCGATTACGACGTTGAGAAAGCCCAGATTGGCATAGTGTATATCGACGAGATCGATAAAATTTCGCGCAAGTCTGACAATCCATCCATTACCCGGGACGTATCAGGTGAGGGTGTGCAGCAAGCCCTGTTAAAACTAATTGAGGGAACTGTTGCATCGGTGCCACCACAAGGAGGCCGGAAACACCCACAACAGGAGTTTCTGCAGGTGGATACGACCAATATCCTGTTTGTTTGCGGTGGCGCTTTTGCCGGACTGGATAAAATTATCAGGGCTCGTTCAGAAAAGAGTGGAATTGGTTTCGCGGCCGAAGTCAGAAGCCCGGATCTGGAATTGAACATGGGTGACACCCTGCGTGATGTTGAGCCGGAAGACCTGGTTAAGTACGGCTTGATTCCTGAATTTGTAGGCCGTTTGCCGATGATAGCAACGCTGGACGAGCTGGACCTGGATGCCTTGATTACAATAATACAGGAGCCCAAGAATTCCCTGACCAAGCAATATACCAAGTTATTTGATATGGAGGGCGTTGAGATTCAGTTCAGGGAAGATGCGCTCCGCTCCATTGCCAAGAGGGCACAGGAAAGAAAGACCGGAGCCCGTGGGCTGCGGTCTATTATGGAAACAGTGCTGCTGGATACCATGTACAATATTCCTTCTCTGGATAAGGTGAGCAAAGTAATTATCGATGCGGCAGTTATCGAGGGGGAATCTGAACCATTGCTCATGTATGAGAACCTGGACCAGCCGTCAAGATCGGCAGTTGATGAGTAAAGGGTGGGGCAACCCTTGATTTCTCAGCAATTGACGCCATTTCTATCAGCATTACCAGCGTATATTCTGCCCAGATCAAGAGTTGTTTATGAGCCCAAGCGCCGCAAGTAACAAGAGTAATGCATTTCCTCTGCTTCCACTTAGAGATGTGGTGGTATACCCCCAGATAGTTCAACCCTTGTTCGTCGGTCGTCCCAAATCCATAAAGGCACTGGAAGTGGCGATGGCCTCCGATAAACAGGTTCTGCTGGTTGCTCAGAAGAACGCCTCGGAAGATGAACCCGGTGTAAAGGATTTATTTCAAATTGGCACTGTGGCTTCAATTCTGCAATTAATCAGATTGCCTGATGGAACAGTTAAGGTTCTAGTCGAAGGGCTCGATCGGGCCAGGATCAGGGATATCGAATTTGGCGTTGAGTACTTCAAGGCGGAAACCTCTGTACTCAATTCGGATGAACTGGAAGAAAAGGAGTCTGCGCTACTGGTACGCTCCTTGTTATCCCAATTTGAGCAGTATGTGCAACTGAGTAAGAAAATTCCTCCCGAAGTGGTCACTT
>PBTO01000118.1 GCA_002726595.1 Gammaproteobacteria bacterium | reverse complement strand
ATAAATATGAACAGGTGTATCTAAAGCTGATTACTACTTCCGGAGTTGTTTTTAAACCATCGGTATCAACTTCTGAAGAAGAACGGAGACCGGGTGATGCCAGGCATGTGCTGAGCCATTCAGGGGTGGCGGCGGGAAGGATCCATTCGCCTGGCGGGATCGCCAATCTGCAGTGAGCCCCTGGGCCTGATCACCATGGCAAACTGAACAATTGGTAGCAAATACCTGTGCACCATTGTCCAGTTGCTGCTGGCTGTACCATCGCCCGGTACCGACAGCAGTGGTTTCGTCTGAACCGGCAACATTGCCCGGTGACTCGGCTTCACCGCAGGCGATCAACAATGAAGACAATGCCAGTAAGGCAAGGAGTTTTTTAAGGTTAGGTTTATTCATGTGTCAGTCACATTTTTCGGATAGTCAAAGTCTACCAGAGTGGCCGAATCCAGTTCCACCTCAGACCAGTTTTCTATCGGAAGTGATAATTCGACCAGGCCGCAGGTGGGGACATTCTCAATATCGGTACCCGCCATGCTGTTGACAAACTCGGTTATGGCTGGATTGTGCCCCACCAGAATGGCCGAGTCAAAACTCTCATCCAGGAGGCTGGTTGCCTTCAAAAACATTGGCGCACCGGCAAAGTAGAGTTCAGGGTTACTGGCCAGATCCGCCGCGGGGAAGCCTATCGCCTCGGCGAAGAGCTTGGCGGTGGATTTTGCCCTGACTGCCGGGCTGGATATGATGCAATCGGTCGACTTTTCCCGGCCAAGAAATCGGCAACCCATAACGGGTGCATCTAACAGCCCGCGGTCACTGAGTGGCCGTTCAAAATCCCTCAGCCCGGGATCATCCCAGCTGGATTTGGCGTGTCGCAATATAAACAGGGTTTTCATGCCATGGATCTTGATTCAGCAAGTTTATAAGACCGGGTAAATGACCGGTTTGTGGGCCCGGAACGGTCCCTGATGCCTTATACATCAATTGGCTGAGCAACGCCAGTATGGCCAATAGCGTCTTTTAGCAACGGAGACCACACCCATTGCGGGGCGCTCCAGAAAATTACTGCAACATTAATCCTCGGCACTGCCGATGCACATTGCGAGTATTGGCTATTTACCAGTGCTGCCGGTAAAATACGGCGCCTTATTGACCGGGGGATCCTCTAATGAAAAAGCTAATTCAGCGACTTGTATGCATTTTTCTATGTCTGATCACTGTGCAGATAGCAGCGCAAGAAGAGAATGGCATTAGTACACAGATCGAATTGGGGGCTATCTTCACCTCCGGTAATACGGATGATGAAAATATCCAGTTCAAGGGGAATGTAGCGTGGGTGCAGGATTCCTGGGAATATGGTTTTTCAGTTGATGGTTTTCGTTCGTCAAAAGATGGTGAAGTGGCAGCGCAGCGGGTTTACTACGTGAGCAGTGCCAACTACTCCATATCTGAGAACAGCTTTATATTGACCCGACTCGCCCACGATGATGATCGCTTCAGTGGCTATGACAGCCAATCCGACATATCGGTAAACTACGGCCGCAACCTGCTGGTCGCCACACCCAACATGGGCATTACACTGAACTTTGGTTTGGGCATGCGACAGTCAAGATCGGACGAAGAAAATTTTGATGAACCCATGGTGCGTTTTTCCAGTGACTATGAGTGGAATATTTCCCAGAACGCTATTTTTAGTCAGCATCTAAGTACCGAATCGGGAAATGAAACCAGCATCTTGCGGTCTGAGAGTAGTATCGAAACCCAGATACTGGATAACCTGTCGCTGAGATTTTCAGTAGATGTGAAGCATCAAACCGAGGTTCCGGTTGGGCGTGATAAAACAGATACAGAAACTGCTATAACATTCGTTCTGGATTTCTAGCACAATCGAGCATGAGTAAACTCAAAGCGCTCACAAGGTAAGTCTATGACTCCTGCAGTTAAACTATTCTGGTCAATCGCATTATTGTTCATGCCCTTTAGTCTGGCCTGGTTGCTGTCCAGTACTTCCGGTGCTATTTCACTGCAGTCCTTAACCGGTGCTCCAGTGCAATTTTCCATTTTCCTGCTATTGCTCGCTTACACCCTGTTAGGGTCGTATGAGCTGTTTTTCTGCAAGAGTAATTTACGCCGCAACTATCCGGTGCTGGCAAATCTCAGGTATATGCTTGAATACATCAGACCAGAAATTCAGCAGTACTTCATCGCCAACAATGTTGAAGAAAAACCCTTTAGCAGAGAGCGCAGGAATTTGGTCTATCGCCGTGCCAAGAAGGCAAATGACACTCTTCCTTTCGGTACTGAGCAGGAGATTATGGCCGAAGGGTATCGCAGTCTCTTTCACTCAATAAATGCCAAGGAAGTAAGGGAGGAACATATACGAATCTCCATCGGTGGCCCCGATTGCAAACTCCCCTACAATGCCTCCCGCCTGAATATTTCTGCCATGAGTTTTGGCGCAATAAGCTCAACCGCAGTTGCTGCTTTAAATAAAGGCGCCGCACTGGGAAATTTTGCTCACAACACCGGCGAGGGCAGCATGAGCAAGTATCACCTTGCCCATGGCGGAGACATTATCTGGCAAATAGGCACGGGTTATTTTGGCTGCCGCAATCACGATGGCAGCTTTAACGATGAGGCATTCGCCGAAAGAGCCAATATTGATGTGGTAAAAATGATTGAAATCAAGCTCTCTCAGGGAGCCAAACCGTCCCACGGTGGCGTATTGCCCGGCGCGAAGGTAACACAGGAGATAGCGGATATCCGCCTGGTGGATGTGGGCGTAACCATTATATCCCCGGCCGCGCATCCTGAGTTTGACTCACCGACTGGACTGCTGCATTTTGTGCAGCGGTTGCGAAACTTAAGTAATGGCAAACCGGTGGGCTTTAAACTTTGCCTGGGTAAAAAATCTGAATTTCTTGGCATTATCAAGGCGATGCTGGAAACAGGAATCCTGCCTGATTTTATCACCATCGACGGGGCTGAAGGCGGCACCGGTGCGGCACCGGTTGAGTTCTCCAATCGGCTGGGCATACCCTGCCTGGAAGCCACCTATTTTGTAAACCAGGTTTTGCTGGGGGCCAGCTTACGCCAGCACATTCGCCTGATCAGCGCAGGTCAGACCGCGACCGGATTCGATATGCTGGAAAAAATAATAATGGGTGCGGATGCTGTCAATGCGGCCAGGGCGATGATGCTGGCACTGGGCTGCGTGCAGTCGAAAAGCTGTAACACCAATAAATGTCCAACCGGAATAGCAACCCAAAATCCTGCCAGGGCCCGGGCGATAAACGTGGAAGAAAAGTCTGTTCGTGTGTGCAACTTTCACCATGCCACGGTGGAAGCGTTTCTGGAACTCTGTGGCGCCATGGGCTATGACGATCCCGGCGGCTTGAGCCCTGCCGACCTCTATAGTCGAATTGAGGGCTGTCTTAAAAACTTCGATCAGATCTATACGCCATTGGCGCCAGGATCTTTGCTGGAAGAATCGATACCCGTTGAATATGAAGAAGATTGGAAACTTGCTTCAGCGCAAAGTTTTTGATGCCTGTTAGTTTTTGAGTCTTTAATTCCATCTACTCAACAACGTAGATCCTGTGCAGTAGCCAACTGGACAGCTTGCAATTATACTGTCTAAAAATTACCAACCAAGTTCTCAACATGGTCAAGAAATACTTTTTAACCCTTTGTTTAATATTCTTCGGCCCGGCAATCAGCCTGGCGGATCAAACAGATGCTCGTCTGGATGAGCTTTTTTCCGTTCTCAGGCAAACCGAAAACACCAATATAATCCAGCAGGCTGAAAACAGGATTTGGGAAATCTGGATGGAACATTCGGATGACGATGTGGAGGCATTGATGCTGCTAGGAACACAGCGGATGAATATGCAGTACTATAGTGATGCCTTGGCGGTCTATAGTGAAATCATCAGCGCCTACCCGGACTATGCCGAAGCCTGGAACAAACGTGCCACCCTCTATTATCTCGCCGGAAATCTCGATGCCTCGATTGATGACATTGAGAAAACCCTGGAGCTTGAACCCAGACACTTCGGGGCATTGTCCGGCCTTGGGCTGGTTTATATCCAGCGCGAAGAATTGCAGAAAGCTAAAACGGCTTTCGAGGCCCTGATAAAAGTGCTTCCGCAAAGCCCGAACGCAAAGCAGAATCTTGAAATGGTAAATCAGAGTCTAAGGCTGAGTATTATTTGAGCGATGCGAATCGGCTTGTACTGTAGCGCTTGCTCACGGGTTTTATTCAATTCGAAAATAAAAAAAGGCAGTGGATATCCACTGCCTTTTTATTGCCTGGCTAATTAACTATTGCCTGGCTATATAATTGCGGCGCTGCAACTGTCGAGCGAAGTCCAAACTCAGTTCGAAAGATCGCTCAGTGCTTGCAGCCTACTGCCGATTTCCTGAAACACTTAAGGCACCAAAATCAGTGCCAAATTCGCCTTCCAGTACGTCACCTTCAACTGAGCCAGAAAATTCCATGGTCAAAGTCTGTCCCTGTGCATCAATGTCAGCCGCGAAATTCACCGCATTGCCATCAAATACAATACCGGAGAGTGCCGCTTCGCCCAAGGCGTCGGAAGACATAGTGCCAGTNCCATCTTCATTGATTGTTAATACTACTTCGAGGTCTCCTATCGGAGTATTCATTGCGATATCCCAGGCACCAACAGCCGGGCTGCCGCCACCGGCACAACCAACCAGAGTGACGAGACATAACGCCATCAATCCGTTAATAATGTTCTTCATAATTTTTCACCTTGGTTTTTAAACCCATTGTAAAACTGATTATCAACGAAAAACTGAAATAACCATCAGAAACCGATGCAAACAGCTCTATTCCCCCTAAAATCCGAAATACTTATCGGGTCGCTTCACATGAAACGGACTGCCTATTGTCCGGTAAATAAGGCGGCAGTCAACACAAATAAGCGTCTAACAACATCAAATCGCCTCAAATAGCTCCAATATACGCTCCAAATTGTGAGGATATTGAGGAATCCAATTCAGGGAATAGCCCAGGCAGTAAGCCACTGTTGGCTGACTTGCGTGAAACCCATCTGCCCAACGATTTCCTGTTCTATGCCCGGCATGTGGGCAGCACCATAGAAAATAGAAACACGTCGCCTGGTGGAGTCACGCAGGGTATCACGGAGCACCTGTAGCGCCACCCGGTTGCGGTCGCCCAGAATCGTCAACTGGTTGCCAAGACTCGGATCGGTCAGTACACCACCGCTACGGGCTAACTCTTCTGCAAACAGGGTTTTGAATGCNCTTNTCTGATCAGTCGCAGAGAANGCGTCCATTATTGAAACTAGATTAAAAGCTGAATTTGAAGCACCGGTGGCAGAATCAAGCTGCTGGTTTGCCATCTCTGCCAGGGCCAGGGAAATAAACATGGAGAGAAAGTTCTCACCCTTGGCCTGCATAATTTCAGCGAGGCTGGCCGGATCCAGATCGGCATGAATAAAATTTTGCGGTGAGTAATCCACATGCTCCAGCTGAAACGCAACACCGAGAAAATTAGCTAGCATCTGCTGCAAGAATCCCACTGAAGAGCTACTACTCTGTATCAGATCTGGCGAGGGCCGCACATCCGCATCGGCCACTAATTCATATAAGACTGCGTCACGGCCTTTAAAATACTGGTTGAGCTCGGCGAAGTAGTCGCTGTCAGCTATATGAATTGTGGCAACTAGGTCGAGTTGAATACCCGACTCATTTTGATAGGTGGTAATCGCCGTCTTGAGTTCACCCTGCCACTTTTCCTGCCCGGGCTCGAAAAGCACAAAGCTGGTATTCCCCGGATCGGAGTCAATCGTCCTTGGGGGTTGCCCCAAAGCGGAACCCAGTAATACTAAGTTACATAGAATAATTACTATGAAGTGCTGCTTGAAATACATAATCTGCTCGGTCCAACGTACCTGGACCTTAATAATCGCACAGGCCGCCTGATAAGCTCGAATATTTCGACCTTCTACGCAAAAATCTCGCAAAATTCGGAATTAGTAAGTATTTAGTTTAGCCGAATCGTGAGAACACCGCGTCACCGGGTCTTACTATTAAATATTGATTTGAGCTACTATGGGCACCAGTCAGGCAATAAGAACACCAGATTATCCGCGAGGGGGGATTTGTAATGGCGAATTTCAAGGTGAATGGCATCCAGCAGCAGCTCGATATCGAGCCGGATATGCCACTGCTGTGGGCAATCCGCGACGAGTTGGGTTTAACCGGCACCAAGTTTGGCTGCGGCATTGCAGCCTGCGGTGCCTGCACCGTACATGTGAACGGGATAGCCACCCGTAGTTGTGTCACCCCAGTCGGTGCGGTGGAAGGTACCGAAATAACCACCATCGAAGGCTTGGCCAGTGCCGCTGCCGGCTCGAACCCGTCGGCACCGGATTTAACAGTGGTGCAACAGGCCTGGATCGATCACCAGGTGCCTCAGTGCGGCTACTGCCAGTCTGGCATGATCATGGCGGTTTCCTCTCTGCTGGCGGCAAACCCCAATCCTTCCGATACCCAAATCGACCAATCCATCACCAATATCTGTCGCTGCGGCTCGTATCCAAGAGTTCGCAAAGCCATCAGATCGCTGACCGCATAAAGGAGAATGACTATGAAAATTAATCGACGTCGTTTTCTGGCAACTTCCGCACTGGTCGGGGGTGGTGTTCTAATTGGCTATGCCGCAACCCGTCCCAGCCGGCACCGAAGAGCGAACGAGCAGTTTGCCCAAAATGGCGAGCACTTCGTGACCTCCTGGTTAAAAGTAGATCCTAATAATGAAGTCACCGTCTACGTGCCCCATTCAGAAATGGGTCAGGGCGTGCATACCTCACTGGGCATGATGGCAGCCGATGAAATGGATGCGAATTGGGAATTCGTCAACATCGAACAGGCGCCGGCAGTGGACCTGTTTGCCAATGGCGATATCATCAAGGGTTTTGCCAGCGAATTTGGCGCACCGGAATTTCTGAATGGCTTTATCGGTGCAATTGCCTTCAAGGTGGCTGAAATCGGCAATTTCCAAATGACCGGCGGTAGTTCCTCGGTGCGCTTTACCGGCGAATTCGGTATGCGAACCGCCGGAGCCACCGCCCGGCAAATGCTCATTCAATGTGCCGCCGCACGCTGGGGAGTCGCAGCAGACCAGTGCACAACACAGCTAAGTCATGTACACCATAATGCCAGCGGTCGATCACTTACCTATGGCGAGCTCGCCGCTGATGCTGCCCTGCTGGAGCCACCGGAAAATGCCGCACTGAAAGACCCGTCCCAGTTCAACATCATGGGCAAGTCGATGTCCCGCGTTGACATCCCGGCGAAGGTAAATGGCTCGGCGCCCTACGGCCTGGATGCCTACAGTGATGACATGTTATTTGCAGCGATTCGATTCGCCCCGGTGTTTGGCAGCAAACTGGTTGCGGTTGATGCCGCGGCAGCACTGGCCAGACCGGGTGTGGAGCGAGTTATTGAACTGGAAGACTCGGTCGCCGTGGTAGCCAATAACTACTGGCGTGCCAAGGAAGCCCTGAAGCTGGTAGAGACCGAGTTTGAGTCCTCGGAAAATGACAATGTGTCCCAAGCCGGTATTTACGCCCAATTTGACCGCGATCTGGCTGACAGCAATGGCAGCAAGGACAAGGAGCTGGGCGATGCCGAAGCAGGAATTGAAGAAGCTGCAGACGTGATTGAAGCCGGTTACCGGGTACCTTACCTGGCGCATGCCACCATGGAGCCGATGAATTGCACGGTAC
>PBTO01000117.1 GCA_002726595.1 Gammaproteobacteria bacterium | reverse complement strand
ACTTTTTCGTGCACTATTATACCTGAAATATCATATATTCCATAATAATATCAATGGCTTATAGTTTATGAGCAGACTCTAACTATGCTGCACTCGCCACGGTTTTGAAACTAAAGAGCAAAGTGCATGGATAGGCAAGCCGGTATCGAGCGGGAAAGTGGCTCATCGGTTTTTCTTGAATTTTCCCCAGAACCGGCGCGACAAATGTTGATTTGTACTCAAGGCAATAGTCACGTGATTCGAAGTAGCTGACTATCTCCCGCACGTTAAAGAACCAGCGCGGTATTTTTGATTCATAGTAATTCTGTGCAGTCGCAAATGTGGGTATCTCCCCTGCCGGCAGGTCATCCAAGAGTACATATTCGGGTTTCAGATCCAACAGATGCCCAAGAAGTGATTTCCAATCGGCAATATACTGCAGGACTGAGTTTATATAGAGAATCTCAGCACGTTCAATGCGTAAGTCCGCAATAGATTCATGAAAGAACAGACTGTCATGATCGGCAAGTGACTCTCTTCCCAGATCGCAGATTCCTGACGATTCTATAATGTGGTAGTCATAATTCCTCGCCCTCGAACAGCTCTGTACAAAACTCAAATAAGAGAAGCCCAATCCCCCGCCAAAATCAATTATGTCTTTCCTGTCCTTTTGACTTGCTTTAGCCATCGCCGCAATAAGTGGCAGTGAAGTAGGTCGGATTGGAACTGGTGGTATGAGATCACTGTCATTCAGGTCTGCAAGGTATTGCTCTACCTTCAGCTTGGATTGATCTACCCAGGTATTGGAACTAAAACCGGCTCCCACGGCTTTGATTTCACCTATGTCCTGGTATACGCCCTCCCAGATTGGTTTATCCATGAGATCTGTCCTGCATAGTCTGGATGACGGTATCGCTCTCTCGCCGCGAAAGCTCCGGATACATGGGCAATGAGACAATCTCTCTGGACAGTTTTTCCGTCACTTTGAGAGAGCCATACTTTGCCAACTTCGCAAAGTAGTCCTGCTGATGAATGGGGACCGGATAGTGAATGCCGGTACCGATACCCTCTTTCTTTAGATATTCCTGGAGTGACGCTCTGTCTTCTGTCTTGATCACAAACAGATGGTATACATGATCCGAGGCATCTCTCTTCCTGGGAAGCCCAAGCGGCAGATTCGCGAGGCCCGCCAAGTAATCGTTCGCCAGACTGACTCGTTTTTGATTATCCGCATCCAGATACCTGAGTTTTACTCTTAGTACGCCAGCCTGCATCTCATCCAGGCGGCTGTTCCAACCTTGATCACTGCTGATGAAACGTTCTTTCCAGCCGTATTCCCGCAGAAGTCTTACCTTGTCAGCCAGTTCGGAATTGTCAGTTACCACCATGCCACCATCTCCGATCGCCCCTAGGTTTTTGGTCGGGTAGAAACTGAAGCAACCCATTTCTCCTAACGACCCGACTCTTCTTCCCCGGTACTTCGCACCATGTGCCTGTGCGCAATCCTCAATTACGATGAGGCCGTTTTCTTCTGCAATCAGCCGCACGGAATCCATATCTGCCGGTTGCCCATATATATGAACCGGGATAATTGCCTTTGTTCTCGCGGTGATTGCGTCTTTAACGCAATCTGGATCGATGGTGAAGTATTCAGGATCGATGTCGACCAATACAGGTTTTGCCCCCGTTAATGAGACAGCACTTGCAGTCGCTACAGCTGTATGCGCCACGGTGATGACCTCATCTCCTTGAGCAATACCACAGCTAACCAGGGCTAGATGGAGGGCCTCAGTGCCGCTGGCGACGCCTATACCATGCTTTACTCCGCAATAGTCGGCAAATTCCTGCTCGAAGGTGTTCACTTCCTCGCCAAGAATGTAACGGCCACTGTCAAGCACCCGTGAGATCGCGTCATCTATCTCCTTTTTGTGAGCCAGATATTGCGCTTGCGGGCATGCAGTTTGGATCATTTATAGTACCTTCTATAATACCGGCTGCGCCTAACGACGAAAAAATGTTGCGTCGACCTGGAGCAAACGGCCACTGTCAGGATCAGTAAACGCTGACGAGATCGCCCAGAGGTCAAAACCGTGTGATTTCACGTAGTCGATCATCTCATCGAACAAACACTGTCCTTCATATAATGGCACCAGAGATAGTTCAAGCTGCATGCCGACAATGCGCTTCAGCAGCTGTTGTGCTCCTTTCAACACCCGATCTTCATAACCTTGGGTATCGATTTTCAGAAACAGCACTGAGTCGTCTCCGATGCAATCCGGAGCAATTGTATCCAGCTTTCGCAACNGGACGTTCTCTTTGCCAACGTATTTCGATTCAGGGGCAACATGGACGTGATTCTCCAGCATTTCAAGAACGGAGCTGCTCACCGAGTTGCCCGCCACATTTAGCTCAATGTCACCATCTTCTTCACCAATCGCTGCACAAGGCGCAACTTCCCACAGCGGGTCCTNTTCACTGATTTCCAGTAACACCTCTCTTGCTGCCGCAAGCGGCTCGAAGGAGACGATCTTGCCTGCAAAGTCTGCCTCTCGAAGTNATTTGCCGAACCAACCGACGTTGGCGCCGACATCCAAAACAAGATCAACCCGATGGGTAGCTAACATGGTCACAAACCGGGCAGTTTCCGACCGACCGGGGATGTAGCGATGTACTTCGAATCCTGCGCGTCGAATGACGCGTTTGATAACTGACGCCAGCGTTGTCTTCTTGATATCGTTGTCGATCGGCCTCTTCATCACATTTTCGGTCCTCTTTGCCATCGGCTGAGTCACTGGGTCGGCATGTGCTTGCACGAAATTGTCAGGTTCGCCTATTCAGCCCCAACCATGCTTTTATTTTCTCTTTCACCGGTGTTGGGAGCAACGTTGCAGCCAATCGATAGGGAACACTGATAAGCCAGGAATCGATCACTGCCATCAGCAGGGAGCAACGTTCCCAGAAAGAAATATCCGACAATACTATGCACTTGACCAATTTTACGCGAATACACATGTTTATTAATAATTCATTGAAGTTGTTTATTCTCGCTAATTCCTTGATGTATCTGGAGTCCTCATGGCTCCTGTAAAGCAGAAGCGCTTCATCCACAGATATGATTTCACCAGCCAATGAAACTCTTGCCAGAAAAGGAACTTCCATGCTGGTATTAAAGCCCAGACAACCGAGCTCTGGCCTGATCCCCTTGGCGTGCATCGGTGCTGTGCGAAATAGCCCCAGAACCGTGAGATAGATGTTGGAAGTAGGATAAAAGAAGAAGCTTCGCCTGACACGCCTCCATGCTTCATCGCCGCGTAGACTGGATAGCTTCTCGACTCTGGTAACCTGGTCCTTGTCATCAATAATACTTACATCGCAGGCACACAAAATGGCGTTCGCATTAGCTTCCAGACGTTCAACCAGTCGTTCAACCAAGGTGGCTTCATAAAGATCATCATCGTAAGCCCACATAAAATACTTGCCTTTGGCTTCGGCCAATAGGAACCAATGATTCCTCACTGCATCGAGGTTTACCTCTTGCCGGCAAAACCGAACTCGAGGGTCCGCTGCTTCAAATTCCTCGCCAACCCGTGCTACTTCAATATCCGGTGAACAGTCATCCGATATGATGATCTCCAAATTCCCATATGTCTGCCTGACTACACAGTTAAGCGCATTCCTCAGCATGGCCGGTCGATTGTAGGCCAGGACGCCAATCGTCACTAATGGTTGGTCGTTAGGACTCATCAATAACTTCCTTATCTTTCCGTCTGCAGACGATGCTGACTTCGCCCGTACCGTGCAGCGCTCTAATGCGGGAATACGCTCAAAACAGGATCCTTTGCACGTGGCGACGAATAGCAGGCGCCATCAATATAGAACACACTAGCGAGGCAAGAAAAGCCAGAATTATCCAAGTCAACTGGCCTAGATAGCCCCATTCATCCGGCATGGTTATCACGAAGATCGCCACCATCGACACAGCGGCTAGACTGGGAATGCCAACATCATGGAAGAACCACTCCTTAAATTCTCCGTTCAAGAACTTGCCGTGAATAATCGGTGCATTAATCACGATATACCCAGCGTTTAGAATCAACCAGGCTGTTGCAGCCCCTACCGCACCATAACGTGGCACCAGAATGAACAGCATGGGTACCAGCAGGAGAACCGAGATGATGCTGGAATAGAGTGAAAGCTTGGTCCACCCATGGGCCAATACTAAGGCATAAGGGACATTCATCATGCCATTCATCGCCGTGCCAATGATCAGCAAACTGAGAATTGGCGCACTATGGCCGGCAAGCACGCCATTGTGAGTCCAGATCTGAAGAGCTGACTCGGAGAAAGCCGCTATCACGAGAGCTAATGGCATGGTTAGAACCGTCATAAGCTGACAGCTCTTATGAAAAAGATCTCTCACCTCGACGTCGGCCTCGCTCGTGACAAGTTGGGTGAACCTCGGGTAAAGGGCTGCAAACACGGGCGAAATAACATTATAGAGCCCCATTGCCACCGAGGAAGCTAAGGCGTAATAGGCGAAGTTTTCCAACGTCAGCATTTTGCTCAGGATTATCTTGTCCGTCTGCAGCAAAATTACCGAGGCTGCTGATATGAGACTCATACTTGCTGCAAATCTCCAGACGTTGCGGAACCAATCGATCTGAAACCTGGCTCGCTCCCCACCGGGCAAGCAGTGCCACATTGACCAAGCCAGCAGAATGACTCCCAGTCCTGCGGCGATGGCCTGCCAGATGAAGAATGCCTCGACCGTTGGGGACACCAGCCACAAGACGAGGACAACACCACCACTTTGTACAACTCCTATCAATACCCTGACAGAGTTGAGCAGTATCTGTCTTTGCAGCCCCTGCAGTCCGCCATAGTAAAGGCCGGTGGGTAATCGAACGGCTATGACGATTGCCATCAGAACTATCGATTGATGGATCGTCTCAGGTGGCATCTGGGACGCATCCAGCCATTTTTCCGAAATCCAGGGAGCAACACCGATGACAACCGTGACGACCACTGCCGCAAGCGCCGCATACACCAGCTCGAGCGTTCGAACCGAGTTCCGCATTTCCTGTTCACTGCCAGGCATAACTGAAAGTCGCGCAAGCTCTCTTGACACCGTTGCTGACAACCCCATGTCAAGCAACAAAAAAACTGCCTGCATGGTGATGAAAAAGCCGACCAACCCAAACGACTCTATTCCCATGAAATGGATATAGAATGGCACGAAGGCAAACGACAGAAACGCGGTGGACGCGCTGCCAACCAGATTTGCAAGAATATTTTTTTCCACTAATGACCTGGCAATTGCATGGATCTATGGGAAAGCTCGAAGTAACGGGCGCATCTATTTCATAGAGAGAAGCTGATTAGTGCCCATCCGTATTCAAAGTCCGTGCTTCGGGTGCCCATCCGAATGCGGCCCACTCAAATTATTGTTTTTGCGGCGAACATTTTTGCCCTGTCGCATTAATTTCGCCAAAGACACCTATTTCTGGATGGACACTAACTACCGGGCTTTGACCCCACTCAGTAATTTAATTGTATTGGAGATACCACTGCCAATATCCCCCTGTGTCTGAAATCCGGCATTCACCATGCGTGTGTTCAACACCTCATATGAGAGTTGATTCATAATCTGACTGTCGACAAAATCTACATGCAGGTTCGGAATATGCCGGCGGATATGTTCAACAACTTCCCGCACCGTAGCGTTGGTCGTCACCACATTATAGATACTTCCATCGAACAGCTTGTTTTCGACCATGAACACAATCGCCCTGACAGCATCCGCCAGGTCCAGGTAAGGGCGCTTCTGATCGTATGCTGTTGACCAGATCGTCAGCGGCTCTCCCATCACGGCCTGCCAACAGAACTTATTCACCGCGGTATGGAACCGCATGCCCGGGGAAGTGCCAAAGATCGTCCCAAAACGAAACGTCAGCGCATGGAGCCCATCACTCATACACAGTTCTGAAATAAGAGCTTCCTCTCGAAGCTTGGTCTCGGCATAAGGACTCTGGGGATTGAGATCTTCCTCACCACAACTCTCGTCAACCACATCGTTCTGCGTCCCGTACACACTTGTCGAGGACGCATGAATCATGGGAACCCCAACTTGCAGGCACGCCTCAGCAACACGCTTCGTTGCTACGAAGTTTACCTGCTCGACCTCGTCGGCGTGCTCGAAACTTGCCGCTGCATCCGTCAAGGCCGCCAGATGGACGACTGCATCGGCACCCGAAAGAGCGGATTCAAGATCCATGCTGGTCACATCGTCTTCAATGAACTGACAGTGCCCCTCTGCCGGCAGGTCGAACAACGATGCATATCGCTGCGTCTTCATATTGTCGATCATTACAATCTCTGCATCGGCAAAGAATCCCGGCAACGCGCGTATTAGCCGGGAACCGATATGCCCCAATGCCCCGGTAACAACTATTCTCATGTAACGACTCCATTGCGGAAGTCAAGGAATTCACGATAGTCTCGAATGTAGTCTTCCTCATCAAAGGGCAAATCACATAGCACCATCAAAACCGTACCATCCGTCTCATATATCTGCTCACACCAGATTCCCGGTGGAATCTCCAGCGCTGTTCCCGGAGCGTCGAGTATTACGCTTTTTCGTGCCTTACCGTCGTCACAGACAACGACGCACCTGCCGTGCACGCAGACGAGAATCTGCGTGAGTTCTTTGTGGGCGTGTTTCCCCCTTGTCGTTCCCGGATTTCCGGCAACCACAAAAATGCGACGGACATTGACGGACAGGCCCAGCTTTTCATCCAAGACCACCAACGTTCCTAATCTAACATCAGGAAAACTCGGCAGTGCCATCACATGGATTTCATTCGTGGATTTCATACGCGTTACACCCGTGTTTTCACCCCAAGGACTGATCGCACGGCGTTGCAATAGGCCGTGAGTTCTGCCTCACTCGTCCGGAAGGCGGCAGGCAGGCAAATGCCACGCCGGGAAAGGTCATAGGCGATCGGCGCATTCTCTTTCTTGTCTACGGTTTCGCCGCCATAGGCCGGCATAGCACTGAGGGGATAAAAGAAAGGACGACCTTCAAAACCCAGTTCTGCCAGTTCCGCTATGACCTGTTCCTTGTCCAACCCGTGAGATTTGCCAACTATCAAGGCTGTGCACCAAGCTCCATTCCTGCCTTCCGGGGGCTCCGGGTTCAAATATACATCAGGAATATCTGCAAATATCGAACGGTATTGCTGCAACAGATGTCTCTTCTCTCCAACCAATTCTTCGAGTCGCAGCAACTGCGCATATCCAAGTGATGCCAAAAGATTGCAGGGCATGTACTTGTATGCGACCTCGGCGTTGTAATAGTGCTTCTCCCCGGAACGACCGTGATCACGCAAGAAGTGGCATCGTTCAAACAGAGCATCGTCATCAAGCAGGAGCATACCGCCCTCGCCGGTCGTAATCGTCTTTGTTCGATGAAAGCTGAACACCGACGCGATGCCAAAACTCCCTGCCTTTTTCTGNCGAAAAACGGACCCAAGTGCGCCGGCAGCATCTTCAATCAGCGCAACCCCATGCTCGTCCGCAATCTGCCGTAGAACATTCATNTCCGGCATGTTGCCGTACAGGTCAACGACGATAACGGCTTTGGTCCGCGGCGAAATCGCTTTCTCAAGTCCTTTTGCCGACATACACCAGGTGTTTGCATCGACATCGGCAAAAACGGTGGTTGCACCTACATGGGTAATGTTACTTGCCGATGCTATCCAGGTACACTCAGGTACGATCACTTCATCGTCGGGGCCAATACCCAGCGCCAGCAAAGTAAGGTGAATTGCAGATGTGCAATTCGGTGTCATCAGTGCATGTTTGCGATTGTGATAGCGTGCAAATTCCGTCTCGAAATTCTCGACATACCAGTATTTGTTTTCCCCATACCAGCCGTTCTTCATCGCATCCATTACCGTTTCAATTTCATGATCAGTAATGGAGGGTCCAAACAATTCAAGAGTCATAGAGATTACCTTCAATCTGCAGACTTAATGTGGTCGTCAGGCAAGTGGATAGCCATATTTATCAAGGGGAAGATCATAGGCCAGGGCCAGGGCCTGGTTGTCCTTCGCGTAAAGATCAGAGATCTTCTCACGCCACACCTGGGACAATTCGACGTTTGCACTCGGCCCGGACTCGATGAATTGCTGAAATGCTGCAGCCATCCATCTGCCTCCGGGAATATAGCTGGTGAATGGAACACCCCAGAAGAACCATGTCCTGAAACGATTGTAAGCAAGCATCCGCGAAGTAATTCGCGGGCGCTCATGTCGTTCTGCCAGCAACTTTATTGCCTCATTCAGTTCTACATCCAACACTTGGCACAACTTTTCAACAAATACTTTCTTGTCAGCGATTAACTCCTCAAACAGTAAGACGTGCACGTTGTCAGGACCAAAAAGATCTGCATAATTCGACAGCAGCCTGTTGTAGAAAAAGCTGGCCAACGCACCATACTTTATAAACATCAGCTCGGAAGACAGCCAGTCGTCCAAGCTGACGTGACGCCGGTAATAGCTAGGCGGCGCGGGCTTAAGAAAAGCCCCGTGATTGGCATAGAACGAGGCAATGGCTGTGTTCTGATCCCTGATCACAAGCAGTATTCTTGCATCAGGTATGAGTGATTTCAGCCTTTGCGCGCACAAGACAGGAATTCTGCTGGTCATCACATCTTCGTTCGAATAGAGGAATGTCTTATCAGATGCCTGGCTGACGTGTCGGTCAAACAGGTCACGACACACATCAGCANGAAAGTGGAGGTCGTCATCGGNAACCATCGCATTCACGATGTCCCTGTAGTCCTCGTACCCGACACCATCCTCACCCATGTAGTGAAGGCCACTGTGCTGACTGAACAATGCCCGTTGCAGAGTCGTAGAGGCTGTCTTATTGGCACCAATATGAATAACGGACCTTCTCATAGGCTCCTATCCGGCATCGCAGACTGCCGCCCTCATGCCACTAACGCTTAACAGCGTGTACTTTTATCATACGATTCCGATCATCCTTCCAGTTGAAGAAGGACAACTCGGCAATATCAAACTCCAGAAAGCCCATCATCTTGCGGATCTTTTTCTCAGTGTAACAGTTCTTGTGGAACTGACCTTCGCTATTCTGCGGTCCAAATATACTGGCCGTTAGATAACCCCAGCGCTGATCCGTTGTATAGGAATACTGGCCAAACCAATGTTGCTGGGCGATTGCCTCGTCATCATTGCGGTAAAAGTCCTTCCAGTCATCCTTAGCTTTTAGCCACAACTTGACCGTGTCTTCAAAGTCCGGAACGGAAAAAACGAGACTGCCGCCAGGACGCAACACGCGCCGCATCTCATAGAAGAACTGCTTCTCCTCCAAGAAAGAGAGGTGCTCAAGCATGGAATCACTGCGCACCTCGTCCACACTTCCATCTCCATGTGGAAGATTGAAAATATCATGTTGGAAGACTTCAGCATCTTCGGGAAAGTCAATGTTTGGATAACGTGCTTTGATCTCATCCAGAGTATCCAGGTCAATATTGATATAACCGGGTAATGGTCGAGATGCGCAGCCAAGGTTCAGCCTGACTTTTTCACCGTTATTCTGCTGCATGACTATCCCTTATCAATGCGTAGAGTTATGCATACGACGATCATGTTTTGCTTTTGCTGTCGGGAATCGGTGATATCCACTTTCCCCCCTNANANNANACANGNNTTCTCCTTCGCCATGATCTCCAGCTGATGATTCCAGGCAAGCAACAGCGCTGTGTCAGGATAATCGCCGGCAAATGCTTCATACGGTTTTACAGGAATGTGCATACCCGGAGAAAACTTGTGTTGTTTGATGGGCGTCGTATCCGATATGTACTCAATCAAGTCTGCACCAATACCACAATAATTCAGAATGGTGGTGCTCTTGGATGTGGCCCCGTACCCGACAACTCGACGCCCCGCATCTTTCTCGTCAGTCAGCAATCCTACCAATCGGGCCTTGGACGCCTCACAATCTCTTTTGAACTGTCTGTAGGTTTCGGGCAGATGCAAGCCCGCCGCTTTCTCATCGTTTATGATCCCGGACACAGATGAGGATATATCCCGTACACCTTTTCTTGCCAGAACATACCGCATGGAACCGCCATGAGTCTCCTGCGGAAGCAAATCGATCAGTTCGAACCCGTGTGCGGCGAATATATTGACTACCGAAAGTGCAGAAAAGATGAAGACATGCTCGTCGTATATCTGGTCGTATGAAGTCTTTTCCAGCATGGAACCCAGATAGGGATCTTCAAAAATCAGCACACCAGCCGGCTTCAGCAAGAGATCCGCGCCCTTGGCAATGCTGTTCAGGTCAGGGATATGGCACATGACATTTGCCGCCAGCAGGGAATCCGCCTGACCATATTCGGACACAATGTATGCAGCGGTTTCGGGACCAAAGAAGCGAACGATGCTCTCTACGCCAAACTTGCGGGCCTCCTCAGCGACATTTGCCGAGGGTTCCACGCCCAGGTGGCGGATGCCACGATTGGCAAAATGCTCCAGCATAATGCCATCGTTACTGCCAATCTCAACAACGAAGAGATCGTCTCCCCTCAAGTGGTTGTCAGCGACCCAGTCCGCATAAGCTCTAAAGTGGCGTTGCATGAATACCGAGGTACGGGAAAAAAACGCATACTGATCGTGAAACATCAACTCAGGGTCGGGCTGATTCTCAATCTGGAACGTATAACAACGCTCACAAAACGCAGGTTTGAGCTCGAAAAAAAACTCACTACCGAATTCATCCTGCGTCAGGAAGCAATTCGCGATGGGCATCGGTCCAAACGTCATGAATGCCGAAATCGCATGCTGGCAGATTCTACATTTCATCATGTCTTCCTGGTGTNAGCATCGTAATGTAGCACAGGACGTGTTGCCGAACCGTGAACCAGTCTCCAGTTTGANGGCTACGCGTCTCGTTGGAGAGCAGTCCACAAAAGAAATATGGTGTTCATCATATCCTGGGAAGATGGGATTTAGCTATGTTCTTAAGCGTAGGGAATGACGCATCTCGTTTGTTGATGACCGGGTCCTTAATCGGCCATTCAATGCCGATGTCTGCATCATTCCAGATCACTCCCGCTTCATCATCCGGGTAATAATATTCGGTACATTTATAAAGAATCTCATTCTCTTCGGCCAAAGTACAGAACCCGTGTGCGATACCTGCAGGCAAGAATAACTGCTGCTTCTTTGCAGCCGAAAGAGTGCATGTAACGTGTTTTCCGAAAGTCCTGGAGTTAGCCCGGAGATCTACCCCTACATCAAAAACAGAACCACGAACGACATAGATCAGATGTCCGATCGGATGCTGGACCTGATAGTGAAGTCCCCTCAGCACGCCTCCCACAGACCAAGAGTGGTTGTCCTGCACAAAATCATAGTCAATTCCGTAGTCAGCGTAATGACTCTTCTGGTAGCTTTCCAGCAGGAAGCCACGCTCATCGCCATGCACATCCAGATCGATCAAGAAGGCTCCATCTATTTCCGTTTTACGTACCTGCATACTCCCTCCGGAATGAGATATTGCAGAGCGCTCTTGGGCATCCCATGCTGTTGCGGCCCCCTCAATAGATTCGTTTGCACACCGGGTCGGCGTGATGATCTTTCAAAGTGCACATGGCTGGTGACTGTCGCATGTCAAAAGGGAATCACCTGGCTCCTATCGCGTTGCCTGATCACGACGAGATGATGCGGTGAGCAGTTAGCCGCCTGAGCACATAGTTAAATGTCCGCGCGACTATCTTAATCGCGGGCATGCGTGTCCGCTCAGCCAAACTATACAGCCAGTAAACGATCAAACACCAGGCTCTCTGGGGTAAGAAGTCATTGTGCCTCTTTACTGTCTTGTAGATCTCCAACTTTCTGCCGGCAGTATCTTGATGGGTGAGAGAATTGTCTTGGATTCGGTAGCAGGCAAAGTACTCAGGAACATACAGAACGGTCATGCCATGCTCGAACATTGACAGGAAGAATTCCCAATCGAAGGTGTAATTCAGTTCCTTATTCAATCGGAAATTGTTACTCCTCCAAAACGTGGCAGGTTGCAGCATGTAATCTGAATAACGCATGTGTTCAAGCGTAATGTGGCTAACTTTCAACGGCCTGATGGGTCTTAATTGCTTACCGTCTTCGTCTACGTAATAGCCGTCGCCGGTTAACAATTCGACGTCTGGATTTTCCTCGAACAGATTGACAACTCTCTCGATTGTAGTTGCATCGAGAAATGTGTCGTCCGCATTTAGCCAGCAGACTACGTCACTCGTCGCCATCTCCAGTCCTTTGTTTATGGCGTCCGCAGGTCCTTCATCAGGCTCACTGATAACTTCGACAGGGTAAGTGCCGAGGATGGATGTGATTACGTCCATCGTTGCATCGGTTGATTTCGCATCGATGATGATGTGGCGTATATAGGGGTAGCTCTGGCTTCGTACAGACTCAATGCACTGATCGATAAAGCTTCCCTGCATGAAGCTGGGAGTAATTACCGTTACTGTCAACATGCCGCGTACACTACCTTATGTATTCAGTCACAAGACTACAAAATCATAACACGCCATGACCATGCCTCTGTTGAAGTACCTCCCTTTATAGCTCAATATGCCTTCACGATACAGAGCGTAGCGCACGCCAGTGTCCATAAAACACATTTGAATAGATTCTCCGGCAACCAAGGGATTATCATATCACCCGCGGCAAGGTGAATCCTGATCTGCCGGATGCGACCAGCGTACAATTTCAGACTATGTCGACCAACAAGATGTTATCCATCGCGGTCATCAGCTACCAGTTCGATAATCTGCTGACACGAACCATCACCAGCCTCGGTTCCGTACCGGACAGGGTGGAGATTATCCTACAACTGGCAAAAGGAGCGCCCAACGATTATCACCAGTTCCAACTCAAGTACGAAACGATGATCGAAGCCGGTCTGATGCGAATATTACCTTTTGGTGACGACGGGATTTTTAGTGCGATGAATCGAGTGAGGCTGGCTGCCACAGGAGAATATCTGTGGTTTATCAATTCGGGAGATGAATTCCTAAGTGATCTTGGCCTCGAGCGCGTCCTTTCGCATCTAACTGAAGCGAGGAGCTATGGCTTCAGAACAGCTCAGGTGCATGGGCAAGACACTTTTGTTCGACCCTCGTTAAGGTATAAGAGTCCGCTTCCCAGACAGATCGGTCATGTTGGCGCCGTCTTCCATCGAAGTGCCTACAGCATGATTGCATTCAACGAGCGTCAGTCTGTTTCTTCTGACCAAGACTTTACCGAACAGTGTTTTCATCAGTCCGGTTGGCAGTACGTTCCTGAGATAATCGGCGTCTTCCAACTGGACGGCGTCTCCAGCCGTTACCGTTTCAGCGATTTCAAAGCCTTCGCAAATGAATCCCGGTCTCTCCGAGTGAAGTTCCTGCTAAAGATGCTGCTGAGACTATTGGTCGGGACTACATGGCTGCACAGAATTCTGCTATTCAGAAAGTGTGACCATGTAGAATCGAGTTCAGTGATTTAGCCCTACGCGTTTGCTGACTCGACGAGATAGGCCTTATAGGTCTGCTCAATGCCTTCCCTGAAACCTATCTTTGATTCCCAACCCAATTTCCTCAACAGCGATACATCCAGGCACTTACGCAACATACCATCGGGCTTGGTCTGATCGAAGACTAACTCGCCCTCGAAACCTATGACAGACTGCAGTGTCTCCGCCAGTTCTC
>PBTO01000116.1 GCA_002726595.1 Gammaproteobacteria bacterium | reverse complement strand
CTCTGAAGAAGATATTTCGGCGGCTAACATCGCTGACGATTTGCGCAATATTGAAGGGATGGATGATGTGCTCGCACTGGCCTTGTCGAAGAAAGGAATTCTAAACATGGAAGAATTGGCAGAGCAATCAGTCGATGAGTTAATGGACATCGATGATATGGATGAAGAAAGAGCTGGAAAGCTTATTATGACTGCACGCGCCCCGTGGTTTGAGTAAGAAATCTCCGGGTATGGGCAAACAGGAGTATCGTGAATGGCAGATGTAACAATCAGTGAACTTGCCAAAGTAGTTGGAGTATCTGTAGACAAACTGTTGTCTCAAGTTAAAGAGGCAGGGTTACCGCATGTCAATGCGAAAGATTCTATATCCAATGAAGACAAGAATACCCTGCTTGTGTTCTTACGCGGTAGTCACGGTGACCAGGAATCCCCCGGTGCTGCACCGAAGAAAATTATCCTGAAGCGAAAAACCATGGTTACCCTGAAGTCCGGGTCAACCCATGGTCGTGGCAAAGCTGTCAATGTAGAAGTTCGCAAGAAGCGAACTTATGTTAAACGCAGCACCATCGCTGATGACGCTCCCGAAACCCAGGCTGACGGAGCGGAAAAAGAAGTAGAGTCCGCAGAATTGCCTGTAGTAGAAAAATTGGAGGAAGCAACAGCTGAAGAACTTACTCCTGAGGTCGCTGCAAAAACAGATGATACTGAGGTGGTTGCAGAGACTCCCGAAGAAGAGAGCACAAAAGCAAAAGAGGCTGCTGCCGCTAAACCCGAATTACCCACTGCAGATGTGCCCCAGGTAGAAGCAGAACAGGCACGCGCGGCCAAGTCAGGAGCCAAGCGCCGAGGGCAGGCCAAGGATGATGAACCTGGGGAGAAGAAAACCCATCTCAAGAACAAAGGCAAGGCGCTTAAACGTCAGGCGAAGAGTCGACATGCTAATGACGATTTTGTTCTGGAAGGTGACGACTTTGATGCAATCGCTGGGCGTGGCCGCCGCATTGGCACAAGAAAGCGAAAGTCCAGGCTCACAGCGCAACACGCATTTGAGAAACCAACTGAATTTATTACCCGCGAGATAGTCATCGGCGAAGCCAATACAGTTTCTGATCTTGCGCAGCAGATGTCGGTGAAAGCTGCAGAAATTATTAAGATTTTATTCAATATGGGAGTAATGGCTACTATCAATCAAATTCTTGATCAGGATACTTCTAGCCTGCTTATTGAAGAGATGGGGCATAAAGTGAAATTTGTGTCTGAAGATGCCATTGAAGAGCAGCTTTATGAATCGCTATCGTCCACTGATGGCAATGAGCAAGTTGCAAGAGCACCAGTTGTCACTGTAATGGGCCATGTAGATCACGGCAAAACATCGTTACTTGACTATATCAGGAAATCAACTGTTGCGGCACATGAGGCAGGGGGTATAACCCAGCACATTGGTGCCTACCATGTTAATACAGAACAGGGCATGATCAGTTTTCTCGATACACCCGGCCATGCAGCCTTTACTGCTATGCGGCTACGGGGGGCTAAAGCAACGGATATTATTGTTTTGGTTGTCGCCGCTGATGATGGTGTGAAGCCACAAACCGAAGAGGCGGTGCAGCATGCCAAAGCGGCTGGTGTGCCTTTAGTAGTTGCAATTAACAAGATCGATAAGGAAGGTGTAGATTCAGATCGAATTAAGACGGAATTGTCAGCCCAGGAAGTAATTCCCGATGACTGGGGTGGAGACACACAATTTATTGAAGTATCTGCAATTACAGGCCAGGGAATTGATCAACTTCTCGAAGCGATTTTATTACAAGCAGAGTTGATGGAATTGAAGGCATTCGTGGATGTGCCTGGTCAGGGCGTGGTCATAGAATCCAGGCTCGATAAGGGTCGAGGTCCAGTCGCATCGGTTCTGGTGCAAAACGGAACACTGAAATCCGGTGATATCGTGTTGGCGGGACATGAATTTGGCAGAATTCGTGCGCTGTTCGATGAAATGAGTAATACAGTTAAATCGGCGGGGCCATCCATTCCAGTGGAAATACTTGGATTGAACGGTATTCCCGAAGCTGGTGATGACTTTGCGGTGGTAACTGACGAGAAGAAGGCTCGCGAGATTGCAGAGTTTCGCCGTGTGCGTCACAAAGACAGCCAGCAGTCCAAACAGCAGTCCAGCATGATCGAATCCATGTTTGCCGGTATTGGCAAAGAAAATACCAAAGTACTGAACGTGATACTGAAGGCTGATGTGCGGGGCTCACTCGAAGCAATCAGTGCATCATTGCAGAAACTCGGTAACGAGGAAGTCGAAGTTAATATCGTTGCAGCAAGCGTTGGAGGTATTTCTGAAACAGATGCGCACCTGGCAGCCACTTCAAAAGCAATCATAATCGGATTTAATGTTAGAGCTAATAAGACTGCACGTGACATCGTCGAAAATGAGGCGCTGCAACTGCGTTACTATAATGTGATCTACGATGTTATTGATGATGCCAAGGCGATTCTGGGTGGTATGTTGTCACCGGAAATGCGCGAAGAGATTGTTGGTATTGCTGAGGTCAGGGATGTATTTAACTCACCTAAATACGGGCAAATCGCTGGCAGCATGGTGGTTGAGGGAACCCTTTACCGTAGCAAACAAATTCGTGTACTCAGAGACGATGTTGTTATCTATGAGGGAGAATTGGAATCGTTGCGTCGCTTTAAAGACGATGCGAATGAAGTGCGTAACGGCATGGAATGCGGTATTGGAGTCAAAAACTACAACGATGTGAAAATTGGTGACAAGATTGAAGTGTACGAAACTACCGAAGTAGCACGTAGTCTTTAAGGGTATTGAGGTGGTTCTGTGTCAAATAATTCATCGCGAGCACAGAAAGTAGCAGATCTGATTCAGCGAGAACTTGCCATACTGATTCAGATGGAGATAAACGATCCGCGAATTGGCATGATTTCAGTAACCGGTGTAGATATTAGTAAGGATTTATCTTTTGCCAATGTGCATGTCACAGTGATGAATACGGACAGTGGTGCTGCCATGTCTGGGCAGGAAGAACAAGGAGATTTGGACAGACTGGACATTGAAGAAAACATAAAAGCTCTGAACAAAGCTGCGGGTTATTTGCGAACACTACTGGCAAAGAGGATCAAGTTGCGAGCAATACCGAGAATTCAGTTTCACTACGATGACAGCGTAAAGCGAGGGCATAGGCTTTCCTCACTCATCGATAAAGCACTGGCCGCAGACCAGGATTCGCACTCCTAGCCATTTAACCAGTAAGAGGACAAACGCTTGGCAAGGGCACGACGCAGAAGAGGAAGGTCTATCGACGGTATTGTCGTGTTAGACAAGCCAAAAGGCATGAGCTCGAATGCTGCTCTGCAAAGTGTTAAACGGATTTTTGACGCGAACAAGGCGGGCCATACCGGAAGTCTTGACCCGTTGGCTACCGGAGTATTGCCACTCTGCCTGGGAGAGGCAACCAAGGTGTCGCAGTATTTGCTGGATTCGAACAAGCGCTATCAGGCCCGAGTCAAGTTGGGCGTAAGAACTGACAGTGGCGATGCGGAAGGTACGGTAATAAGTAGCTGCGATGATGTTGAAGTTTCACTCGCACAGGTGGAACAGCTTCTATCGCGCTTCAAAGGAGAAATTGAACAATTGCCACCGATGTATTCGGCGTTGAAAGTAAATGGTGTGCCTTTATACAAGATGGCCAGGAAAGGCCTGACCGTCGAAAGAGAGAGAAGAGTTGTAACTGTTTTCAGTATTGATTTGCTTGGGTTTGACCAACCGTTCATTGATCTGGAAATATTTTGTAGTAAGGGAACCTATATAAGAACAATAGCTGACGATATTGGCGAAGCACTGGGCTGTGGGGCACATATTATTGAGCTAAGAAGGTTACAGGCCGGTTCTTTTGATCTGGAGGAGAGCATCACACTGGAGCAACTGGAAAGCAGGAAGCAACAGTTTGGCCTGGAAGCAATCGACGAACTATTAATTGATGCTGATCGTGCCGTGGAAGATTTGCCAGAAGTTATACTACCAGCGATATCAGCAAGCTGTATAAGACAAGGTCAACCAGTGCTGGCGCAGCATTTACCAGCAGACGGATTGGTAAGGCTTTATGAGGAGGAGCAATTCATCGGCATCGGCAGCATCGAGGATGATGGGCGGGTTGCACCTCGAAGATTGTTGGTAAATAAAAGATAAGTTTTGACATTAACCATAGAATGGAGAAGTACTAGATTCTAACAGGAAAGTATCAGGTAACTATTAATATGCGTGGTTATTCTGACTTCAAAGGGACAGCTGCCGTCACCTGTGTGATCGGTCAGATTATAACCGCATATTAATTGGAGAAAATGAAATGGCTTTATCAGCTGAAATGAAAGAAACGATAATTAAAGAGTACGCACAAGGTGATGGTGACACTGGGTCACCAGAAGTACAGGTAGCCTTGTTAACAGAGAACATTAATCAACTACAAGCTCATTTTAAAGAGCACATCCATGATCATCATTCCCGACGTGGCCTGATACGTATGGTGAATAGTAGAAGAAAGTTGCTTGATTATTTAAAGCGCAAGAGTATTGAGCGTTATTCCGCATTGATCAAGCAGTTAGGACTACGTCGATAAGTAAAACCTGCCAATACATGAATTTTGAGATTACTCATAACATCGCTAGTGTGCCTTGTTATGTGTGTAGTGAAGTTCATGCAATCGGTACTAGAAAATAAATTTGAAATTTGGAAATAGATTCAGGGTAAAAAAGTGACCCTGTAAGTAATTCCTTAATAACAGGAAAATATAATATGTTTAATCCAGTAACAAAGACGTTTCAGTTCGGTGACACGACGGTCACACTTGAAACAGGTAAGATGGCAAGGCAGGCAACTGGAGCAGTTGTCGTTACAATGGGGAATTCCAAGGTATTGGCAACCGTTGTAGGAAGGAAGAAAGCAAATCCGGACGCGAGTTTTTTCCCGCTCACGGTAAATTACCAGGAGAAAACTTACTCAGTAGGTAAGATACCTGGTGGATTCTTCAAGCGCGAAGGTCGCCCAACAGAAAAGGAAACACTGACCTCACGATTGATTGACCGACCCATTCGCCCGCTCTTTCCCAAGGGCTTCATGAATGAAATACAAGTGATCTGTAGCGTCATTTCGGCAGATAAGGATGAAAATCCAGATATAGCTGGTTTGATAGGTGCCTCAGCAGCGCTTAGTATTTCCGGCATTCCCTTCCTTGAGCCAATTGGTGCGGCTCGTGTCGGCTACGATAGTGAAACGGGTTATATTCTCAATCCTACCAATACTCAACTGGAGACTTCTCTGCTCGATATGGTAGTGGCCGGTACGGAATCCGCTGTATTGATGGTTGAGTCTGAAGCAAAACAACTCAGTGAAGACCAGATGCTCGGAGGCGTGCTGTTCGCCCAACAGGAGATGCAAACGGCGATCGCTGCCATCAAGGAATTGCAGGCAGAAGCAGGGAAAGAGGCCTGGGAATGGGAAGCTGCAGCGGTAAACCAGCCGCTGATTGATTCTGTGAGTGAGAAGTTCGCTGCTTCAGTCGGTGAGGCCTATAAAATTTCTGACAAGATGCAACGCTACGATGCTATTGGTCAACTGAAACAACAGGCAGTGGAGCAATGTGCTGGTGAAGAATCGGGTGTAGAGGAAGGCGATGTAAAAGACGTATTTAGCGCATTAGAGAAGAAAATTGTGCGCAACAACGTACTTGACGGTGCGCCCAGAATCGACGGCAGAGACACCGAGACTGTACGCAATATAGAAGTCGAAGTTGGTGTTTTACCAAAGGCTCATGGATCCGCATTGTTTACCCGAGGGGAAACCCAGGCGCTGGTCGTAACAACCTTAAGCGCGGTTAGAGATGCCCAGCTCGTTGAAGGTCTGGCTGGCACATACAAAGATGCATTCATGCTGCACTATAACTTTCCACCTTTTTCGGTTGGTGAAACAGGATTTATGAGTGGACCCAAGCGCCGGGAGATTGGACATGGCAAATTGGCAAAGCGCGGCGTTGCTGCGGTAATGCCTGCGGAAGAATCATTCCCTTATGCCATTCGTGTGGTTTCGGATATCACCGAATCAAATGGTTCCAGTTCCATGGCGAGTGTGTGTGGCAGCAGCCTGGCATTGATGGATGCCGGCGTGCCTCTGATAGCTCCGGTGGCCGGTATCGCGATGGGCCTTATCAAGGAAGATGAGCGCTTTGCAGTATTAACAGACATCCTTGGAGATGAAGATCACCTGGGTGATATGGACTTCAAAGTTGCCGGTACTGCCGCTGGCATTACAGCCCTGCAGATGGATATTAAGATCCAGGGTATTACCGAAGAGATAATGGAAACTGCTTTGAAGCAGGCGCACGATGCCAGGCAGCACATTCTGGGCGAAATGAACAAGGTAATTGCGGAATCCCGGCCGGATGTTTCCGAGAACGCCCCGTCCATGGCAACAATCAAGATCGACACAGACAAGATTCGTGATGTGATCGGCAAGGGTGGCGCTGTAATCAGGGGAATCACCGAGGAGACGGGTGCGTCTGTGGATATCGATGACGATGGCAATGTAAGAATTTATGGCGAAGATGCCGATTCCAGAGATGCGGCCGTGGAAATGGTAAATGCTATTACTGCCGAGGCAGAAATAGGCAAGCTATACAAAGGCAAAGTTGCCCGTATTGTTGATTTCGGTGCCTTTGTGACTATCCTGCCTGGAAAAGATGGTCTGGTGCACATATCGCAAATTGCCAAGGAAAGAGTCGAGAAAGTAACTGATTTCCTGACCGAAGGTGAGGACATACTGGTGAAGGTCACTGATCTGGATGCCCGTGGCCGAATCAAACTCAGTATCAAGGAAATCACAGAGGAAGAGAAATCCTCCTTCACAGAATAGCTTAGCAACGGAGTGAAGGTAAAAACCAGCCTGGGGCCTAATAGTTCTCAGGCTATTTTTTTGGGAAAAAAAGTTGAAAATTCTGCCCGATGATCTGCCTGCTTTATTAGCTGAATAGTGTGTATTTTGAAGTTCTAATCGAACTCGCTACACAGGCACATTACCGATAAACCCAAGCGTTAAACCTGCCAGAAAACAGAGGATGCCAATCCAGGTTGTAATGCGAAAATTCCAGCGCATACTACTGGCATTGGAAACGGAGCCCAGTTTAATAACTATTTTCCAGCTGGGAATTGACCATAAAATAACCAGGTTTGCCAGGATTGAGACAAGAAACAGCATCAGTGCTACTGATAAAAATTGCTGACTAACCGTAACAAAACCGGGATCATTTCCAAACAGGGAAAAAATCGCAAAGCTCGCTGTGTTTATCGATGCGAACCAGACATGAAATTCCTTGCGATCCTTCAGCCACTCGACAGTGGCTTCCCTTTTTTCACTATTGTTGATATCACCAAATATACCGGATTTCATTTCACTCCAATCGAATAACATGACATTTCTACCTCGGTGGCCTAGTTCGCTTGCGTTTCAGTATTATGAAATAGTCGGCGCTGAACAACAATAGAATTCCAGTTGAAAAATAGTTTCCCAATAGGGCCTTGGCGTTGCAGCCCAATATGTTAGTATTAATTTTCTTCATAAATTTAACCTCGAGACTCAAGTCATGAAAAAGCTGATTGCTCTTACCTGTATGGCCGTCTACTGGTCGTCGATTATCCCGACAACGCTGGCTCAAACCGAAGATTTCGTCTTCTATTCCAACCTGGCAGAGGAGTGGTTCGAAGCAGGAGAATATTTCGACTGGACTTCAACCACAGCAGATAATAACGAGCAAGTGGTAAAGGTTCACTATCGAACTTTTGGCAACCGGGCTAATCCAGCGATTTTAATATTGCACGGTTACCCCACTTCCAGTTTCGATTTCCGCGAAATGATCGGTTTTCTCAATGAAGAGTACTTTATCGCCACGCTGGATTTTCCCGGTTTCGGATTTTCTGAAAAACCCTTGGGCGGCTATAACTATATGTTAGAGGACGACGCCAGGCTGGCCGATTACTTTGTTCGGGAAATAGTAGAGATTGATGAATTCGCCCTATTAACACATGATCGCGGGGTAAGTGTGGGCCTGTCCTTTCTGGGCAATTACCTGGATGAGAGCAAACCCTACAATATTACCTATCACTTCCTGAGCAACAGTGGCATGTTTTTGCCACTGGCCAATTTATCTCCTGGACAAACTGTATTGCTTAATGCGGATACCGCGCCAGTAGCTATAGAGAGAATGAGAGCGCAACCAAGACGTACCGAGGGCACGCCGACCCAGGTGGCCTATGCCGATATACAGGCGTTTAACGATGGCATCGGTGCGCGACTTATGGTTGGTAAGTATCTGCTGGAGCGCGTAGCGAATGAATACCGCTGGCTGGACAATCTACCGCGTAGTCCCATACCGGTTGCCTATATCTGGGGTTTGTTAGACACGGTAAACCCGGTGCGAATTTCAACCCATGTCTGGGCAACCTACATGAATGACCGCGACGCACAAAGCTCCTACTGGATAATGCCGACGGCCGGGCACTACCCACAGCGCGACCGGCCGGAGGAAATGGCGAAAGTAGTCAGGATGGCATTAACGGGTCAAATTCCCGGTAGAGAAGAAGGGGAAGCTTTTATTCGCTCATATAACAGAAGCCGGGAAGCTGACGATGCGGTTTTTATCGGCTATTCGGATATCAGGGAGATGGTATTTCCGGGCTCGGTGGAGTACACACCGTCGGGTTATAGATAAGGGTAGTAGTCTATCCCTGACGTATCCCCACAAAAATTTTAAGCTCATTGCCTAATCGTTGGCGTGTTTAACGGGCTTGGGTTTGGNNANCNNAGNTAGTTGATGCGTGTATCGGGGATTGGGGAGGAAGTACTTCCTCCCCAATCCCCGATACACGCATCAACTAGCTAGGCTCACTAATCCCAAGCAATATAAAATACTAATGCTTAGGAAACGAGCTTTAAATTTTTATGGAAATATCTCAATTTCTGTCCCCTGTCACATATTTCGACGATATTGCCCACCGACCTCGAAAAACGTATCAGTGATTTGTCCGAGTGAGCAGTAGCGCACGGCGTTCATTAATTCGGCGAAGACATTTTCATTATTGATCGCTGCGTTGCGTAGTCGTTGTAAAGCCTGCTCTGAGTTAGCTGCATTGCGCTGCTTGAATTCGGTCAGGCGCTTTATCTGACTCTGCTTTTCTTCTTCAGTTGAGCGGGCCAGCTTTAGTTCAACTTCAGCTTCAGGTTGTGGATTCTGGAAAGTATTAACTCCCACCAGCGGTAGCGAGCCATCATGTTTTCTCTGTTCATAATGCATGGATTCATCCTGAATCTTGCCGCGCTGATAGCCGGTCTCCATGGCGCCCAATACGCCGCCACGGGCGGAAATACTTTCAAATTCCTTCAGCACGGCTTCTTCCACCAGGTCGGTTAATTCATCGATAATGAAAGAACCCTGATTGGAATTTTCATTAAATGCCAGGCCCCATTCCTTGTTGATGATCAGTTGTATAGCGACTGCCCGGCGTACAGACTCTTCGGTTGGCGTTGTAACGGCCTCATCATAGGCATTGGTATGCAGGGAATTACAATTATCATAAACAGCAATGAGCGCCTGTAAGGTGGTGCGAATATCATTGAAAGCCATTTCCTGCGCGTGCAGCGACCGACCTGAGGTCTGAATATGGTATTTCAGTTTTTGACTGCGCTCATTGGCCCCGTACCTGAAACGCATGGCAGTCGCCCAGATTCGTCTTGCCACTCGCCCCATTACGGCGTATTCAGGATCCATACCGTTGGAAAAAAAGAAACTTAAGTTGTGTGCAAAGTCATCGACCTTCATGCCGCGGGCGAGATACGCTTCTACGAAGGTGAAGCCATTGGCAAGCGTGAAAGCCAGTTGTGAAATTGGATTCGCCCCGGCCTCTGCGATGTGATAACCGGAGATCGAAACCGAGTAAAAATTTCGCACCTGGTTTGCGGTAAAATATTCCTGTATATCTCCCATCAGTTTCAGGCTGAATTCCGTTGAGAAAATGCAGGTGTTCTGGCCCTGATCTTCCTTGAGAATGTCTGCCTGGACTGTGCCTCTTACGTTTTCCAGTGTGTAACTTTGAATCTGCTCTCTTTCTTCATCCGAAGGCTCACGCTTGTGTTGCTCACTGAATTTTGCAATTTGCTGATCGATGGCGGCATTTAGATACATGGCGAGAATGGTTGGCGCGGGACCATTGATCGTCATCGATACTGACGTAGAGGGTTGGCAGAGATCGAAGCCATCGTATAGCGCTTTGATGTCATCCAGAGTCGCGATTGAGACGCCGGAATTACCCACCTTGCCATAGATATCAGCTTGTATGGCTGGATCAAACCCATAAAGCGTTACCGAGTCGAATGCAGTCGATAGTCTCTTGGCACTCGAATGTTCAGATAATTGTTTAAAACGTAAGTTAGTACGGAATGCATCGCCTTCGCCGGCAAACATGCGCGTGGGATCTTCACTTGTGCGTTTGAACTGAAATACGCCGGCGGTGAAGGGAAATTTACCCGGTACGTTTTCCAGTAGTAACCATCTCAATAACTCACCATGGTCTGCAAATTTGGGGAGCGACACGCGGGGAATTCGGGTGCCAGATAGAGAAGTATGTGTTAGTGGTGTGCGGATCTCATCATCACGAATTTTTACCACGGATTCATCACCGGAATAACTCTGTTTCAACCTAGGCCAGTTCTGCAGCAGTTTCCTTGCTCGATCATCCAGCAACTCCTCCCGCTGTTCAATTAACTTGTCTAGAGCGCTGCTATCCTGATCGCTCTCATCGAGTAGCTTTTTACTGGCCTGTAGCTGCTGGCATTCTCTGGCCAGCTGGCATTGTGTCGTTACTGCGGCATGATATTCACGAACCGTCTCTGCAACTTCTGCAAGATAACGTTGCCGCTGAGCGGGAATGATAAGTACGCGCTGACTGGAAACTTTAGTATTAACGCTTTTCAGCTGCTGCTCAAATACCGCCAGGCCCTTACTACGTAATTCAGCAAGCAGTGTTTGATACAGAGCGGTCATCCCGTCGTCGTTGAATCGGGAAGCAATAGTGCCAAATACAGGCATCGCTTCAGGTGTGGAATCGAAGGCTTCGCGATTACGCTGCACTTGCTTGCTTACATCCCGTAATGCATCTTCGCTACCTTTACGGTCGAATTTATTGATTGCGAAAACATCGGCGTAGTCGAGCATATCAATTTTTTCTAACTGGCTGGCGGCACCAAATTCTGGCGTCATTACATACAGCGAGGTATCCACGTAGGGAACAATCCCCGCATCACCCTGACCAATTCCCGGCGTTTCAATAATAATCAGATCAAAATTGGCTACCTTGATGGCGTTAATGATATCTGTCAGGCGCTCTGGAATTTCAACGGTAGAATTTCTCGTCGCAATAGAGCGCATGAAAATATTCGGGTGGTTGATGGCATTCATTCGAATCCGATCACCCAGTAAAGCGCCACCGGTTTTTTTTCGAGTCGGATCGATTGCGAGAATAGCAATGGCAAGTGTGTCTTCGCTGTCCTGACGAAAGCGTCTGATTATTTCATCTGTGATAGATGATTTGCCTGCACCTCCGGTACCTGTAATGCCAAGCACAGCTGTTTTTCCAGTGCACTCTGCCAGTTCGGTGAGTTGTTGCAGGTCTGCATCGGAATATTTTTCGTTTTCAATTGCGCTGATCGTGCGGGACAGTACTAGTCGGTCGTCCTGATGTATTTCACTAATCTCAGGAGCGGAGCGTGGTAGGCTGCTGTTTTCGTTACAGCGTTCCAGCATGTCGTTTATCATGCCTTGCAAGCCGATCGATTGCCCGTCGGCAGGGGAGTAAATGCATGCCACGCCGTACTCATGCAGCGCATCTATTTCCGCAGGAATTATGACGCCACCACCGCCACCGAAAACCTTAATGTGTCCGGCATCCAATTCACGCAGCTTATCAATGAGGAAGCAGAAATACTCTATGTGTCCACCCTGATAAGAGCTGATAGCAATGGCATCGACGTCTTCTTGAATTGCCGCTTCCACAATCTCCTGCACAGAACGATTGTGTGCAAGATGAATGACCTCAGCACCACTAGCCTGAAGAATTCGGCGCATGATATTGATCGCCGCATCGTGTCCATCAAATAAGCTGGTTGCCGTGATGAAACGCAGCCATTTTCCCTGCTTGGCTTGAGCATTGGCTCGATCGGCTTGTTCATGAAGATTGGCAACGCCCAATTCCACATCCTCCTTTAAGGTGTCATTATTGGCGCAATTGTGGGTGTAAACACCAGACCACTTATACTAGCGTATTACAGCAGGTAGATCACAGCTAATAAACAAAATGCTCTGGCCAGAAAGGTTGCTACAAAACGCCTATATTATGCCGCTTTACCCTGAGGAAGCGGACACCGGATTAGGCAATACACTGTAGACAATAGATGTTGCGGCGTTTATTCTCGATGTCTTTAAATCGAAGCGGCGACCGGGCGGCAGCAAGCTTTATGGCGAAAAACTAAAAGGCGACACCTTGAATGAGCGAACCTAGCGATCGATTTTCAGCCCTGCAATCCCGCGGAAATCGGAATTATCAGGAAGATGATTTTGGCTTTCTCGACAGTCGCGATTCTGCAGCAAGCGAGAATGAGCATACATTGCTGGTCGTGGCTGATGGTATGGGTGGTCATGTGGCTGGCGCTAAAGCCAGTCAGATTGTTACCGAATCATTCATCGATACTTACCACCATAGTGAAGGAACAACAGCATCCCGATTGCAAGCTTCCTTGCAAAGATGCAATAACGAGATAGGTCTGGCGGCGGCAAATAGCAAAGTGTTACAGGGCATGGGCACCACCTTGTTGGCTGCCGTGATTTCTGCTAATGGGCTGGAATGGATTAGTGTAGGTGATTCTCCCCTGTGGCTCTATCGCGACGGAGTCTTGCAAAGGATAAACGAGGATCATTCCATGGCGCCTATTTTGGCCGACATGGTTATTGCAGGTGAAATAACGGCGGCACAGGCTACCTGTGACCCAAAACGTAGCGCACTGCGATCGGCAGTAATGGGTAAAAAACTACGCTTGGTAGACGCGTCAGTGGATCCAGTTTACTTGCAGCAAGGAGATATGATACTGCTTGCTACAGACGGTATTTTGACTCTGTCTGATGAGCAGATTGCAAAACTTATTGAGAGCAATTATGCCGCGCCGAATGAAGAAATTGTTGACATTATTATGCATGATGTTAACGATACACATAATTTCAACCAGGACAACACAACGATATTGATTTACTCAACTGATTTCGAATTAGATTAGCAGTAATGTTTTTTCAACAACGAAATCCGACTATCAAGTCTACTAGGGCACCTCTGAATAATGGATGGATCTAAAAAGTTCCAGTGACCTTAAGCGAAAGAGTTCTGCCGCTGGAATTACAGGAATCCTCGATTTCTTCGAGAATTCCGTCGCTTATGGGACCGATAAAGCGTTGTCTTTCCCGACAGAAAATTGAGGGGATAAAGCGTCTTGCATCGAGGCGAACGGTTACGTTGCCAAACACAATGGCCTCGACGAAAGCGTCCCACAGTGGATCAACTGCTTGTAACTCGATATCTTCAAGATCATAGCGTTTACGATTACCATCAAAGCGATTATTCCAGTTAAGTCCATAATTCATGTTAAAGCGCGGGATATCGTGGCGAAATCCCATTTCCAGACTTCCCCGTATATACTGGTCTGTCCGGCGACTAATGCCAAGAAACGGATCGGTAACATCTGAATCCTGCACAGTGAAGCGAGTGGTTGTTAGTACGTTAGGCAGGTTAATCATGCCGAGTCGGATACTGGCATTCGCGCGTAGGCCATAGCGTTTTCCATCGCCGATATTTCCGTTGGCAGAATTGAGCTGCGTAGGTGATGTTGAAACGTCTATGCGTTCGATGACATTTTCCATGTCATGGTAGAAAATACTGGCATCCACTACACCCACATCATTAGGTAGCCTGTACTCGACATTCAGATCATATTCCCAGGCTTCTTCCTGACGCAACTGCACGTTTCCGGCTTGAACCTCTGAATCGTTGTCATTAAAGTCTGAGGCTGCTACGAAATCTCTGAAACTTAACTAGGAGACAGTTTTTTCTACGGTGCCGCGAAATTGCAGTACCGGGGTTATGTTGAAGCGATAATCTACCTTGGGCTTGAAGAAATCGAAATTCCGTTTATTAAAAACATCACCACTCTGTTCTATTTCAGAATCCTCAAACTTGATCGTGCTTTCCAAAATCATGCGCGAGTTGAGATTCCAGTTATGCACCAGGTAAGGTTCCACCCGTATCTCTTCTACTTTGGAATTGGCATTAGAAACCGATATTGGTACCAGCCCGCCATGGTCAGCCGAGGGTATTCCGGACGATGAATTCACAGCCAGCCTCAAATTGGAATTGAGAATCGTTTGTGCACGCTCAATTCCCACTTCGATATCCTGCCCTTCAAACAAATCCATATTATAAGAACTGCGAACTATGCGTTCCTGGTTTTTTGAAAACGTATCGAGGAAAAGATTTTTGTCTTCGCTACTTGCTAAAACATCGAATCGTTCTCTTAGCTGGCCATCCTCACTTTCGTTGACAATAAAAAGGATCTTGAAGCGATTGCCGTTAGAAAAACTGTACTCATAGTCTCCACCGATCTCCCAGTTATCCCTATCGCTGTCGTTGTCTTCACGCTCAACTTCAACTGGATTGGAAGCTATTCTCAGGTCAGTGGTCCAGCGATCAACCTCGGTTTTGGAATCATCCAGTCCGGAAAGGGCGTTGAAGCGAGCACTGCTGTTAGCATTAATAAGATAGTCCAGGTTCATGGAGTATTCGTAACCGGTTTGCTCGCGGGTTCGTTCCTCTCTTACAATATCATTTGGCGAGAAATCACCCAGAATGCTATCTTCCTTGCTCAAATTGAAATCGTAGCGTGGAACAGCTTGTCCGCTTAAGAGAAAATCCAGATTGCCAATTTGTCCGCCATAGGAAAATGAGCCACCAGGTTGTGCTTCGCCATCCCAATATCGGGACATATTGGCTTCATAGGAAAGGCTGCTGGTTGAGAGTTCTTCGAATAAAACGACGTTGATTACCTAGCCGCTTCCCCGAATATCCAGTTCACCTGAGGTATTCCTGATTATTTCTATGTAATCAACCAGCTCCGATGCAATGCGACCTAGCTGAGTGCTCGCCTGATTGGTTTTACCAGCAGTACGTTTGCCGTTTATCAGAATCTGATTGCCGCCAGCACCATCGCCCAGGCCACGCCTTCCACCTGCTCCGCCACCGCCGCGAGACCGACCGCTTCCCTGTCCGCCTCTTACACCCGAGCCACCCGTGGACTGGGTCAAACCGGGAATGCGGTTCAACATATCCTGTGCTGATACAGGCGCGTATTCCGTAAAGTAGGAAGCAGGGTAGACAATTGTTGAGTCTTCACCAACTGTATCCTGGGCAGACCCGATAGGAGATAACATTGCAATGAGTAGCAGGAAAAATAAGGGCTGTTTCTTCATGGGGCAGGTCCTGAACCGTGTAATTGCGCTACGACTCTATCCATGGATGGACAAGTACCTCGACCAGGGTTAAGTTTCGGGTGCAGCGGGTCTCTCAGCGTTTAGATGCAAGGCGCTTTTGCGCCGTCGTAGCC
>PBTO01000115.1 GCA_002726595.1 Gammaproteobacteria bacterium | reverse complement strand
CACCGCACTGAACATCAATCCCATTCCTTGGAGCAGACTGTAGCTATTGTGCCTTTGTTCACCTTTTCTTGTTTACTGTGCAGGGAAACTTTTTGGCGAGATCTATCAAGCGAGCTGCCATGCGTCTCTCCGCGCAGCTACAAAGTAACGTCGAACAGTGGTGATACAGTTCCACTCAACTCAAAGGAGTGGGTTCTGTAATGATTGGCGTGACCTTCGCCCGCAGGCCGAAAAATGCTCCTGCATTTTCGGCATTCCCGCCATCCTTGGCGGTCAGACGCGGGCGCAGAGCCTACAGGGATGTATTTACGGCGTGTCACGCTAATCATTACCGAACTCATTCCTGAGTCTCGCCAAGGTGCAGTGAACCAAGTAAAACTGCTAATCCTGCACGATTTACCAAAGTTTCCACCATTCTAGCTTTCACATTCATTTATTCTTATGGAGAGTAGTAACCGCGTAGACTAATTTGTTGCCTTCCATGTCAGTGAAATGCGTAGCGACTAGGCAGGTTGATCGTCCATCGTGGATTACTTCGCCTTTAAGTAAGAACCGTGGGCCCAGCACGGGCTTGAGGTAATCTATGCGCATATTGATGGTGGCGGCCCAGCGGAAATCGTCCTTGTCTGTAAACAGGGAGCGCACGGTGTAGATGGATATCATATCCACGTAGGTGCCGGTAAAACCCCCAAAGAGCTGCTTTCTCGGGTTGAGCAAGTGATCCGGCAAATGGGCATCCACTTCGACCAGCCCTGGTTCTTCCCGCAGGATCTTCCACTGGGTCGATTCCACAAAGTCGCCAGCACTATGGCCTGGCTTCATAAAAGGCGGGGTGGTGTTTTTTCTGGATTCCTGCTCGCTCATGGGCTACCTGTGCATTTAGAGGCTCGAACGGTCGGTGAGGATGCAGCAAAACCATGTGCTGGTCAAATTGTGATTAAGTCCTTTATACTGCGGCTGTTTACTAGAAAACAATGAAGGGGTTAATTATGCTCGCGCAATTCGACAAATACATACAGATTAATTACTGCAAATGCCTGCTGGCCGCAACAGGTTTATGCCTGTCCTCCCTGTCGCTGGCAGATGGTCTCCCGCTAGACACGCCGGAGAACACGGGAGTTTCCTCAGAACGGCTGGAGAGAGTCAGTACTGCAATGCAGCGCTATATCGATAAGGATCTCCTGGCGGGTACGATCTCGTTGATTTCCCGCAAGGGCAAGGTTATTCACCTGGAGTCACAGGGCTGGAAGAACAGGGAAACCGGCGAGGCGATGACCGATGACTCCATCTTCGTCATCATGTCCATGACCAAGCCTATTGTTTCAACGGCCTTGATGATGCTGTACGAAGAAGGTCACTTTTTACTCACCGATCCCATTACCAACTGGATACCGGAACTGGAGGGTAAGGAAGTCATCGTCAATGATGACAATGGCACTTACAGAGTCCCGGCAAAGCGACCGATTACATTTCGCCATGTCCTGTCCCATACCTCAGGTGTCGACCCGGCTCGAACGGCGTTAAACGACGATGAGGTTGCCATGCTCTCGCGTGAAGCGACTCTGGAGGAAACGATTGTAAAAAGAGCCAGTCTGCCGCTGAATTTTCAACCGGGCGACACCTGGCAATACGGCAGTTCAACCGATTACGTGGCCCTGTTAGTGGAAAGAATTTCGGGTGAACCGCTGGTTGATTATCTGCAGGAGAAAATATTTGATCCCTTGCAAATGGGCGATACGTTCTACAATGTTCCGCGGGATAAGATAGACCGCGTAGCGGCGGTTTACAGTCCAAGTGGAGCAAATCAAACTATTGAGCTGTCACGTGCACCGGAGTATCGGGAAACCACCTACTTTGGCGGCGTCGCTGGATTATCGTCGACGATTTCCGATTACTGGCGGTTCAGCCAGATGATTCTCAATGGTGGAGAGCTGGACGGTGTGAGACTGCTGAGCCCGAAAACGGTTAACCTGATGATCAGCAATCACAGTGGCGATGCTGAAGTCTACGTCCGCGGTCCTGGCTATGGTTTCGGCCTGGGTTTTGGTGTGCTGAACAACGCGGGGACTTCAAGAGATCCATTGACTCCCGGCAGCTTTACCTGGGGTGGGGCCTGGGGCACCGTGTTCTGGATCGATCCGGTAGAAGAGATGATCGGCATCATGATGACGCAAATCACTTCCTACAGCCATCTCAATGTGCGGCAGGAGCTAGGGGTAACTGCCATGCAGGCCATCATCGACAGCAATAGCAATAAACCTTTCTCTGTCATGGGTTATCAGACTCTCGATTAAAATCCAGGCTAAAACCTGTCCCGACCTGAAATCATCAACAGGTTTCAGGAAGGGCCAGGAGTTTGGGTCTAAAGTTCCCTACCCGAGATTTTTTGAGCTGTTAATTTTATTTTAATGCTGACGGCGAGAATATCGAGCTCTCTATGAATCAGATTGTCATCGTAGAAAAAATTCTCTCAGATGAAATGATTGATTATGTTTTCGATCTGGCCAATAAGCTGGAGCTTGAAGAGTCAAAAGTGGGAAAGAGAGTCGATCCCGTTCAGAAGATACGCCAGGACTGTTTTCTTTCAAGGAAGGATTGCGCTCCCATTGATTCACTGATTTTAAATAGCATAAAGCAAATCTTCGAGCAGGATTTTGGCGTTTCGGTTAGATACAGGGAGCGCTGGAAAGTGGGCTACTACAAGGGCGAAGACAGAGGTCATTATAATGCCCATACCGATATTCAGGGAGGAATGGAGCACAGGCAACTGAGCTTTGTCATTGCACTATCGGATCCGGCCGATTATCAGGGCGGCGAACTGTATTTTGCCGAAATTGATCGTAGCTTTATTCTCGAAAAAGGCAGTGCCATTATTTTTCGGCCCGCGCGACTCCACGAAGTAAGACCGGTTACCTCCGGAGTGAGACATATGTTGATCTCGTTTATGTTTGACCAGGAAAACGGACTTCAATCCGGTCGCGATCTAAATCAATATACACCCCAAATTACCGGACAAGATATTGTGCCTATATCCCCAAGTAGTGTGATTAAACATTATCATGCCGCGTTGTCACTCGAACAAACCGATCCGGATTTGACTTTGCTCAAACAGAAAAGCCAGCGACTGGAAATACCACAAGGCTTCTCGGGAATTGATGCCACATTGGAGATTGAATCGGCTGCATCCAGAACTTCAAAAGATGAAGCTGTCAATGGCAACGATCAATATCTGTTGCTAATTTCAACGGACAGTGGTCCGGGGAATCAGATTATGGGCTTTAAGGAGGCCCTTCTCATGGGAGCGATACTCAAGAGAAAAGTGTTACTTCCGCCGGTATACCAGCACTACACAGAGGGAAGGTGTAGCTGGAATTTTTCCGAACTGTTCCACTACAAAATTCCAGATAAGGTTTTAGATATTAATGCAGACAATCGCGAACTTATTCCTGACAAGACTTATGTATTGCACGGTGCTTATCTGAATAAGAAACTGAAGGTGGAGACGCTACTGGGTCACGACTCCAAAGAACAGCTTTTGCATCAGCGGCATTTTAGAAGCATCGAAGATTATAGCGAATTGTCAGCAATTGATGAGCCAGTATTGTGCGTTAAACATTTGTTTAATAACACCGCTATCTCAGAATGCCTGATCAACGGATGCCATGACTGCAAGACAAATCCGGCTTTCGAATCTCTTTACAGTGAAATCTGCGGAAATCTTGATTTTTCTGACGCCATAAAGAGTCATGGTGAACAATTCATCCAGGCCAGCCTGAAAAATGACTATATCGCCGTACACCTTCGCTATCCTGACGTTATGGCCAATAAATCACTCGAAAGTCATGCCAATTTCAATGAAGAGAATATCCATAGTGCATTGCTCGAACTAGCAAAACAGGAGCATATTGATCCCCCTAACGTCTTCATCGCCACAAATAAAATCGGCCAACTGATGAATTCACCGTTAGGGAAATTCAAATATTATGATATCGAGCATGAGGATGATATTAACTCATTTGTGGAGCAGTATATTTGTTGCAAGGCTAAAGTCTTTGTCATGTCAAAATACAATGACTACGCAAACATCGAAAAACTGCATCAGCGTAGTACCTGGTCAACCTTTGTGGCTGATTATCGCAAACACCTCTGCAACAACCCGAATAATCTCTTACTCAATGAAATTCTGGCTGGCCCGAGAGTGGCAGGATGAAAAAAGGGATCTGTTCAAGATCCCTTTCAGTAACGCTTGAACCAACAGTCTGACTAATTATTCAGCAGCTCATATATACGCCGAATTGCCCTGGGATCTACTCCTGGGCCTCTAAGCTGCGCATAATTATCACGATGGTTAGTCATGTCTATCTGCTCGGCAGCCTGCTCTGCGCTAACTCCGCGCCGGTGCATATCACCGGTTTTCTGCCAGAGGTCGGTGAGATAGGCCTGAAAGTTAGCGATTGGATCCCTGCTCCTGAAAGGTGCACCATGCCCCGGGAGTACTACGTCAAAATCCAGACCCTTCAAGGCTTCGAGAGTCACCGGCCACTCATCAACGTGGGCATCACCCATATAAGCCAGGCCAGGCAACATCATGTCTCCAGTGAACACGACTCCTTCCTGGGGTAAATAAATCACCACGTCGCCACCGGTATGGGCCCGGCCCAGGTGCAGCAACTGGATTTCACGACTGCCCCGGGCAACGACCTGGAATAGAGTCATAGTGGTATCGAGCGTAATATTCGGCGGCGTGGGGACAATTTCCTGTATCGCGTTCATATAGTCCCGCTGCACCCGGTGTCTTTCTTCCAGTGCCACCTTGCGTGCCGGGTCTGATTCCGCAGCAGCCTGGGTTTCCAGATTTGCCACCAGTGTCGGCACGCCATCGGAGAAACTCTTGAAGGTACTTTCCTCTAACACATTACCGATCTCGCCGCTAAGCTTGGCGCGGGTAAAACTGTGGCCGATAATTTCAACGCCTTGCGGAAACGACTGATTACCATGAGCATGATCAAAATGGTAATGGCTGTTGACCAGATAGCGTACGGGTTTGTCGGTGATTACCGACAGGGAATCTAGCAGAGCCCGGGACGCTGCGGGCGTCACATGGGAGTCCACCACAAGCACATCGAACTCGCCGACCAATACCATCGCATTACTCATGGTCTGAACTGTCCCGTTACCGGATACAAACCAGACGCCTTCTGCGATTTCATTGAAGCGGTGCGTATCGGACTCCACTACGAGGTTTTGCGCAATTAATGCCGACGGGGATAAAGTCAGGGCTAAAATAGTTGCGCAAATAGATAGATACAGCTTTGCTGGTATTTTCATCGATAGATTCCTGTTATTTGTTTAGCTAGCCTCTGATTAATTATTTTGGAGCTGAAATAAAAACTGACATCTATCCCAACACTGAACGCAAGGCGATGCTTTGCAGCGATATTAGCCCGGATAATTCACCGGGACGCTTGATTGTCGGAGCGCCTGCCAGTCTATCAAACTATTCTCAGCATGTACCTCAATAACACTTTGTATACACTACGCTTGCCTGCAATTTAGCCATTCTCACCATTTATTGTGGTAAAACTGACTATCCGGCCCCATCTGAGCGGTCGGCAATCTGCCATAAGCTGTTGTTTTTACTAAATATTAAATATTGGCAAGCTTATTAGAATTAAATTGCTACGATTTATACAGGTATTGAAAGCGCAGCAGATTATTACCACCTCCTTACGTTATTCGGAGTATCTAAGGAGTTTAAGAGGTGAGTCCCAGAGGCCAACCTTATAAAAGGGGAAAAAAATGCGAGTCATTAAATATAAAGAGAACGTGGTAGCAGCAACTATGTTAGCAATGTTCCTGGGTGGCTATCTGTATACTGCCACTGCGGACGGAGCCGAACTACGAGATATTTCCAAGATAAATGGAAGTATCCGAGTCGATGCGCAGACTCAAGTCGGTGATATTTCATCAATCAATGGCGGAGTGGGCATTGGCTCAGGAGCATCTGCCTCGGATATAAAAACAGTTAACGGCGGAATTAACTTGTCTGACCATGCAACCATAGGTAGCGCCAGAACAGTTAACGGTGGCATCAGGACCAGCGAAGAGGTAATCGTTAATGGATCATTGAGTACTGTGAACGGGCGAATCGTGCTCGAACCCCGCTCGGTTGTCAGAGAAAGCGTGACTACCGTGAATGGCAGAATTCAGCTTAGCAATACGCGAATTGGTGAAAACATTCAATCTTCGAACGGCGATATCACTATTCGTGATAACAGCACTGTGGAAGGCGATATCGTGGTAAAAAGAAACCGCGGATCCTGGTTCTCACGATTTTTTAACAGAAATAGAAACTCAGTGGAAATAACAATTGATGCCAGCTCGTCAGTGCAAGGCGATATCCATTTGTACAAAGAAGTCGATCTGGATATCGATGACAATGCGAATGTTGGCGAGATAATCAGACACTACTTGTAATTTTGATATGCAGTAATTAGTCACCTAGGACCAGCTCCGGGCTCTCAGGTGACTATTTTTTTGCCTGCCATTTTTTTTACGTACCATTCTGCTCTTTCGTAATACCCCATCCACATCCCGGTCGCCAGAACGTGCCCGTCAACTGCTTTTGGCGTACTTATGGCACTAAGTTAAAGAGGTTCAGTGAAGGCGCGCTGCGCTACCGAATCCCAATACGCAATCACCAACTTTAAAATTCTTGCGGCGTATTGAAAGATTTGGCTCCCATTTCAAATTCAGTCTGCCAACTCCGCCTTTTCTCTAAGCAAGTACTTCTGCACCTTCCCCGTAGAAGTCTTGTCGATCGTGCCGAATATTACCTTCTTGGGAATTTTAAAACCTGCCAACTCCCCCCTACAGTATTCGACTAATTCCTCCTTGGTCATTTCCTGGCCTGATTTCAAGGAAACAAAGGCACAGGGCACCTCACCCCATTTTTCATCTGAGCTGGCCACGACCGCCGCCTCCATTATTTTCGGATGCTTGAACAAGACCGATTCCACTTCAAGCGATGAGATATTTTCACCACCAGAGATAATGATATCTTTTGATCTATCCTTGATTTGCGTGTAGCCATCAGCATACCACACTGCTAGGTCTCCAGAATGAAACCAGTCCCCGACGAACGACTCTTCGGTGGTTTTAGGGTTCTTCAGGTAGCCTTTCATGGTGATATTCCCACGGATAAATATCTCTCCCATAGTCTTGCCATCTTTTGGCACCGGCTGCATGGTCTCCGGATCAGCCACCATGAGCTCATCCTGCAATGGCGCTCGCACACCTTGCCGGGCCAGCAATTCAGCGCGATCGTCGGTTGACAGATCACTCCAATCTGCCTGTGGTGCACAGACAACACAGGGGCCATAGGTTTCTGTGAGGCCGTACACATGAGTTACATTGATGTCCATGTTTTCCATTCCTGCGATTACGGCCGCCGGTGGGGCTGCTCCTGCAGTCATGGAAAGAACTTTGTGCTCGATTCCCTGTTTTAATTCGTCATCTGCATTTATCAATGTGTTTAAAACAACCGGAGCGCCGCAAAAATGCGTAACCCGGTGCTTTTTGATGGCAGCAAAAATAGCATCATCACGAACGTGCCTCAGGCAGACACTGGTGCCAGCGACCGCCGCTAAGCTCCAGGGCCAGCACCAGCCGTTACAGTGAAACATCGGTAAGGTCCAGAGATAGACCGGATGTGAGGTCATGTCCCAACACAGTACATTGGAGACGGCATTGAGATAAGCTCCCCGATGATGATACACCACGCCTTTGGGGTCACCAGTAGTTCCTGAGGTGTAATTTAGTGAAATTGCCTGCCATTCGTCTTCGATTTGAAAACAGGCATAGTCCTCATCTCCCGTATTTATAAAATCATCATAGTTCTGCTCGCCCAGCAATTCTCCTTCTTGAAAATAAGGATCGTCGATATCTATAACTACAGGCTTATTGGATACGATTTCCAATGCCGCCTTGATGGTATCGCTGTATTCCTTATCCGTAAAAAGGATCTTGGTTTCCGCGTGTTCCAAAATGAATGCGATGGCTTTTGCATCCAGTCTTACATTGAGTGCATTGAGCACGGCCCCTATCATTGGCACACCAAAATGCGCTTCGAATAATTCGGGTGTATTTGCCCCCATAAAAGACACTGTATCACCTGTTGTGATTCCCATCTTTTTCAGTGCAGAAGCCAATAAGCAGCAGCGTTTATATGTTTGCGACCACGTGTATTTGGATTCACCGTGGATTATGGAAGTATGATCGGAGTAGACACTGGCCGACCTTTCGATAAAGCTCAGCGGTGTTAAGGGAGTAAAATTAGCCGGGTTTTTGCCGAGCTCCTGCTCATATATATTGTCAGTACTCATATCTATTTGGATTTCCTGTTTTACCAAGCCGCTGTTTAAATTAAAACCGTTTTTACTTGTCGGCATAACTGAATGTAACTATCGATCTCGCGGATTCCAGGTCCCGCCATACCTTTCTGTCTGCCAACAGCGTTGCAATATAACCTGCCCAATCCGCTTTGCATAGTCCATAAAACCAGCATTTTCGGTACTCTGGCGGCTAATATCGAGCCTTTGCTGATTAGTAATTGTGCTACTTTTCAGTACAATGGACCAATGCTACACACAAAAAGTAATTCTGGAATATTAGGCCTGTTGGTACCGCTCTATTCGGGTGAAGGGCGCAGCGTAGGGCGCCTCGCTCTCCAGCGGCTGTTATTGTTGCGTATTATTGTAACGGTCATGAGTAGCATTGGATTGATAGTATTTCAGCTACTCTCTCCGATTGAAGTGCCAATCCTGCTTATCTTAAGCTTGATTGCCTGCATTTTGCTCTCTGTAGTGCTGGGCTTCTGGCGCCTGCGGGCCTCCTGGGCCATAACCAATACGGAATTATTTTCCCATCTCCTACTGGATGTCCTGTTTTTGATCATACTTCTTTTTTACACAGGTGGTGCCGGTAATCCACTCATCTCCTATCTGCTGGTCTTGCTGGCGGTTGGTGCAACCCTGTTAACCCAGTTCTATGTGAATGTGTTTGCTTTGGGAAGCATTGCTATTTACAGCTTTTTTATATTGCTGGAATTGCAATCCGATTCCGGTGCCAGTGAAGACGTGGTGGGTTTTCAACTGCACCTGGTTGGCATGTGGGTAATTTTCGTGGTGAGCGCAATTCTGATTACCTTATTCGTTACTAATATGGCAAAAGCCATTCGTGAACGTGAATCTAACCTGGCGAAAGCCAGAGAGACAGAAATGCTAAACGAGCAACTTGTGGCAATTGGCACGCTGGCGGCAGGCACAGCCCACGCCCTGGGCACTCCCCTTTCCACCATGGCAGTGCTGCTTACCGAGTTAAACAAGCAGAGTCCGGAAGAACTGAAAAACTCAGAAATAAAAGCTGACATCTCTCTGCTCAAGGAGCAGGTCGGTCGCTGCAAAAATTCCTTGAATCAGCTGATTCGTTATTACCACAAAGAGAATGAAGATCGTGAAGAAAAAGTTCAGCTCACCACTTATGTGAATGACATCAAGGATTATATTATAAATATTCACCCCTCTGCCTCCGTCGAGTTCATGGTAGACAGCAACGCGAATCCAAATATCTCCTCTAACCTCAGTGTTAAACATGCCATCATCAATATTATTGAAAACGGGATAAAGGCCTCCACTAACCATGTGGACGTTTTATTCAAGTGGGTAGAGGGCGAGCAAAAACATTTCGAAATTGCCGTGAACGATGACGGCCCCGGCATTCCAACGGAAGTGATGGAAAATATGGGCGAGCCGTTTAAATCAAGCCGCAAGGACAGTATGGGGCTTGGCATTTTTCTGGCCAACGCCGCCATTCAAAAACTTGGTGGCACTATCGAGATGTTTAATTTGAAAATGGGCGGCGCACTGACCCTGATAAAACTCCCCGCAAGTACTGTCAGCTAGATGGATCAACTAAACATATTGTTGGTAGAAGATGACGAGGTCTTTGCCCAAGTCATCAGCCGTGCATTGACGCAGCGTGAGTATTCTGTTGCGCACGCCGTGAGTATTGAAGCCACTACAGATTTACTCGGTGAACAAAACTTTCACTACGCCATACTGGACCTGAATCTCGGCAGTCAAACCTCGTTAAGTCTGATTCCCCTGCTCAAGAAGTCAAACTCGGAAATCCAAATTTTAATTCTTACCGGATATGCAAGTATTGCCACGGCCGTGGAAGCTATCAAGCTGGGCGCAGACAACTATCTTTCCAAGCCCGCCGATATTGACGAAATCCTGGCCGCGCTATTGCTCGGTGAAAGTGCAGACTATACTCCTATTGCCTTCACCGAGCCCATGTCTGTGCGCCGTTTGGAATGGGAGCATATTCAGAAAGTTCTGCAGGAAAACGAAGGCAATATATCGGCCACTGCGCGTCAACTGAAGATGCACCGCAGAACCCTGCAACGAAAATTACAGAAGCGCCCTGTCGCAAGATGATTCAGCTTAGCCCGGATATTTCATGAAAGGATCAGCTTAGCGACGGACTAGTGGCGTCATGCTCAGGTGTCTGCCACCATCCACAATAAGCGTTTCTCCGGTGACGATTTGTGGACCGCTGATAAAATAAAGAATTGAATCGGCAACAGTTTCTGCCGTGGCGGTAACTCCCAGGGCTGAATTCTTACGATTGAAGTTCATCAATTCCTCGTATTTCTTGTCACCAAATCCATCCCGTAACCAATCACCTTCAATAAATCCCGGACAGACGGCGTTGACACGTATCTTGGGTCCCAAAGAGCGAGCCAGTGAGAGTGTCATGGTTACCATAGCACCTTTGGAAGCTGCATAGGCAATTGAACTGCCAATCCCGGTCACTCCGGCAGTGGATGCTACATTGACCACAACACCTCCATCTTCTGAAGATTTCATGGTCTCGCTTACGGCTCGAACCATCTGATAGGCACCAACTACATTAACACCATAGATCCGGTGAAAATCTGCAGCATCCAGGCCATCGAGATTGGCATGATCACAAAACTTGGTGGTTCCGGCGTTGTTGATCAGGATGTCCACGCGACTCCACTTTTGCATTGTCTGCTTCACCAACTCCTGGCAGTCCTCGTCTTCGGCTACGTTGCCCTGACAAACCAACGTTTCAACACCTTCACCGATACAGTCTTGAGCTACTTCGTTCGCCCCGTCAGAGTTTGAGTTGTAATTAATGACTACATGGCATCCCAACGAGGCAAGTAATCTTGCTGTTGCTGCACCCACACCACTACTGGAGCCGGTGACTATTGCCACTCTGTTTGATAAATCTTTCACGAATGTCTACCTCTTCACCTGACCAAAGAACTGCCTGATCGATTGCATATTACCTACGGCGATACCTATCTCCACGACCTGCTATGAGACAGAAGGCCAATAGTATTCCCAATGACCGGCTTGAGCCACCAAATTCCTGTTTTCTTCTGTAAAGACTACTCTGGCGTGGAATCAAGGCAGGGAGCCCGATAATATCTGCGGCCGTTTATATAAAAATATACATGGCACTCTGTATTATAAACCCGAAAATTATAATGGAAATCCTGTACCAGGCTTATCCAGGCAGAAAACGGGTTTACTGGACTATACCTGGCAAGATCGTCACTATCGAGCCTGACACTGGATCCCGTAACAGATGATTTCCCTGACTAGCGGCTCCAAATCTGAAGATGAACCCAGAAATTAACCTCATTTCGACCAAACGTTCGTTCGCTGGCTTTTGCCACGTCTGGCGATTCGATTCAAAAGAAAATGCCTGGAGCGCAGTGAACATTGGCAAGGTCCAACGCGGCGCCGAAACCTGCTGGATCCATTGTGACAAATTGTAACCCCTTAAAAAGAATCGCAAGTGGCTGTGTTAGTATTTTCAAACTTCAGAGCATTGCGGCATCATGGAAAATGTCTGCGGGTTTTGAGGAGCTAAAGAAAGAGGCTTGGGAGTTTTTCTTTGTTCCCCCCCTTTTCTAAAGCATTGAGTTACTTTCAAGTTTCTTCTTTAGCGATCTAATTACAAATTCCACAGAATCAACCCCTCCTATTTAACGGGTCCATGCGATCCTTATGATCCATGGTCATGGGTGGCTCACGTTCGGTTTTTGCTGTCGAGAAGGAGGTGCTGTGAGGGAATGGTGGAACTAATTCAGATCGGCCAATACTCGTCTATTATTGCTTCTATTATTGTCACGCCTGTTAGTATCACTATCACTTCTTGAGCGTCTTTTCTTCCGTGTCAGTTCCCGATTTATATCAGAGGCGAGATACAATTGGCGTTCACAGATCGCTATGTTGTAGTGCAGAAAGGCAAATTTTGGATCATCCGCTGTCAGGGTTTGCTCGGCTATTTCGAGTCGAAGTTTAAACAGCTTATTGGCTTGTTGCAGATGTTCTACCCGCCGCCCATCCAGATTCACATTCAAGGCATTCACATGCCAGGACACCACCTTTTGTAGTCCGGTCTCCAACCTGGGGTCTTCAACCTCATAGAGTCGTCGGTATAAATGCTCAAGATAGGCATAGTGGTTGTTGACTGCTTCCCAATTCTTCAGCGCCTTATTGTTTTCGATAAGCCTTTCCAGAATCCCCACCTGGGATTCGTGATAAAGCCCATTATTTACACGGGTAACATGTAACGCCTGTTGATAAACCGCTACAGCGTCACCGTGATTGCCGGACTCCTCCAATTGCCTGCCCAGAGTCTGCAGTGGTTCGGCCAGGCGAAAATCATAGGGACCAAAATCCGTATCCAGTGCCTGGATCAGATCGAATGGAGCAATTGCCGGCTGCACGAAAGCACTGCTTTGATTAAAATTCAGTGATTGCGCGCTCGCAGCGTCAGACAGACTAACAGTAACTAGAAGAACTAAGAAAACCAGAAATCTATTAGATGTTTTGACAAAGGCTGCTTGTAATAATTGTTTTAGTAGTCTCAAACCAATGCACCCTGTTCTGCTGGATACTATGGCCCATTAAGGCGAGGGATTCAACAAAAATCGGCCTGTCCGCAGGTTTATTCTAGGAGTTATAGTTTTTAATCTCGGTATTAATTTATTTTTCTTAAAAATCAATAAGTTAGATTTAGTTCCCATCGTGCTTCCACAAGCACAGGGGGTACGATCAAGCAGCACATTATCAGTAATTCTAACGGTAGGTTCTGTTAGCAACTAGGACTTCGGCCACTAATAACAACATCACAAGACTCAAAATCCACCACCAAATACGCTGGGGACGCTCCAGTTCTTCAATGAGTTGAGCGGTTCTGACTGCCTGGGATTGAAATGGCTCGGTGTCTGGATTAATTATCGTGTCATAAAGGTTGCTAACGGCGGTTTTTGCAAAGCGTGACTCCTCCGGGATTACATTGACAGCATAAGTCTGTGGTACTCCGTCAACTGTTGCACGAATCAATCCGGGAGTTGCCGCATTTACAACAAAGTTCTCATCGATAAATTCCAGGGCATTACCATCAGGCCCCTGCGCCTGAACCTCATTCGTCTGACCGTCCAATACCACACTGAAGGTATCACCTATCTGGTATGCTCGTTGCTTCGTAGGAGGCTGTACGAGATGCCTGAGCGTCTCATGCACAAAGGGGAGAAACAGCGCCTGCAAGGGTAAATTGTTCCATTCCAGATCCATGGTCGAGGCGAATAGTATCACTTTGCCTTCTCCCACAGACCGTTCTACCAAAGCCGGTTCAGAATTATCGAATTGCATCAGCACATCGGCTTCAGCATCTGGTGTCATGGTCCAATGCCCCTGAAATCGTACAGACCAGTCAGCTTCCAGTGGTCTTAATATTGGATGACGCCTATTGAAATCAGCGATCACAAGATAATCATCCCGGCCGGAAGATTCCTGGAACTGCAGCGATGCTGGAGAAATCTCGCTAAATTGTTGATTAAAACGATCAGCATCTACTCTGTCACCTGGAGCAATCAGCAGAGCTCCACCCGACTCGACGTAGGAGCTGACTGCGGCAGCCTGCGATCCACTCAAATCCCCGACGTTAAGCAGGACGGCCACATCATTCTGGCGTAACGACGCGGCACTCAGCGCGGCTGGTTCGACTGATTCAAGAGTGAAGGGTGATTCTGCTGCACTACTAACGGCAAGCCCAAACCAGTGCCCCTCATCATCAAACCAGTCATCTGATGCTTCACCATTAACCACCAATACCCTGATTTTTGGCAGCACATCCACGGTGAAATAAAATTTATTGTCAACGGCAAAGCTGTCCCCATTCAGGGTTACCTCTCCAACATGAGTCCCTTCTGTGTCGAATACAGCCGTCAAATCAACCACCTGTTCCGATTGATCTGCCAGATCTACAGGAACCCGGTCCACCAGGTTGCCATCAATTCCCAGTGTGACCTCACCCTGGCTAACATGTACCGTCCCGGAACTTCTGACCCGAACTAATATCTGCTGCTCGGCAGAATCTTCCAGCAAGGTTTCAGGGGATCTGACATCGGTTAGCACCAAATTGGTACTTTCCTCGCTACCCACATCAATACCGGTGAAGCCTACGCCGGGTGCCAGTTTCCAATTATCATCGCTACCATCCAGTCCTTCTTCCTGATAGTCAGAAATCATATAGACTGCCCGGTTTTCAAATCGTGATGATTCCAGCAACTGATCTGCCAGCCGCAGATTAGGCATATATCGAGTGGTCCCGTAGCCTGGCTGACCGATACCCTCAACAAAACTTCTCAGGCTATCAACATCGGTTGTTAACTCACGAACAGTTTCGGCAGAATTGGAGAACAGGACCAGTGCCGCTTCATCACCTGGGGATAAATCATCCAGAATTTCAACTGCGGCGGCTTTAGCGTCCACAAAACTCTCGCCATAGCGCATACTCATGGAGTTATCCAGAAGAATTACTACCGATTGGGGCTCTACATCCAGTAATCTTGATACCGATTGATCGACCAGGGGCCTGGCAAATGCAATTACCAGCAGCATAATAACAACCGCACGCAACAGGAGCAGAAGCCACTGCTGAATCTGTTGAAACAGGATCAGTTTCTTCGACGTTTTCTTCAAAAATCGAATGGTACTGAACATCATTTTCGGTGGTTTTTCCTTGCGAATGAGGTGAATCGCGATCGGAAGTGCCGCTGCCAATAAGCCAAATAGAAATAGAGGTGAGAGAAAGACCATTGTTCAGTGTTACCCTAGAAACTCTTGCTGCGTTTGGTCATGTAGGATGAAAGCGCCTCATCCAGTGGCTCGGCCGTATTCAGCAGACAGTAATCTACACCACTGCTCTGACACTTTTTTTTGCAGAACTCGAGGAACTCATTCAAATTTTCCATGTAAGACTTGTGTATTGCCGCTGGTGAGGTGATGTAGGATTCATTGTTCTCCATATCAATAAACTCAGAGGCTTCATTAAACGGAAAATTTAGCTCGGCATCATCCATGACATGAAACGCAATGACATCATTGCCCATTCCTCTCAAGTTCTGCAAGGTATTTATGACCCGTGTCTCGTCATCCAGCATATCAGTGATTAACACGACCATGCTTTTTTTCCGGAGAGAGGCCGCCAGATCTGTAAGCGGCTTCACCGCATCGGTCTTTTCTCCAGCCTCTACGTGGGCGAGCGTACGTAATATTCGCATTAAATGCGGCTGTCTGCATTTTGCCGGAATATAATCTCTAATCTGATCATCGAAGGTAATGAGGCCAACCGCATCCCGTTGCCGCATGATGAAATAAGCCAGCGAAGAAGCCAGCGTGATCCCGTAATCGAGCTTGCTTATGCCACCTGAGGTATAAGACATCGAAGCGCTGGTATCCAGAACGATCACGCAACGCACATTGGTCTCATCTTCGTACTGCTTTATATATAATTTTTCACTTCGAGCGTAGAGTTTCCAGTCAACATGGCGCATATCATCGCCCCGTTGATAATGGCGATAATCGTTAAACTCAACGCTAAAACCGCGATGCGGACTCTTGTGTAATCCGGATAAAAACCCCTCCACTACAACCCGTGCGCGCAGCTCCAGATTATGCAAACTGGCGAGCACCTTGGGGTCCAGAAAATTGAGAGTCTCAGTCATAGGGATGTCTGCTGATCAGAGGCTACTTAAATATCAGATGACGGTTCTGGCACCGATTCCAGCAATCGTGTTATCACATCATCGGTTGTGACCCGTTCCGCCTCGGCATGAAAATTCAGTAAAATTCTATGACGCATTACCGAATGGGCCAGGGCACGCACATCACCATAGGAAACATTGTAGCGGCCAAGCAGCAAGGCTCTGACCTTACCGGCAAGAATAAGATTCTGTGAGGCGCGAATTCCCCCTCCCCAACTTACCCAGTCTTTTATAAAATCGGGCGAAGACTCATTTTGTGGGCGTGAAGCGTGTACCAGTCTTACTGCATATCGAATTACTGCCTGGGCAGCAGGAACCTGGCGGGCTATGCGTTGAAACTCAAGAATATCTTTACCACCTAGTGGATGTGAAAGTGTGGCTTCGTTAGTCTGGGTAGTGGTGCTTACCACTGTAACCTCATCCTCTTCAGATAAATAACCCAGCTCAATCTTGAACATGAACCGGTCCAACTGGGCCTCCGGTAGCGGATAGGTGCCTTCCAGTTCAATCGGGTTCTGAGTAGCCAGCACGAAGAAGGGCGCAAGCATGGGATAGGTTTTGCCAGCCGCCGTAACCTGCTTCTCTTCCATCGCCTCCAGCAACGAGGACTGGGTCTTGGGCGGTGTTCGATTAATTTCATCAGCGAGCAGGATGCTGGTAAAAATAGGACCTTTGACAAATTTCAGTTTCCGTTTTCCGCTGGTTTCCTCTACTATTTCCGAACCGACAACATCGGCCGGCATCAGATCGGGTGTAAATTGGATCCGGCTGAAGTCAACTTCCAGGATATCGGCAACAGTCTTGATCAAAAGTGTTTTCGCCAAACCGGGAACACCGGTTACCAGACAGTGACCACCGGCAAACAGGGCTATAAGCAACTCATCGATAATCTCTTCCTGGCCAATAATTATTTTCTTTATTTCGCCAACAATTTGATCCCTGCCGTCCTGCATTTTCTTTACCAGCAGCAGATCGTCCTCACTTTCAATTTCCAATACTTCGTCCGCATCTGCTGATTCGGTAACTTCGGCTACTTCTTCTGCTCCCGCCGCCTCAGCTGCTTCTGTAACTTCGGCTACTTCTTCTGCTCCCGCCGCCTCAGCTGCTTCGGATACTTCTTCTGCTTCTGTCGCCTCGGCCTCTTCCGCTGCTTCGGTTACTTCTTCCGATGCAGCCGCTTCAGCTACTTCTTCTGATTCTGCTACTTTTGCTGCTGCTTCTACTTCTTCTTCTGCCATGGGTGGTTCCTATCTTTCAGTGACTAAATGCATAGATTAAAAAATTAATGCCTATCTTATAGGCTTCGTTCGTGTACTTGGTTGGGTAGGGTTCGTAGAAAGTATGTTCCCACCCATCTCCGAGATCGGTATTGTAATTGGCAACCATCATTACCCGCCCATCGTCGTCGAGTACGGCATAGACAGCGGGTGGATAGTTCGGATCATCCAGCGAGAAATAGCCACCGAGATCCCAGGTTACCATGCGTCCTGGAACCTGAGCCAACTGGTCAATATCGAAGAAAGTGTGAAATATTTCATGGCTGGTATTGAGCTGAATAATCTCTCGGTCCGGCCATATCTTGTTCATTTCCATAAACATGTCATCAAGATGGGGCTGCCCCCAAAAATCGTCCACCATAACAAATCCACCACGGAACATGAATTCACGCAGTGCTTCAATTTCTTCAGGCGTAAAATTGGGTCCGCTAAAGGTGGAGCCGATGGGAACACGTTTCCAATTCATATAAAGGAAGATATGCTCAAACAGCCTGGGGTCGGTCAACTCAACGAAGTCGTGATTACGCGGGTTCGTATCGATATTGGTGTAACGCTGAACGCCCCTGAGAAAATTTTCGTCCGAGTCAGGATAGTCGGTATCCCACCAGCCACCGCGTCGGCCATATCCACGTCCACGTCCTCGCCCACCACCGTGGTTTGTGTAGCGACCTCGAACCCAGGTAAATTCCGTGATATCGGTACCATAGATAGCAAGACCTTCGTTGGAACCGAATAGCAATACCTGGGCCGATGCCGCAGGCATCAGCAACAGCAGAGATAAAAATACCAGTAATCTTCTGCAACGGTTTACCAATTTGAGGCATCTCTGATTAATTAGTGGGCGCATCACCTTGATCCACAGATTGCAATAATACCTGCTGAGCCCGCTCGTAGCTGGGTGCAATTTCCAACGCACTCAATATATTTTGTTTCGCCTGTTGCACCTGGCCATTTTTCAAATACGCCTCCGCCAGGTTTGTCCTTGCCTCTACTGGATCGTTTATTTCCAGTTTTACCAGCACTTCATACTCGGTTACTGCCAGTTCGCTATCGTCGGTGGATTCGGCAAACCTGGCTTTGAGCTCATGCACGTCCGACCTGTAAGGATCGACCTGGATTGCCCGGTCGATATAATATTCTGCCGCTTCAGTGTCGCCGCCTTCCAGGGCCGCCTCAGCCAGAATCATCGCCGAGTCATAGTCATGCTGTTGATTCTCTACCAGTATTTCAAGTTGTTCCAACTGAGCGGGGCGATTGCCCTCCTGCTCATAAATCTGGGACAGTACCAGTGCTGGGCTGGGATAGCCTGTATAGGTTGGTAACAATTCGTGGGCCTGTTCCAGATAGAACTTAGCCTCCATAAAACCCTCTTCCTTGAACAGAACTATACCGAGTTGCAGATGAGCCTGAAAATCCCGTGCATTCTCTTCGATTCGCGAACGCATCAGTTGCTTCAGCGAGGCATTATTATATAGTTCAGCCAGTATGGCACTGGCATTTTCTCTTACCCCGTGACCGTGGCCCTCGCCTTCATCCGGCACATCTTCGGTATGAACGTAGACATTAATTTCTTCCACTCGACGCGATATCCAGGCACTAAAGCCACTGTCGAAAGCATTCAGTGATTGACCGAAAACTTCCTGGAATCTCTCGCTATCTTCCTTGATCAGGCCATACTGATCTACCAGTTCCACCAGTTTATCGAAACCGTATTCGCTGGTGATAAAGTCCACTACCAGATAGGACTGGAAGTAGGCAAAACCGAGGTCTGCATTATTCCGCGCGCCGGTAAAACCGGAATTTAGCTCACCTACGGGCAACAACTTGTCCTGCTGCGCTGCTCTTACCAGGTCCAGGCCCTGGCTTCTGCCCCAGTACGGCCTTCCCTCCCGCTCTTCCCAGACAGAGATGCCTTCCGACAACCAGCGCGGCATGCGATTGTTTGTCATCTGTAATGTTATAACATGCATGAATTCATGCCAGACTATTTCCTGCCAGTTGGCGGTGAGTGTATCCGGCGAGATCAGTGTAATAACCTTGCCGAAACAAATTCCCACTAATGGCCCAATATCGGGCAAGCCGACCGATCTCACTGCAAAGTCTTCAGTTTTCTCAAATATTTCGATTAGTACTGGACTTTCCGGTTCGTAATTATACTTCTCCGTCAGTGTGGTCCAGCCTTCTTCCAGTAATGGCTCAAGATAGGGCCAGAGTATATCTGCATCATGCTCGCTCATGTGCACCTTGAAGTGCTCACTTTCCTGGGTTGTATAGGTAGCCAGGGTGTCAAACACCGTTAGCATATTAGAAGTCATTACATTGAAAGGATCGTTTTCAAAGCCAATTTCGAGATTTGCCTTGCCTTCTTCTTCCTCGCCCAGGCGAATCAGATTACTTCCCAGTAATGTATACCCCTGCCAGTACTGCGGGTCTGCAGCAATCGCGGCACGAGCAAATTCGACAGCCTCGGTGAACCGGTAGCTATTGCCGTGGGTGTCAGCAATATCACCCAGGAACTTGGGATTATTGGGAGTGAAGGCTTCTACCCTGCTCAGCAACTCGTCGTAGTCTTCCTGCCGCTCTTCCAGCATCGCCTGTGCTGCCAGCACACTCAGAGTTTTCAAGGATTCTGGATTGATGGCCAGAACCTGATCGAAAATACTCTGCGCTTCTTCTTTGCGGTTATTGAGCAGCAATAACTGCCCATAGGCTTCGAGTGCCGGTACATAGCGCGGATTGATAGCCAGCGCCCGCTGAATCGCTCTCTCATCACCGACGACCTTGGTAATACCTACCAATGCCGGGACGTAGCGGCGGTTTAGATCCAGCGCCGCCTGATAGGAACGCTCAGCATCGGATGCATTGTATTTTTCCAGGAATAAATCGCCCCACAGAGTATGGGCTTCAAGATTATTGGGATTGGCACGCGTGGCCTCATTAAACAGGCTATTGGCATCATGAAAATTATCCAGCAGCCAACTTGCCAGAGCCACCATGGCAACATCTTCAGAACTAAATACCAGGCCATTGTTGTAACGCTGAATTACCCGATCAAGAAATTCAAATGCTTCCTGCTTCTGTCCGACAAACTGTAGCAGGCTACCGTACTGCACAAGTGTGCGAACTGGCGCTTCATATTGCTCTTCGATTACCGAACTCAGTATCGCAAGCGCTTCACTGGATTCACCCACAGCCCGCTTGACTTCTGCCAACTGCGTGCTGATTAGCGGGAAACGTGCATAATCTCCGTCTTCTATGGCTTCCTCGCATACCCTCATCGCCTGGACGTAGTTGCCGGTCAGAGCGTAGGCCTTACTAGCCCCAACTATACCTTCATTTCGATCCAGACCATCGGCCAGGAGAAAAACATCACTTGCGGCGGCGTAGGAGCCGTTCAACAAGAGTTGTTCCCCCCGGTACAGGGCAGACTCACCAGTAGCAATATCGTCCTGCGCAATAGCCTGCAGGGAGCAAACACTGCCAAGGACAAGTGCCAATACTAAAATGTGTGACTTTTGCTTATTTTGTCTCATTGAATCGTCCTGTTGTCCGCGCCAGATCAACCAGCAGTTCTTCCATCTGTTGCCAGTAATCGGCTTCCAGAAAATCGGCTTTACTCCCCCTCAAGATAAATACCGAACGTTCAAGCTCCTGCATTTGGGATTTTAATTCTATGGCTTCCTCGGATAGGTTTTCGTCATTAATCAACAAGGTGTCGATATAGGCGATTTCAGCTATCCGACCATCTGCTTCATCAACAGTTGGGCTCAGGGTGAACAGCGCATCACCGTTATCATCGAGACCGGCGTGCTCTGATGCCAGCCGCCCCTGCTCTTCATACCATTGCTCCACGCTGCTTTTCGCGTAATTAAATGCTTCCAGCATGGAAACACGATTATTCTTATCATAATCACCGTTGCGACTGTCCAGTGCTTCGATGAAATAGCGAGAGAATACCGGATCATACTTTTCTGTCGGGGAGCGGGTGGCAGAAATCACTACTCGCCCTTCGTCAGAAAGTGAGGTGGAAAATCCATAGCTGGCACTGGTTGAATTTATTATCACAATGTCCTGCTCGGAAAAGGCATCCAGCATATCGGCAAACTCACCGCCGGTTATATCGGGACCGACAATATTAAACTTGGCTTCTTCATCTACACCGGAGCCGTGTCCAATCAGGAAAATCGAAATTTGATCACCGGATTTCACCTGCGATTGCACGGCGGCAAGTCCCTGTTGAATCCCCGCTAAATCACAAGCGCCGTCAATACGCTCACTGCCGGGTTCACCTTGCCCCCCGCGATCCAGCAGCAAGGTGATGGTGTCAGAACTATAACCGTAGTCCCGTGCCAGAATATCGTGCAGGGAGAAAGCCCATTGTCTGAAAGTCGCTGTGGTTTCTTCCCCCACTGAGGGGCCGGTCATTATGACTGCGTATTTTGTCGAGTCTGGCCGATCGAGAAAATAGTCACTGGTGAGTTCGTCCTGCGCTTGCTGTGCCACGGCCATCGAAACTCCCAGGCACAGGATGCCGACGCGTACCAGCATGGCCAGGATTGGCTGTCGCCTTACTATTCTGCTCTTCACAATTCTGTTTGCCAGCATCAAGACAGCCCCCGCATGCGCCGAGTTATCCAGTCGATACACAGCAAGAGAATCAACAGACCCAATAACCATGGACGGTCCCACAGATCAATTTGCACTTCCTGGGAGTAGGCATTTGGTGTGAACTCAATGGCCTCAGAGAGGTTGCCAGCCGCGTCAATGTCGAAATAAGAGCCTCCACTTGCCTGGGAAACTCTTGCAAGTAAGCCACTATCGAGACCGGCATTGGTGTATTCGCGCAGAGAAGGAGTGACCACGAAGGCAGTACGCTTTTCAGAACTGTCCCGGGCTGCATCACCGGCGGCACTCGCTACATCGACCAGGAGATTAAACACGCCTTCTTCCTCGACGGTAAAGCTGGAACGATAGACACCATCTTCTTCGATATCCCATTCCATTGGCGTATCTGTAATTTGATCCAACGGATCGGTTTTCTGCATCCACAGAATGGCATCATTATCGGGCTCATATTGATCATTGAGCACGGTGGCTGTGACATTAACCTCATCGCCCACGTTGTAGAACTCCCGATCGAAATCGATGCTAATCCGGGCTGGAGCAGATACGGATAACCACCTGAGCATCTGCCGCCACAGCGTTTCATGGGATTGGTCTTCCGAGGCTAACATCATCTGCCAGCGCCAACTGCTCGCGGTTGTTACCGACATACTGCGTCCACTGCCATATCGTTGCGTGGCCACCAGCGGCAGGGCCTGATTCTGGTACACCAAAAGTGGGTGCTCAACTAACACGGTAGCGCCTGGCTTGGTACGCCCGGTTACATAAATCCCCTGCAGTTCGGGAAGCTGTTGCCACAAGCGCGAGTTTTCTGAATCATCGCTGGACAATCTCAGCAGCGGCGAAAATTCGCCATTGGTTGTTAAACGGGGAAAATACAACTCGCCTGTTGGATGGTCTCCGCGGCGGATGCCGCCACGCAGGAAGCTGGGAAGAAAGCTTTCTTCGATCAATGTGATGGGCAATATATCGGCAATGGGCGTGTTGATAAATTCCTCGTCCACCATGCCGCTCATCAGGAAACCGCCGCCTCTTTCCGCTACAAAATCCTCGATCATCTGTAGCTGGTCTGCATTGAAGAAGTCTTTCTCAATATCACCAAGGATAATTGCTTCATACTGGAATAGCTCTTCGCGGTCTTCCGGAAAACCGCTGCTCAACTCGGTTGGACTTTCTATTCCCTGGCGGTAGTATTTCTCCGGCCCGGTTTGCAAATAGGTAGCGAGTCGCAATGAAGTGTCGTCCTCCACCGCACGCCGGATAAATTTGTATTCGTTGCGTGGATGGCCTTCCACGTAAAGAATGTCCAGCGGATCTTTTTCTGAATTATCCACCAGGAAACTATAGTGGTTGTTTTGACTAATTATCTCGTCATCCCTGAGCTCGATATTCAAATCATAGACAATCAACTCGGGCCGTTCCGGAGTCAGTTCAAGATCAAATCTTCGAGTAACACCCTCCAATCCAAGAATCACAGTTTCAGCAACAACCTCAGTCTCACCGTCCATGATGGTGAGTTCAATTTCCTCTCCTTCATACCCCTGATGATTCACCGCAACCTGGACACTAAAGACAGATCCTTCGAGCACCGTCTTCGCCGCACTCACATCGACTATGCCAATATCCTGCGGGATATCTTCCTGCCCGACACCGACGGTAAATACGGGAATCTGGCGTGCGCCAAAACTTTCTGCGGTGGCAAGGGGATCAGAGTCACTGTTGTCAGCACCGTCTGACACCAGGACAATGCCGCCAAGAGGTAAACCGTTAAGCTGGTCGTCTACGTAATTCAAGGCCTGATCGATGGAGGATGCGGTGCCCTCTTCGCTAAGGTTCTCCACACCGGAAATTCGCTGTGTATCCTTGTCGAAGCGAAAAGTTCGAATCTGAAAGTTCTGTTCCAGCTCCTCCAACAATCCATTTTCAAAAATTAACTCTTCAACCGCGCTCTGTCGCGATTGCCGACCCGCCAGGTCCTCTATCGACATGCTCTGGGAATCGTCAATTAGTAAACCGAGGTAAGTTTCCTGGGGTGATACCTGCAGTGTGGTAATTACCGGGCGCAGCAGGCAAAAAAGCAATATCACGAGGACGGCAGATCTAATACCGACGAGGAAGGTTTTCCATTCCTGCGCCACGGGCCGGGTGGTTGTTCTGTAGCTAAACCAGACTCCGACAACAATCAATATAACAAATAGCAGAAACAGGGGCACACTGATGCCATAGGCGAAAGTCAGAGTGCCTTCTCTAAATGCTGCCAGCAAATTTTGTTCAGTGAATTGCATTACTACGGAGCCGTTTACTGTGACCCCTGGTTTTCGGACAATACACGATAGTATTCTTCAACCAGATCTTTGTACTCATCGGGTATATCCTCGTCCACAGTGGCATACAATTTGTTGTTAATATTATCCAACTCTGCCTGTGCACGAAGCGCACCTTCGAGTTCAAGTATGGGCTGAAGAAGTTGCCTGAACAGTTCAGGCTGGTTTAGAAAATCTTCAATTCCTTGTTGTGTCAGTTGCTGCCGAATTGACCGTGCATCACCGTAGGCAGAATTGTTGCCGTTGGTATCGATGACACCGCCAAGCCGATTAGCATTGCCGCCGCCGATTTGTCTGGCACCGCCATTATTATTCTGACCGGGCTGGCCACCTGCCTGCTGACCACCCTGCTGCCCCGACTGACCACCTTGCTGACCTGGTTGGCCTTGCTGGCCTGGTTGACCTTGCCCGGGTTGACCCTGCTGGCCTGGCTGACCTTGCTGTTGTTGTAGTTGTTGTTGCAACTGCTGTGCAAGCTGTTGACTGCGCTGTAACTGATCTCGCATTTCCCGCAACGATGGCACTCCCGGGCCTGCCTGTTGACCGGCTTCGTTAAAGGCCAGGGCTTGCTGTTCCAGATCTTCAAGTTGTTCTCTTAGATCTTCAGCGCTCTGGGCTACCTGTTGAATCTGATCCGATGCCGAACCGGCGGCCGAGGGATTCAAGGCCTGCAAACTTTGGACAAAGTCTTCTAACTGACTTTCCAGCTCCTGCTCTATATCCACCGACAAATTCACCATGCCATTTCGCAGCACGCGATTGCTGGTTTGCATCTCCTCCCGGATCGGTCGTAATTCACGGGAAGCTTCCTGCGCCTGCGACATGAGACGCTGGTCATCGTTATCGCCTCGAGCCACTATCGCCCGCAGCATTTCCTCGATCTCATCCAGATCTCTCTGCTGTTGCTGTTGGTCTTCGATCAGTTCCTGCATGCTCTCATCATTACGCACAGATTGTCGTGTCTGCCCCAAGCCCTGCTGACGAACGGCATCCTGCAGATCTTGCTGCAATTCCCGTTGCTGTTGCAGCAATTGCTGTCCACGCTGACCCAGGTTTTGCGCCAGTTGATTAACAGAACGGTCGGACTTCTCGGTTAATTCACGTTGCTGCTCGCGCAGATTTTCCAGTGCCTTTTGACTCCGGGCCGCTGCCATGGATGCCGTTTCACTCTGGGCTGCTTCCTGCATTTGCTGAGCGGCTCTTTCCAGAGCTGTCTGCGGCGCTTGCTGTCCACCACTGCTGCTGGAAGAGGGACTGCCCGACTGTTGAGCCTGGGACCCGGACTGAGACTGGGATTGAGACTGGGATTGTGAATTTTGCTGGCCACGAGACAACTGCTGGGCAAGCTGTTGTACTTCTTCACTTAACTGCTCCTGCTGCCGCATCAGGCGCTCCAGTTCACGGCGTTTCTGCTCTTCGGTCATCTGTTCTTCACGGCGAGACAGCTCTCTTTGTGCCCTGGTCAGACCTTCCTGCCGTCGCGCCAGTTCTTCCAGCTTGTTTATTTCTTCTGCGTTTTGTCCGCCACCGCCTGCGCTGTTCGGCGTTTCATAACGATTTTCCAATTGACCCAATTCCATCTCGAACAGCTCACGCAGATCTTCACGTTCCTGTTGGGCGCCGCCACCGCCGCCACCACCACCGCCTTGCTGCATGCTTATATCAGTTCGATTGATGGCTGCCTCTGCTTTAAGAATATGTTGCAGGGCCAATTGTTCCGGCTTCAGGGCACTGGTGACTTGCTCTATATCCAGTTCGAGAGCAGCCAGATTCATTTGCTCGATCGCTAAAGATAAATTCTCAACTGCATTGTCATAACTGTCATCGGAGAAATTCAATCGCTCGGCCAGGCGGTCGATTGACATGCGGGCTCGGTCGGTTGCCTCTCTTTGGGATTCAGCGATTATTTCCGCATCTGAGGCGAAGTCTTCTGCTGAAACCTTGCTCTGACGATTACGCAATTTCCAGGTTGCTGCAATGACATCCTTTTGAATTGAAACCAATGCACTGCTGTCACCACCACCGCCGCCACCGCCGCCGCCACCGCCGCCTTGCTGGGCGGAGCGTCTGAATTCCTGGTCGGTTGGTATAACCTGTAAAAAATAGATGTCGGAGATAACTTCCGCCGGGCCTTCCAGTCCATTGTTATCAGCGAGGGTAAGGAAATAACTGACAAAATCTCCAGGTTCGACTTCGAGATCCTCCAAATAGATCAGTTCATTGCCTGCCACATTGCGCACGTTTTGCTCAGGCAAGAAGTCAACTTCAACCTCATCCAACCCGACCACACTGTAATTAAGACTAAACTCACTGAGTCCGTAATCATCGTTGGCATCAATCTCCAGCACTACTTCTTCCAGCGGCATTACGTCCTCATCCCGACCGGGTCGCTTCAACTCCAATTCCGGTGGCATGTCTTCAATGGCCCGAATAAAATAATCCAGTGGATTCTTGGTCTCCAGATCGCCCAGATCTGTTGCCGAAATGTGGTAAACACCATCCTGGGTAACTGTGAAACTTGCGCGCCCAATATTGCCATCAACTGCGAGCACTAAATCCTCGTAAGGAACCACTGTTTCGAGTTCTTCCTCATCACCGGTGCTGTAGGGGGCATCGAATTGAAGATTTGCATTGGCGATAGTTTTATTAAACGTAACTGTCAACCCGACTTCAGTTCCCTCGGGCACGACCATGTCGCCGCTATCCTCTTCGAGCAGATCCTCCAGGCCGGTGTAATCAGGATAATCGAACGCCACGTCAATCTGTTCAATCTGCGGCAAATCAAACAGACTGATGCGATATTGCTGAGAGCTGTGCTCAATGCGTTCTTCAAAATTTACATAATAGGTGGTGTCTTCCTGCAGCGAGGGCAGGAAATAACTGTAGGTTGCACTTTCACTGCCACTACCGTCGCGGGCCATGGTGACATCACGCCAATTTACATTATCTTCCTGCAGTCGCAAGTTCACCGTGCCAGGAATTGCATTAGTCACCCGGGCAACGATGGTGAGACTGTCGCCCCGCTGCATTTCAAGATCACCTGGCTCAACGCTAATCTCTACATTCGCTGGCACATCTATAAACACGACCGGCTCACTAATTGCGAACGGCCAGACTAACCGACTGCCCGCTTGGAACAAGGCATCGGAGCTGACCAAAATAACCGCCACGATAGCGACCACCGCCATGGCTGAGCTGAATGAAATCCAGGAGGCGCGCGCCGGCGTTACCGACTCTACCTGCTGTTGCTGTTCAGCTACATGAAGTTGTGCATCCTCCCACAGATGCTGAATAAATTGTCGGGACACGCCCTGGCGACCATGGACCAGATCTTCTTCGGTAAATTCCAATGAGGTAATCAACCGCTGTTCGAAATCGGGAATATGCTCTTCGACGTAGTGGGCCAGGTGCTGATCGTCCGCGTGTCGACGTTGCAATGTACGAGACAAGAGCCAGAGTAATGATCCAATCAGTAGCAGGGAAATACCAAACAGTACGATAGTGCCGGCTTTATCAAGGTCCATCGAGGCAGATATTGCAGTCATCAGCAACGCTAGCAGGGCGATTACTATGGCGCAGATGCTTACCTGACGAAGAATGAAAAGATTGCTGCGTCGACGGCGGAGGCTTTTAAGGGTTTGTCGCAAACTATCAAATGTGGGAGAAGACATAGACTCTCGATTGCCAGTGGCTATTGATGGGTTAGCGGCGCTGACCGGTCACAACCTGTGTTATCAGGTACTAGTGCGGCAATCCGTGAAAAAGCCCATATTTGTTGTTCTTCGCTGCATTTTCACAGGCCACATGTCCAACCAGTGTACTTCAGCTGTTCGAGCCTAACTATCCCATTAAGTGGGGCTGAAAAGCAAGCGCTTATAGCCGTCAATGAGGACAAAATGTCAGATTGTTGCGATTGTTCAAAATCGCCATTTTTTTGACATTTTTGTGCCGGAATATGGTCTTCGGTCAGCTTGTTTAGACTTGTACGCAGGAAAATCTCTTTTTAGTCTGTTTCACCCTGCGTCTGACCCGTTTCACCCCGCGTCTCGCCTGTTTCACCCTGCGTCTCGCCCTTTTCATGGGGAGCGCAATAATAGGGAGAATCTGCCGGGAAAATCCGGATACTGGCTTGATTAATTCCTTCCACCAACTGCTGCAGATTTGCATAGGGCAGCAGGTCTTTCAGCGTAGTTAGAGTTGGTCGTGGGAGTACCAATTGCCCGGATTCAGCCTCCGCAATCGCCGCGGCTGGACTCAACCAGCGGTAGTCGAGAATTTCATCATTATCCACACTGACCGCAACCGGCTTGCTTAGGGGGCAGATAAAAAACCAGGTGCTGAAGCGTCTGGGTAAATTGGGGGGCGTGGTCCAATGGGCGGTATGGATCAAATCGGTATCCTTGATTTCTATACCTGCCTCTTCCCGGGTTTCTCTGACCGCGGCATTTTTCGCCGCGAGGTACTCCGGATTATTATCGCCCTCCGGAAAATCACCCTGATCTATTCTTCCTCCAGGAAACACCCAGTGGCCACCGTGGAACACTAGTTTCGAATTGCGCTGCACCAGCAACACTTCTATTCCGTCTGCCGCTATTTCGTTCGCAGCTGTTTTCTTAACCACTGCTTTGTTAACTACTGTTTTCTTAACTACTGCGGCATCTCGCACCAGTACGACCGTAGCGGCTGGAACGGGTTCAATTTCACTCATATAGGCCTGGCCCGATAGCAATTGATTACAGGTAAGGGATGATAACGAATTTCGGGTTGCTATCCACACTCGGGGGCGAAAATTTCCAGGGACTGACACAATCCATTGCAGCATCGCCCATCACGACATAGAATCCAGCCAGCATTAAATTCAACCGAGGGTTGAATTTTCACTTTGATGGAGATGGAGATAGAAGTATGACGATTCGATTTGATAATCAGGTTGCAATAGTTACCGGAGCAGGAGGAGGCCTGGGTAAACAACATGCGCTGGAACTCGGTCGACGGGGCGCCAAAGTTGTCGTCAATGACCTGGGTGGGGCAGTGGATGGTAGTGGTGGCTCGGCTGCCGCTGCCGAACTGGTTGCTGAAGAAATATGTCAGGGCGGTGGCATTGCGGTTGCCAACGGTGCATCGGTTACTGATTTAGCGGCAGTGGAAACAATGGTGGCGGACACCCTGAGCGAGTGGGGCCGAATTGACATCCTGGTAAACAATGCCGGTATCCTGCGTGATAAAACCTTTGCCAAGATGGAACTCGATAATTGGCATGCAGTCATCGACGTCCATCTCACCGGTAGCGTGAATACCACCAAGACAGTTTGGCCAATCATGGTCGAACAGAACTATGGCCGCATCGTGATGACCACTTCCACTTCCGGGTTGTTTGGCAATTTTGGCCAAAGCAATTATGGGGCGGCGAAACTCGGACTGGTGGGATTTATGAATACGCTGCGCATGGAAGGCGCAAAATACAATATCTTCACCAATTCCATCGCTCCAGTCGCAGCAACCCGTATGACTCTTGACCTGCCCGGCTTTGAAGACAGCGCAGAAAAACTTGCCCCGGAACTGGTTACTCCCGCCGTAGTCTTTTTGTGCAGTGACAAAGCCCCCAATGGCCGAATTGTTCAGGCCGCAGGTGGACGCTACTACTGCGCCGATGTACGGGAAAATGAAGGCGTTAATCTGGGTTCAGAAGCGACCGCCGACGATATCGAAGCGAATATTGAGGCGATTCTGGATATGTCCAGCAATGTGGGTATCCTCGAGAGAGTCCCGCATCGCTAAACTCGATCCGCCTGCGCTCGCTTTACCGATTCCCTTTCATTAAGCGTATCGAGCAACTCCCTGATGTGGGGAATCTCATTGTAGGCATCCCAATCGAATGCCTTCTTACAGACTGTAGTAGCAATCCCTACACTGAAGCAAAAGAAAAAGTCAGCATAGGTAATCTCACTACCGGCGATGTAGGGATCATACCTGGCCAGTTTGGCGAATGAGGTGAAGCCTTTTTCCAGGAGCTCTTTCACCTTAGCCTTCTCTTCATCGCTTACTGGGCGACCAAAAAACAAATCGCCATAGAGTCTGCGTGCAGGCAATTCAATATAGAGCTCCATATGTCGAATCAACTCCTGGACCTTAGCTTTGGCAAAAGCGTCCTGGGGATAAAACGATGGGCCCTGCCCCAGAGCATCCAGGTAATCGATAATCACACCGGTTTCGGTAAGAAATCCTTCATCGGTCTCCAGGCAGGGCACCTTACCCATTGGACTCTTGGCCAGGTACTCCGTTTCCTGATTCGGCAGAAGATGCACCTCTTCAAACTCCATACCTTTCTCGATTAAAACCACCTTGACCATATTGTAATAATTGCTATATGTCATCCCATACAATTTAATACTCATCTAAACTGCCCCTTTGCTAAAAAATCCACGGATTTCTATGCCGAAGTCCATTGCTTACCGGATTGGAGAAACCACCTCGATAGAAGCATAGTTGCATGGGGTTGTGGCAAAAGTAAAATGGTGCGTCTGTGACTAAAAAAATTCTCTTGCTCTCTGCCTACGATACCAGCAGCCATCACTACTGGCGTGATCAACTGGCCAACATGTTCTCCGCATACGAGTGGACACAACGAGCTCTGCCTGCAAGGCATTTTAGCTGGCGCATCAGGGGCAACAGCCTGAGTTGGGGATTTGATGAAGCCGACTCATTTAGGGAGGATTACGATCTACTGATCGCCACCTCAATGGTGGACCTGTCCAGCCTCAGAGGATTTATTCCTAAACTGGCGACGCTCCCCACGCTGGTCTATTTCCATGAAAACCAATTTGCCTATCCGATGGGAACGGTTTCAAACAAGAACGCAGAACAGCAACTTGTTCCCATCTACTCTGCTTTATGTGCAGATGCGATCTGCTTCAATAGTAACTATAATCGAACCACTTTTCTTGAAGGTGCCAGGTCTCTCTTTAAACAGCTACCGGATCTGGTGCCGAAAAATTTATCCAGTCATCTTGAAGCCAGCACTGCGCTACCCGTACCAATAGATGTTCCCGACAAGAACGAACGAGTATCCGCTGCCGACCACCTGAGCGTGGTTTGGAATCACCGATGGGAGTACGACAAGGGCCCGGGGATATTACTGGAGATTATTCGTCAGATTGCTAAAGAAGAATTACCCATCAGATTTCACATTCTGGGAGAACAGTTCAGGCAATGGCCGGCAGAATTTGATCAAATTCAAGAATTACTCGAGTCTCACTGCCAGCGAACGGGTCTTGCAGCAGGTCATTTTGGATTTATCGACAACAAAGAGCAGTACTTCGCCTGTTTGCAACAAAGTGATGTGGTGCTGTCCACCGCACTGCACGAATTTCAGGGCGTAGCAATGCAGGAAGCAATCCTGTGTGGCTGCACGCCACTGGCGCCCGCCAGACTGGTATATCCGGAATACCTGGAGCCGCAATTTCTGTTTCCCGCTGCGGAAACAGCGGAAGCCGAAGCGGCGGCGGCCGACATCTTAAGAACCTGGCTGGAACTGCGCCGGTCTGGAACCACATTGCCGCAAGCTGATTTGCAGAGCTATAGTAGTAACAATTTGCAGGACCGATACGCGGCCCTATTCGCCAGATTGCTTCAGGGCAGGTGAACCTGAACGGGGCCGATCCCTAATTAACTCCCGGCAGATATGGACATTAGCGCGGCAGGCTCTTATGCTTTCTCCCCCTTTGTAATTATTAAAACGGTGCATGTTATGTCTCACACAGTTAGAGCCCGATGGGCAATCATTTCGCTAATAGTCTCCTGGTTTTTATTTGGCACGGCTCTGCAGGCACAGACCGTGGTTAATCCTACTAATGAACATCCCAATCCGTATCAAACCATTAATGGTTTTTTCGAACTCCCCGATGGTCGGGACTGGGGATCCACCAGTTCTGTGGACATCGATCCTGACGGTGAATCGATCTGGGTGGCTGAACGGTGCAGCTCCAATAGCTGCGCTCTTTCCAACGTCGACTCTGTCATCAAGTATGACAAGGACGGGAACATTCTTGCTTCCTTCGGCGGCGGCATGATCATCTGGCCGCACGGCATCGATGTGGATGACCGCGGCAATGTCTGGATCGCCGATGCCCGCCTGGCATCTGCGGCAGAACTGGCACAGAATCCCAACGCAGCAGGTAAAGGAGGCGCGGTTTACAAATTCAGTCCGGACGGTGAATTGTTGATGACACTGGGCTCCCCCGGCGTTATTGGGGATGGAACCGGGCCGGTACTAAGCGAACCCAATGACGTGATAGTGGGTCCTGATGGCAGTATCTATGTGGGTGATGGTCACAGTGGTCAGGGCGCAAATGCCGACCTTTCAACTGTTGCAAGAATTGCCAAATACGATAGCACGGGCAGGTTTCTTGAATCCTGGGGCCAGATCGGTACCGCTCCCGGCGAGTTCCGTACACCCCACGGATTGGCCTTTGACTCCCGCGGCAGACTGTTTGTCGCCGATCGCGGCAATGTGCGCATCCAGATTTTCGAACAGGATGGCACCTTCATAACCGAATGGAAGCAATTTGGACGGCTGAGCGGCATCTTCATCGATGATAATGACATGCTCTATGCGGCTGATTCGGAGTCCAGCGCTACGTCTAATCCAGGGTGGCGTCGCGGTATTCGTGTCGGCAGTGCAATCACCGGCCACGTGTTGTATTTCATTCCCGATCCGGATCTCAGTCCAGGTGGAACCAGTGCGGCCGAAGGCGTTGCTGCCGATGCGGCGGGTAATATCTACGGCGCAGAGGTCGGCCCCAGGCAACTGGTGAAATACGTAAGGGAAAATTAATACGCCGTTTCCGCTGCAGTGATTAGCAAAACAGGTGGTGGGATACAGCTCCCTCCACCTGTTTGCGACTTCTTCAAATACTCTTCATCAAATACGAATGAGAGTCATTTGTCTGCGATCCTGCGGAATTAATTAATTCGCAGACTTTGCACAGGTGGCAGTTGGGCACCTGAAAGATTGTCCGGTAACTCTTCACCAGCTACGACATCATGCCGCAGTGTGCCGATACCATCGATGGTGGCTTCAATACTTTCACCCGGCTCCAGAAAGCCGCTGCGGACACCCGTATCGAATCCTGCCAACGCAGTGCCACCGGTGGTGCCACTGTTTAGCACATCACCTGGGAAGAGCGTGATCAGGGATGAGGCGTACTCCATGAGCTCCCAGATATTGAAGATCATGTCGCCGGCTCTGGCTTCCTGGACCAATACCCCGTTGATGGAAAGCTGTTGATGCAATTGCTCCATGGGATCTCCATAGAACTCTTTTGGCGTAATCCATGGGCCCTGGGGGGCGAAGGTGTCGTGTCCCTTACCAACGAACCAGTCAGACCGGCGGTTTTCTTCGCCTCTACCACCACGATCTGAAATATCGATAGTTACCATGTAGCCGAAGACGAAGTCCTGAGCGTTTTCTGCTGCTATATACTTACCTGTGCGGCCGACGACGGTACCAAATTCGATCTCCCAGTCAGTGCGGTTCCGACCAGCGGGAATGACTATGTCTTCCCCGGTGCCGATTACCGCACCCCGGCTCGGCTTGAGAAACAGGTAGGGAACGCCCCGGTTTTCCCGCCGCTCCCGGCTGGATTCGGCCAGTTCCTCCTCACTGCATCCCTCACAAATGTGCGTGTAGAAGTTACCTGCCGCATTCATGATCTTGCCTGGATACTGGATCGGTGCCTGCAGATCCACATCTGCCACATTATGGATGAAGCTGGGGCGATTACTCGCCGTGAGTACAGCATCTTCCACCAGGTGATTGACGATCTCATACAGGCGAGTTTTAAGACCGTATTCGTACAGGCCTATCAGGCCTAGCATATCTTCAGGCATGGCCATTTCCGGATAGGCTGGGTTCTGCTGCAGGTTGTCGTTCGCTGCCTCGATCTCGACCATCAGTTCCTCACGCAGGACCAGGCCAATCGCCTGCACGCCGTTGACTGAATAGGTTGCTACATGAAAAGGCTCAAAGCTCTGCGTTGCCTGGGCAGAGACCTGTATGGGTGCCAGTGTCAGCAATAGGCTGGCAGCGATGGCGGTGATTGTTAAACGCATGATAAATTCTCCTGCTCTTCTTTATGTGGTTATCACTGATGTCCTCTTCAGGACCATTTGTTACCCGAACTCTACAGAAATATAAATCGCATGCCCGCTAAAGTCCATCTACCTTTATTGTTAAATTTTCTGAATACAGGTAGATTTCTCGTGGCAAATGATCCCCCCGACTCGGAGAATTGAGTGAAACTACATTTGGCTGTGGCAAGAACGTGTTGCCGGGTTTTAAACAGCTCGATGTCATCCCGTATAAAAACGTCGATTTCGTCTGTAACGCCAGAGACCTTGGTCAGTTTTCGGATGAGCCGATTGCGGAGATCTACGCGTCCCATGTATTGGAGCACTTTAAGCGGTCCGAAACTGTCAATGTCCTGGTGGAATGGAACCGGGTATTGATAAAAGGCGGAATTATTCGCTTAGCTGTTCCGGATTTCGCAGCCATAGCAGCTGAATACACCGCAGCAAAAAATCTTAATGGATGCCAGGGGCTGCTCTATGGGGGGCAGACTTATGACTTTAATTTTCACCACATGGCTTTCGACTTTGCCCTGCTACAGAAATTTCTTCAGGACGCTAACTTCACCAATATCGAATTATACGACTGGCGAGATTTTCTCCCTGAAGACTACGACGACTACAGCAGAGCCTATTTGCCACATATGGATTTTGCCAACGGACGAGCGATGAGCCTCAACGTCATTGCAGTTAAGCCGCCCTAAAACCGACCCCTGGTGATCGTTCAATTCCTTCTATCTTCTATCTTCCTTCAGCTTCAGCTTCAGCTTCCTGACGGCGGGCGCCGGCAAGAATTCCAACAATAGCATAGTTACCTTCGTGACAAGCGTACTCGTAGAGTCGCCCGTCGGTTGCATGGTAGCTCAACTCCGCAGTCCAGGGCTGGCTATAAAGATTGGAGTCCTCCACTGTGAACTGATAAACCATCTCGGTATCAGAGTAACGGCTGAAGCGTTCGGTTATCTTGCCATCCTCTGTTATCGGAATTGAACTTTGCTCCATCTGTAAGGGATTGATGTTATCCGTCTCGATAACCAGAGCACCATTTTCATACCAGCCTCTTGAGTCACCAAACCAGGGCTTGTGGCTTTCGGGTCGGTGTGTGGCCCGCGCCTCCTCGGCCGAATCAAAAATAGGAACAATGCGGGCATCATGGGCCATCTCCACCAGTATGGTGACATAGTCTTCAGTCTGGATGAACTGGTAGGTGCTGTTGTAAAGCGTACCCATCATGCCCGGACCGGCCGTATTCCCGAATCCAATGAGACAGCGTTCTTCTATGGGCATGGCTTCAGGACCCGCGGCATCACCAACGCCGGTAAAATAACGGATACCGAAGTTACGCCGCTGGAAGTTTTCAGGATTCACCCGCCGCGGTATCTGCCCGTTTGCCGGATCAATAATCAATGAGGTTCGATATTCACCCTTTACATAGGCAAGCGTCGAACCGGGATCTGTCCAGAACAGGTTGTAGCCACGCAAGCCAAAATCCTGTCCCCCCGCCGGTGGCGCACCTGTATTGGGATCAATGGCCGGACCGGCAGCTATATTGTCAGGTGATATACCCGCTATCCCCATGTTCGCCACGATCTGTTCGGCTTCCTCGGCAGAAACCACAAGTTGTTCAATGCCCCGTGGTCGGGTCAGGCCGGTGCGCGACGCGTTGGTCCAGACCCCGCTTAATTCGGGTCTTTCAGCACTTTGAGCCAGACCGATACTCGACACGACGGATAATGATAAACCAAGGACGGCAGAGGTAACTGACAACTGGTTGGTGATTGACATGGCTGATCTCCTAAATTACTCGGGCAGGCCCCGAATTCCACAGCGTGTTGATTGTTAACAAGAAAAGGTATTACTGTGGGGCCGGATTATAAAGCGTACTTAATCTATCTTACCTGCGCTTGCTCAATCTTTCTACAGTTATCTGATTGACCGCATCGCTAATCTGCATCTCAAGAATGCGTTGACCGAACAGTGCTGCCGGAGACTCCGGGCAGTATGCTCCAGCACCGCCGCGAACACTTCCTGCGGAATCGAGATTGTTCCGGCGAAGCGCATAGTACTCCCAGCCTAGTAGGCCAGCGAATAGGCTTCGCGCCGTGGGTCAGCCGCCGCTGTCAGCACACCTGACTCCGGATCATGGAAGATCATCTGAGCACCACCGAAGATAGCGGTCCAACCTTCAACAATCCGCAGTCTGTGACCCAAGGATTCAAGCGCGGACAACACCTCGGGAGTAACACGATCCTCGATGGCAACCGAGAGTCCGCCTGAGGATCGAAATCGCGGTGCCTCGATAGCCTGTTGTGGAGTCATACCAAACACCAGCATATTGTGCACAATCTGTAACAACGATTGAGTCTGACTATCACCTCCGGGCGTACCCATGGTAAAAGCAAAACCTCCATCGGGATAAATCGCCATGAGTGGTGAGAGTGTATGATAGGGGCGCTTGCCCGGCGCCACCTCATTGGGATGACCGGACTGGAGTGAAAGCAGTGAACCACGATTGTGTAGCAGGATGCCCGTTTCTGAGTCGAGCAGTCCAGAACCGAAGCCGGCGAAATTACTCTGAATCCAGCTCACCGCGTTACCCCACTGATCCACCGCGGTCAGGTAAACGGTATCACCCGCATCTTCCCTGTCCTTATCACTGTTGGAAAATATTTCATCGCCGAAACCCGGCTCCACTGACTCTGCGGCCTGGTTTGCATCGACCAGTGCGGAACGCTCACGCAGGTAATCTGCATCGAGCAGTCGATTCACCGGCACCGCGGCAAGCTCAGGATCAGCAACCCAGCGATCGCGATCTGCAAAGGCCAGTTTCTTCAACTCGATTAGTGTGTGCAAATACTCAGCAGTATTATGCCCGAGTGACTCGATCGGGTGCGACTTCGCCATTTCCATCAGGGCGAGTTGGGCCACCCCCTGAGTATTGGGTGGCATGACAAGAAACGTGTGCCCGAGATAATCACCGCGAAGCGGCTCCACCCAGGTGGAGGTGTGATTAACGAAGTCATTGGCCCGCAGATGACCACCCTGCTCGGTGACAAATGCCGCCAGTTGCCGTGCAATCGCACCATCGTAGTAAGCCGCCTTTCCCTCGCGCGCAATAGTATCGAGCGATGCGGCCAGCGCTTCGTTTTTAAGTAATGTCCCAACCTCAGGCGCCGAGCCATTGGGCAAATACAGATTGCGCCCGGCCTGGTTCAGTGAGCGCCCCTGTTCTTCAAAATCCATTGCCAGCCGGGTCGAAACTGGAAAGCCGTTCTTCGCATAATCGATTGCTGGAGCAAGCAGAGACTGAAAATCCATCGTGCCGAATCGTTCATGAGCATCTTCCCAGCCAGCAACGGCGCCGGGTACGCTCACCGAGAGGGCGCCTGATCCAGGAATTCGATCCACACCTGCCGCCATAAAAAATTCAGGTGTTGCCGCTGCGCCGGCTCTGCCACTGGCATTCAGCGCCGTGATTTCCCCACTCTCGCCATCATAAAAAATACCGAAGGCGTCGCCACCAATGCCGTTCATATGGGGTCGAACGACAGCCAGAACCCCGGCCATGGCGATGATGGCATCGGTCGCATTGCCGCCTTCCTGCAATACCCGCAAGCCCGCCTGGGTCGCCAATGGATGATCGGAAGAAACAGCACCCTTCATTCCTCTCACATCGGGCCGGTTCTGAGGCGCATAGGAGGTTGTTGAAACAACAGTCGGCGAGTTTTCGACGGCCTGCTGTTCAGGCGCACAGGCTACTGATAGTGCGGCAACAAATGTAAGTGCAAGCCTGCTTGTGAACCGGCGCATCAAAGGCGTCGATATAGGATTCTGAGAAAACCTGTCAGCGGTTATGGTAATGCTCATACAAATACCCTCGATACTATTTTAGTGCTGAGTATAGAATAATTTGTACTGAACGTCCGTTTTAAATAACTGGCATATTTCTGGTTTGAACTTCTTCCTGATGAATTGGCCTTCTTAAAGTGTGGGGTTTTCGAAGAGCTCTTTCTCGAGCCGTAACTGCGCTGCGCGGGCGCACCCCTGCATCACCTGGAAGTAGCGCTGCACCCACTCTGCGCCGACTTCGTACGGATGTGGACCGTCCCCACGACCTGCCAGCATCTTGTTCCGGTTAACTGCATTGTCGAATTCCGAGTGATTGGAAAGCAGCACAGAGGCAGCGACGGCCTCCGCTTGCTGCGCAATGTGCTGCTGGGCCTCGATATATATCTGAAAATTCTCGATTCCCGGATCTGGCGTATTGTTCACAAAGTTGAAAGCGGTGCCGCCGGAATACGCCACGCTCACTGGCCTGCCGTTATCGAAAACGGTAAACGTATAGGACAGCGTACCGGGCGTGTGACCCGGGGTTTCCCACAGCGAAACAATGGTGTCACCCAGGATAAGTTGCATCCCATCGGTTGCCACTATCTCACGCTTTGGCGCCATGGTTGCATAACGGTTTGGGTAAGTTGTGACCAGGTCCCAGTCCGCAGCGCCCATGGCAACCTGGGCACCGTAGCGTTCCTGTAGAATCTGCGCGCCCCCGATATGGTCTCCATGGGCGTGAGAAATGATGACGTATTTGATGTCCGCCGGATTGAGGCCGAGCTTCTCCAATCCGCCGATGATCAATTCTTCGGAGTTATAGGGGAAGATCGTATCAATAATAATAATGCCGTCGCTTGTGGTCAGCGCCCAGGATGTGTGCACCTTGCCGCCGACGAAATAAAGATTGTCATAGACTTTGGCGGGCTCAGCGTACCAGACCTCGCGCGCCGGGATGGTGTCAGGGTCTCTTACATATCTTGGCAGGTTATCGCTGGTGTTTACCCCACCACTGGCCGGCAGCAGACAAATCCGATTGAGTGTGCCAAGAAATTCAAAACCAGCCGCCCGCTTGGCCGAGCGCAAGGCAGCTTCAATCTCAGCATCGAAATTCCTCGGCACTACAACGTCCTGAGCGAAGCTGCGAGTTAGCGTCGACCCGGCTATGATCGTAAGTAATGCAATGAATCGTACGCTGTGAAAATTCAAAATGTTTCTCCCTTTTTATTCTTGTTCGACTGCAGCATTATGTAGCCGCGAAAACCCCTTTGATTGTTGACTCAATCCACCACTCGCTGACGCAGCACCTCGAAGAAGTTTAAAACCACCTGAATTTCGTCGACCCGATAGCGCTCACTCGCATCAGCGACCTGCGCTCCATCCATAGTAGTTGCGATGAACCCACCCTCTTCTAGAACGTCGAAACTCCTTGTCGGATTAAGATTCATGTAAGGCCAGGGATCGATGAGCAGCCGTGCGGGTGATGGCCTCCCCTCGGTTATATCCACCACCATCAGGACCACAGTTTGAAGAATTAGACTACCCTGTCGAAAGTAGAGCTGTGTGCCGTCGCGCGACCACGCGGGAGCAGCACTACCGTTGCCGGAGATCAAAGCCGCAGTCCCCGGACCGGGATAGGGGCGAATGTACACCTCATTCCCTCTCGAACTTCCAGCAGTATAAGCAAGCCACTTGCCATCCGGCGAAAAAGTGGCATGGGACTCAAATACCTCTGAGGTGAAAAAGGGTGCGGGCTCGCCATCGGGTGGTAGCATCCATATATCACCGCCCTGCATGTAAGCTATGACCCCATCGGATGACCACGACATCATGGACTGAAACTGGTCTGAAGGTGCCAGGCGTTCCGGCTGCTCACCGCTGCCGTCCGCCGGCATACGATAAATGTTATTAACACCGTCTTCACGGTTTGTACTGAATGCGATGGATTCACCATCCGGACTCCAACTCAAAAACGTACTGCGGTAGCCGCCGGTGATCAGCTGCTGAGTGGTGTCGCGAGCAAAGTCATGCACATAGATGTTAGCCCTGCGTCCTTGGACGTCCACGAACGCAAGTCGATCGCCCCCGGGGGACAACCTCATATAGTAGAAGCTGAAATTTGCAAGAGAAACTGAATCGAGAGGTTCCGCTCCACCCTCAGGCGTCACACGCATCAACGTCCCCGCTTGAATTGGAAATACACCACCGCGCACATACGCCAGATGCCCAGACGAGGACACGGCCAGCTGTGCGGCACCTGTATCGAAATTAACGTTTGGCATGCCGAGGGATTGCATCACGTCTTCCTCTATAAGCACCGGGTCGCCTTCTTTTACAAGCTGGTCTGGATCGAAGCCGACTGCCATGAGTGCCCCCTGACGCATAAACAGCAGATGGCCAGTCTCTGCCACATAATGTGGATTCATCGCGTTGGTCAGCAGGGTGGTCTGAGTCCTGGTGGCAAGTCAGTCCGGGAAGAGGCCCAGGTCATTATTCGCAAGGGTGAGAATGTACGCTTTCATCTGAGCAACGACACCATGATGCACCATCCTCTGCATCTGCATGGCCACTTCTTTCGTGTCATTAACCAGCACGGCGCAAGGAGCCCGCTAAAGCATACGGTAAACATACCGCCTATGGGCCATGTGATGATCGAGTTCGATGCATCTGCGGAAGAGGACTGGTTGTTTCATTGTCACAATCAGTACCACATGAAGACTGGTATGGCCAGGGTGGTGAGTTATGAAGAGAGCTCTTTGTTTACTCAAGACACCAGTAGATTGATGCAACCCGCGAATCGATGGTTCAGGATCGATGAATTTCACCTCATGAGCCAGTTCATGGATTATGAATTCACCCTCTCCGACGAGCGTCACTCCTTCGATTTTGAGCTGGATGCCGACGTGGTTGATAGTTATGAAGTGCACCTCCTGTACAACTATCATTTCAGCCGATTTGTGTCCGGATTTGCAGGCATGGAAACCAGGGAACATCACCATGACAGCAGCCATGATATCGCGATCGCCGGGCTGAATATCACCTTACCGTTTCTGATCGACAGCGGATGGCGCGTCGATGACCACGGCGATTTTCGATTGGAGTTGCAGTCCGAAATGGATCTAACCAAGAACTTCGGTTTCGACTGGCGTTGGAACACCGATAATGAGCGCCGCTACGGATTCAATTACCGCTTGAGCAACCGTTTTGCAATTACCGTGCACAGGGATACGGAGTATGGAAACGGCATAGGCCTGCAGTTTTTCTTTTAGGCCGGCAGCAATGCCTCAAAGTAGGAGGGTACGGTTTCCGTGGCCCGCCCACGCTGAGAAGCCAGAGACTTAAGTGGGGAATAAGGAATGAAGCTACTCGCTGTACTGCTCTTCGGGGCAGTACAGACATCGACTCAAAGAGCCGTTTTACTCCACGCTTTCCAGCAGTGGAAACACAATCTCCTGATCTATTTGAATGCGGTTGAAATCCAGATCGGGATTGTATTGGCGTAGTAACCAGATTGGTGTGTTATAGCGGGTTCGTGCGATTGAGCCGATGTTGTCATTTTCAGCGACTTTGTATTGTTCCACATCCTGAATGCGATACCGGCTGAAGAATTCCTGTTGCAGATTGGAATGAAACTCGCGCCGTTTCAATTCGAATTCGGCAATATTGACTCGCGAGAAATCGAGAGACAGTCGGTTGCCTATAATGACCGGAGTACTGAAACTCATATTATTCAACCTGCGTAGATCCCATGCGCGAATTTCCAGCCAGTCGGCATAATGACCGAGAGTCTCCAAGGCCTGAATCTCGACAGAATTATTTGCCGCCACCGAATAATCCGAAGGATCCGCTGACAGAGCTTCCGCTAGCTCGGCATTACTCTGCGACACATCAAACACCGGATCGACGGCAACGGCTTGTTCATCGTCCTCTGAAACCGGCGTCTCGAGTTGCTGATCGTCAGGTAAAACTGCCGCCGGCGGCAGCCTCACTTCGTTCAGTGCAAGTTGTACCGGTTCAGGCTCGGGCTCTGACACTGGCTCGGGTTCAGCTATTGTAGCGGGAGCCTCAGTTGGGGTAGTTGCAGTTGCGGCTGAACCGGTACCAGCCACCTCAATGACGGCTTCCGGCTGCGTTTCATTCTCTGCCTCCGCGAACTGCACCTGCACCGGTGGAACCGGTTCATTGGCTGCGTTGATGACGGCTAACTCGGTGGTGGGAGTTTCAAAACCTGGTAGCGTAACCTCCTGCCCGGGATAAATTCTATGGCGATCCTGTATTCCGTTGAGGCTTAATAATTCAGTCTCCTCGATACTAAAACGAGTCGCAATCAAGGAAACCGTATCACCGCGGCGTACAGTGTAAATACCGTCACTCGGGGGTGGCTGTGGCGTGCCAAGCGGGAGTCGTGGCAGTTCGTCATTATCCTGCGGCAGCAATAGACGCTGCCCGATGCTGATCCGGTTCCGGCTTGCCAGTTGATTGAGCGTAACCAGTCTGCCGACCGTGGTGTCAAACCGCCTGGCTATCACCGACAGACTGTCGCCACGTTCTACAATGTATGCGATGTCAGGTGTCTGTACTGGAAATTTAAAATCGGCTGGTATCTGGGCGAGCAACTGGTCTGGATTGGCGACAGCTCCGCGCCGCACCTTGATCGTGAAACTTTCTGGAATGCGTTTATTGCCCTCCCATACCACCGGCCTGAGCGCACGATTATCCGCCTGCAACTGCTCCAGACTGATGCCGATCGAGCGGGCAAAGACCTCTGCATCGATATAGGAATCTGTAACGACCTCCACAAAATCCGGTGTCGGATTAAAGCGCACATCGCCGAAGAAGCGTTGCGCATTGTTCTCAACTTCCAAAACCGCAAGAAACTGGGGGTAGAAATTACGCGAGGCAAAACCGTAAGCCCGGCCCCGGTAATTGGCAATAATAGTGGCGATATCGCGTGTACCGGTTTCCCTGACTGCCCGGGCAATGCCACCTACACCATGATTGTACGCATTAAGTGCCAGTGGCCAGGTTCCAAGCACGCTGTAATTGTACTCCAGCAGGCTCATCGCGGCGTTGGTAGCGGTATACGGGTCCATACGTTCATCGACTATGTGGTCTATGCGCATGAACCGCTGTCCCGTTGCTCTGCCGAATTGCCACATGCCTGCCGCCGAAGCACTGGATAACGCACCGGGATTGAACGAGGATTCAACATGGGGTAATACACCCAGTTCAAGCGGCAGGTTCTTCTCTCTTACCACCTGGTTGATATGCTGCCGGTAGGCACCGGAGCGCTGCAGACCGCCTAGAAACCGATCGGACTGGCCTAACTGCCAGCGTACATTATTGGCAGCATTGTTAAGTGTCTGGTTGCTGACATCCGCCGGCCACAAGTCGAGGATTTCCTTCTGATCACTGGTTAAATTACTACGCCTGCCAGAGCCCAGAATTCTGAGATCTTGCTGAATGCGCTCACGGGTATTTTCGATCCCCCTCCGATTCCGCGGCAGGGCAGTGTAGATGACGGACAGATTCTGAGAATCGTGCAGAAAACCGCTTTGAGTATCTACTTCGGTATAAACCCTGACCCAAAAACCGATGGCCGGTTCCAGCTCGGCTGGACGGGGAAACAACTCGCTGTTCTGTGCCTGTAGTTGTGTGGCAACAGTCAGGGAAGATGCAAGGAATATCAGTTGCAACAGGCTGGGAAGTGGAATGAGCCGAGATATTCGATTGGCTGACTTACTGCTGGCGGACATAAAAAAGTAGTTCCTGGAATAATCTTATGTAGCACGGCTTATTCGCCACGCCGGTCTAAATTCAGCAGTGACAGAACATAACACATGCCGCGTGCCGTCTGACAATGATTTATCGAATTTCTGCTTCTTTGTGATTGTATCGCCTTAAAAAAGTTCAACTTTACTATTAACAATACCCCCGGAACAGGCAATGGTGTGGGCTATAACAGAAAAAGGGGTGTTGTTTCAAAAAATCGCCAAACACCTGGCGGAATGACCCGTTGGGCAGTACCAACACGCGGATCAGGGCGTGCTATCCAACTCAACCCCTTCCTTAACCGGGATCATCAGATCTTCCCTGGTGACGTTCATATAGATGATGACATTGCTGGCCACGTAAATGGAAGAGTAAGTACCCACAATCACGCCGATTATCAAGGCGAGGGCGAAGCCCTGGGTGGACTCACTGCCGATAAACAGTATGGAAAACAGCACCAGCAAGGTTGTAAAGGATGTTACCAGCGTGCGGCCAAGCACCTGATTGAGGGAAGCATTAACCATTTCTATCGGGGTTCCTTTGCGCATGCGGCGGAAATTTTCCCTGATCCGGTCCGAAACTACGATGGTATCGTTAAGGGAATAGCCAATTATTGCCAATAGGGCCGCCAAGGTGTTCAGATCGAATTCCATCCGGAAGATGGAAAAAATGCCCAGCGTGATAATAACATCATGGGCCAGGGCTACTACTGCCCCCACCGAGAATTTGAATTGAAAACGCACGGCGATATACAACATGATCATGCCCAGGGCCACCAGCAT